>JAJZJL010000015.1 GCA_021810145.1 Planctomycetota bacterium | reverse complement strand
ATTCCTGCTTGGCTTTGGCCAATGCCGGCAGCAGCAGGGCAATCAACAGGGCAATAATCGATATGACAACCAGAAGTTCAATGAGCGTGAAGCCGCGCTTCGCGACCGTTTTTGGCCCAAATGGTCTCTGGAATCCGCCAATGGTACTCATGGTAAAACCTCCTGAATAAAAATCATCTGTTCGACCGGCCTGATCATCAGATCAGTTGCACACGTTCAACACCTTTGTCGTTGCCTGAAAGATTATTGCAACGCTCGCTTGAGAAGTTTGTGTGGTAACCGCTTTCCTTTGCCGCTGCCATTCCAACTCTCGATAGTTCATTATACTCGTCTGCCAAGCAATAAATAGGTCAATTTTGTAAAAAAAACTTCTGATTTTGTATCACAGTTTTTGCGATATTTTAAGTCCAATTTTGAGCCAAAAGTATGCCCATTTTCGCTTTGGCACCGGTTTGCCCGGAGGATTCTCGGACGATTTTTGCGTGTTTTTGGCGAAAAACAACATTTCGCGCCTCATACGTCGGTTTTGGAGAACCGAGTGTGAAGTCAATCGGATGCATTTGCCACGATTATTGAAACGGCCCGGTGGTAGGGCACCGCTATCCGGCCGAGTTTACTTTTTTCAGCTTTGCATTATATATAGCGATACTTATTAACCGGACCGGTCGGAATCAACGTTTGCCGTCGCTTCCGGGACTTAATTCACTGGGCAGTCAGGAACAATTTTACGGCTTTGTGATTGGAGCGTTCAATGGAGATCCGTCGAAGAGAATTGCTGAAAGCAGGTGTGGCCGCTGCGGCGGTTGCATCACTGGGGAAAACGCAGGCCGTTACAAGGGGAGAATCTTCAACGGTTGCCTCAGCACTCAATGCGCAGGGGCCGCGGCAACGCATTTTGCTTGATGCCAATTGGCGATTTAAAGCGGTAAAACCCCTTCTTCCGCTTCACGCCGTCTCCATTGATCGCTGGCAGTGGATGGAAGGAACGCCGGATCAGGCCGATGTCATGACCAATCCTGATCTTCATTTGAAAGCCGGTAAATGGAAGTCCATGTCCAGTGGAGACGATATATTCCATGGTCGTGTGGGATATGCCTGGTGTCGCACAGAATTGCCGGCCATGCCTGACGCCGGTCGAATCATTGAATTCACGCATGTGGATGATAATGGCACCATTTATCTCAATGGAAAAAAGCTCTACCACCATATCGGTTGGGCCGATGCCTTCTCCGTTCCGTTGGATTCCGCATGGAAACCCCATGGCCCCAACGTGTTGACGGTTCTGGTTCAAAACACATCCGGTGGCGGCGGCATAACCGGACCGGTAACGTTTGGCGTGCGACCGGAAGCGAGGCAAAGTAGAATGGCCGCCGTGGATTTCAACGATGAGACATGGCGTGTCGTTGAATTACCTCATGATTATATTGTAGAAGGAAAATATGATCCCAAGGCGGATAAAGGACACGGGTATTTGCCGGTGTATCCCGCATGGTATCGCAAGCATTTTTTCCTGTCCGCTTCCGACAGTGGCAAAGCCGTCTGGCTTGATTTCGAAGGCGTTTACCGCGATGCGCATGTGTATCTGAACGGCCAATTGCTTGGACGCCATCAGGGCGGCTATACTCCGTTCCGATTCGATATTTCCAAAGTTGCCAATTTCGGCTCGGAGAATATCCTGGCGGTCTATGTGGATCCGACCAGATTTGAAGGCTGGTGGTATGAGGGCGGCGGCATTTATCGGCACGTCTGGCTTAACGTGGCCGATCCGGTTCATGTTCTGCCATGGGGTGTTTATGTCGTCAGTGATGTGCATCATCTGGAGAACAATCCGACTGCGGATTTAACCATTCAAACCAGTGTGGTCAATGAATCCGCGCAGCGGCATACCTGCAACATTGTGTCAACGGTGACCGATCCGCGGGGCCAAAGCGTCGCCCAGGTTTCCAATGAACTGATTCTTTCCCCCGGCGAATCCGGTGCCATAACGCAAGTTGCCGCACTGCAACATGCGGATCTCTGGTCATTGGAGAATCGCAATCTTTACACGCTTACCACCCAGGTATATCGCGGTGGCGCGCTGGTGGATGCACACCTGCAGAAGTTCGGCATACGCACGATTCGTTATGATGCGGAGAAGGGCTTTTTCCTGAATGAACAGGCGGTAAAACTCCAGGGAACATGCAATCATCAGGATTTTGTGGGTGTGGGCATTGGTGCGCCGGACAGCCTGTGGTACTGGCGTGTGCGTAAGCTCAAAGAAATCGGTTGTAACGCCATACGCTGTTCGCACAACATCATGGCTCCGGCCTTTTATGATGCCTGTGATGAACTTGGTGTGCTGGTCATGGATGAAAACCGGCGGCTTGGGGATGACTATGGCGCCAAGACCGCGGTGGGAGATCCGTATAAAAACATGTGGCATGTCGATGAAATGGTGCTGCGTGACCGCAATCATCCCAGTATTATCATGTGGTCATTGTGTAACGAAGAATACATGGTGCAAAATACCGAGTATGGCAAAAAAGTGTTTGCCGCCCTGATGCAATCGGTTCACAAGTATGATCGCACGCGGCCGATTACCTGTGCCATGAGTGGCAATTGGAGCAATGCCCGGATTCATGGATGGGATGCGAACGCGGATTTCCATCGACTTCATGGCTTTGAAACCGTGGAGAATCTGCAGGGCTGCAATTATGATCCATTTAACTATGATCGCTTCCACAAGGCCTATCCACATGTAAAAATGTTCGGAAGTGAAATTGGCAGCAATACCAGTGATCGTGGAATTTACAAAACGGATATTCCCGCCGGTCTTGTCAGCGCCTACCATGGCAACCCGGAGAATTCCTGGCAGCCGGTAGCCATACGGCCGTTTATCGCGGGAGGGTTTGTCTGGACCGGATTTGATTATCGCGGTGAACCGACTCCCTGTGGTTGGCCAAGCATTAACTCTCATTTTGGCCTGCTGGATATGTGCGGCTTTCCCAAAGATGTTGCAATGTATTACAAGGCCTGGTGGGGTGAAAAGCCGCTGGTGCATATATTTCCACACTGGAACTGGCCGGGGCACGAGGGCAAAACCATCCGGGTATGGTGCTACAGCAACTGCGACGAAATTGAATTGCGGATCAATGGCACAAGTTATGGCCGCAAAGCAATGCCCCGATACAAGCATGTGCAATGGGATGTGTCCTATCATCCCGGCCATATTGAAGCATATGGATACAACAATGGCACGCTCACGGCGATCCATCGCATCGAAACCACGGGCCGTCCCGCCGCCCTGTTACTGGTGCCGGACCGGTACATCCTGCGGGCGGACGGCCAGGATGTCGTCCCGATTACCATTTCGGTGGTGGACTCGGCCGGTCGGCTGGTGCCAACAGCCAACAATAAAATACATATGAGCGTTTCCGGTGCCGGCATCAATGCCGGAGTTGGCAATGGAGATCCGGCATGTCTTGAACCCAATAAAGCGGATTACCGCAGTGCGTTTAACGGTCTGTGCATGGTGCTGGTGCGCGCACAACACACTGGCGGACTTATTCGCGTTCGCGCTACCGCCGACGGTATCAAAGCCGCGGCGGTACAGTTGTTGGCTAAAGCGTAGCGGTCGAACGATGCGATTCCCATATTCGCGTACCGCGAGCCATGCACGGCAATCGTCCGGGCATGGCTCGGTTCAGGATATGTATCGCACGCGTGTGGGGCGAATGCATTATTTCACGTCATTGGTAACGGTGTGAACCGAGCGAGCCGATGGCGTCATCGGGCCTTTCGGAAATACCTTCTGAAACAACCGGACCATCCACGCGTGATGTGCTTTCAGGTACGCCGGATACTCCAGCGGATGCCGCGGATTAAACATCGGCTCCGAAGCCCAGTTCATGTCAACAGATTGCGGCTTATGTTTTTCAGGCGCTGTTGATTGCCTGGGCCAATTGAACACCGTTCCAGAGTACGTGTTGCCGTCAAAATGAATATCGGTGGCTCCGCCCCAGCCGGGCGCAATGCGGTACAAGCCATTGCGCAGCCGTTTAATACCATGGCCAAAGGTCACGCTGCCGTTGCCCTTAATTGAAAAGCTGTTGTCCAAAAACCACACATGGTTGGACCAGCCACCCCATTTGTTCATAAGAAAGGCCACATGGTCATGAGGTCCCACAAAGAAGCGATTGTTCTTAACCGTTACGTTCCAGGCGCTGCTTAAATTAACCAGAAGGCCTTTGTCATCATGGCTGATATTGTCATTTACCACCGACCCGCTGTTACCGGCATTCTCCGCGGTACTGTGGTTTATGGGTGTGCAAATCAGCATGAATCCGCCATCGTTATTGTGGCTGAAATTACGATAGAAATGGGTGCCGCGTGAGTTATAATCGCAATCAAAGCCCTCGCCGTCGCGCGTACCCTTGGTATCGAACGATTCGTTCATGGTGAAAAAAGTGTCATCCGCACTCCATTCCCAGATGCCTGCATTGTATTGATGAAATCGCTGGCTGCACCGCTTTGCAATATTCCACTTTACAACCGCCCCCTCGGTTGTCCAGGGAACAATGCCGTCTCCGCCGATATTATCGAGGAAATTATCAGAAATCACGACGTGGAGACTCGGAAACCATCGCGAGCGGGCAACGTTCGAACTTCTGGCGACAATTCCGGAGCGATCCACTTTCCATATAATATTCCGCCTGATATACAAGCCATCAAAACGGCTTGGAATCTTTCGGCCAAGGGATTGGAAAACGATACCTCCGTCATCTTTCTGTTTGGGCGTACCGTTGACGTCGTGAATATATAAATCTTCGATAACAATATGGTGGGCGGTTCCAAAATTATCCAATACCACATCCACCCCACGACGAATGGCGGCTGTTCTTCCATGGTTGGTTATCGCCAGGTCACGCACTTCGACATATTGCACGTTGTAAAGTCGAACCGCATCCTTTGCTTTTCCGCCGGCCGCAATCAACGGCAGCGGTCCATTTCCATACCGTGCAAACACGATGGGATGTTTCGGGCTTCCGGACGCATCGGGCACCAGGGACCCGTGCCACACGTCACCACTCTTAAACAGGACCTGATCTCCTGGCGCAAGATGGGCGCGGTTCACGCGGCTCAATGTTTTCCATGCTGTGTGTCTGGAGATTCCATTGCTGGTATCCGCGCCGTGCATGGCATCCACATAAAATGTTGTTGCCCGTGCATAAGCAAAGGACGCGATCCAAAATAAGGCGCTTGCGAGAATAAGTTTTTTTACCATCAATTGCTCATCATTTGTGGAAAAACCTTATTGGGTGTTCAACCGGGCGTGCCTTCAGGCGACGCCGGAGGGAATGTTAATCTGCCGCATAAATACGTCCCAGCCGTGTAAGTGTGCCATTTTTATGAACTAAAGCGGAGGTTCCCAATGCGGTGAATTTGGATTTTCTAGCCGGAAACCAGGCGTAGCGCTGCACATAGGGCAGACGATTCATGGCTGGAAGTACCGCTCGCATAAATCGGGCGACGACTTGCGGCGAGTATTTATTCGGGTGCATCTTATTGGCATGCCAATCGCCGACCGCGAATTCGGTAATCCAGAGCGGGCGATGATACAAGTTATGGATGTTTCGCAGCATGCCAATAAAGCCCCGCGGGTTTGGACCGCCATACCAGTGAATGCAGATGAAATTGACCCGGTAGTGATGCCGTTGTACCCCGCGCATGAACGCTTTCATCCACGGGCTGTCCGGGTGTACACACGCCGGACTGCCCAATGGGATACCCGCCGATTCCAATTCCGGCCACGCTTTCAAGGCTGTCGAAACCGGCACGTGAGACTGCGTACGGTTATCCGGCTCATTGAATCCGAGCATGGCCTGAACCAGACCGGACTGATGATAACGAATAATCTGCTTTATCGCCGCAGGCAGGCTCTTGGGGTAATAACCCCAGATCATGGGAACAAATGTGATCGATTTTGGTGTGGCACCGGACCGCTGGGACCCCCAGTCGTAAACCCAATGTACGTGCAGAGCTTCCAAACACTTTTGCCACTGCCCGGGATGTTTTCCAGGTCCCATGCCCACTCCTTTTTTTATGCTGTGGGCGAAGACGTTGGCACGCAACGGTACGAATGTACAGACAAGCATTAAAATGACAGGGATGAGTCTGCGATTGGGCATCATACTTTTATCCTTTGTCTGGAAGAGACAACTCTTATAAAGTCCGCAACGCTGACGATAACATTGCCGGAATTGAAACTGCGGTCAGTAATTGATCACCGTGTTTCGACGCGTTTTACGCCGCAATAAGAATATTCCTCCCGCCATAAACAATCCCAGCGTTGCCGGTTCCGGTACCGCCGTTACGTTCAGATTAATCATACCCGCCGGATCACTTAATGTGTATGTGAAGCCCGATGGGCCATTGATTGTCCAGGAATTCAGATCCGTCAAATTATTTATAGATCCCGAAAAACTGATCAGGTGATAAATCCCGATGCCAAAATGGCTGCCAGCCTGTATCGTCAGCGATATACCGGTACCCAGCGTGGTATCAGACGTGGCAATGAGACTGTTCCCGTTCGTTCCGGCCGCGGAGTTGGGCGTATCAAGCATAAAATTCAGGCTGCTGTTGTTGTCCAGCGTCAGACTGGTCATGGTCAGCGTTGCCGGCGCTCCGTCAGTTCCGGGGTGTATCGTACCGGCGCTGCTGACCGCCGCACTGATGGTACCCGAGCCACTGAGTGTAGCTCCGGTTTGAATGTTTGTTGTGCTGGTAATGCTGCCGCTGATCAGCAGTGTGCCCGCGGAAACGGTTGTCGTCCCGGTATATGTGTTCTGGCCGCTTAGCTCCCATAAGCCGGTACCTTGCTTCCAGATGTTGATTTTCCCGGCCGCGTTGATGGCGTTGTCCGATATGGCACCGCTGATATTCCCGTTTCCGGCCCCTTGCAGGTACAGATTGCTTGCGGTGGTTGTATTGGTGGTGACCGGTCCGCTCAACGTCAAAAGCCCTGTATCCGACTGCACACGGGCCTGATCACCGCCGGCAGTGATTTCCATCGGTCCACTGAGCGTGTTATTTCCGCCGACACTTTCAATGCCGACCGAACCGCCTGGATCGTTGCGCTCTGCAAATGTAATCGGGGTGGCAATATCGATATTACCGGAGATTTGCAGCGTGGCGGTGGACCCCATCGTTCCGCCGACGCTGGAGATATAAATGGATCCACTGCCAGTGGTGGAGCCTGCAATGCGCAGTATGCCCTGTCCGACCTGAATGGTTCCGTCGTTGGTGATGGTGCCGCCGCCGAGCGTGACGATGTTATTTCCCGATTTATAAAGCGTTGCGCCCGGTAAAACACGAACCCAGTTGCTTGTAGAGGACGGGTCCAGGCTCCAATTCATGTTTCCGGTAATATAACTGGTATTGGCCAGTGCATCGATGTATTTAACGGTTCCTGGACCGGCCGTCATGGTAAGCGTGCCGCCGGTAAGATACGCCACATGCTCTCCAAGGTTTTCACCGCTGATATTTGCGGTGGTTCCGGTTCCAACCGCTCCGATATACGTGTAACCCAACGGGGTCGGAACATCCGGATTGCCACTGACGCCGCTTTGCGTGGAATAGAGAGGCAGGCCGCTGAACCAATTGTAATAGGAATAGCCCGCGACATAACTAAGCGCATCGAGTTGAGGTGTAACAATATTGAGAAACTGCTGTTCACCGGTCTGCATCTGGGCGGTGGTATAACCGCCACCCCAGTCGTAGATCGCAAATTCTGTTATAAACACCGGCAACTTAAACGTGTTATGGTACCAGGCTACCGCGTTGAGAAAATTGGTGGCGTCCTGCTGCGGCGTCAACGGATTGCCATTGTCGTACCAGTGAAAAGCAACGGCATTGACTTTCAGATTATCAGCTTTTGCCTGGCTCATGAAGTTTTCAAGCCATTGATGCCCCGTGGTCGTATCTTCGACGGCCGGGCTTACAAGCTGTGTTGATGTATTGGCAAAGCTGCTGGAGATCATCCGCCACGAGGAAATGGCCTGTGCGACGGTCATGTTCGATTGGGTCGGATTATCCGGTTCGTTGAATCCCAGCACATACTGCGGATGTCTGGCTACAACGGTGTTGATGGTACTCTGGCTGGGGGCCATCCAGAACATAGGGTAAAAATTGGCGTTGTAGTTGCCGGGGTTTGCGGGGCCTGGGCCCCAGGTGTAATACCATCCGGCGCCGGAGGCCTGTAAGTCGTTGTAGTTGGCATGTACGTCGGCAAATCCGCGTTTGGATGACAGTATGTTCGCGTGCACGAAAGCCGGTAATGTTCCGGCGAACATCGCAGCACAGAGGTACAGTGTACGCCGTATGGCCTGCGTGTTCGGCCGAGACTCTGGTTTCAACCCGCTCGGTCGCAATAGCGGAACATGTCGCAGGCGATCTCTCCCATTCAAGTTGCGATCAGTCATCAATGAACTCCTGAAAAAAGCCTCTTTCACACCCGTCGCAAAAACTGATGGCACACCGCCATCCGCCCTCCGACACATAGATGTAATGTAGCATGAGTCAGCCTGCGTTAATAGGCTCATTTATGAAAAAAAACTTCTGATTTTGTATCATTATGTGGCACAATGCAATCGATCAGATCACGCCCCGGCGCTGCTTGCGTCGCGTCAGCAGCCCCAGTGCACCGGTGGATAACAGCAACAGTGTTGCCGGTTCCGGAGTCGGTGCGGCGGCGATGACAAGGTCCAGATTATCGGGCGAGCTTTGTACGCTGAAATGATATGTCATTCCAGAGAGATTAACGCCGGAAAGGCTCCATCCGCTGAAATGATTGCTCAGATTATCCAGTTGACCGCTGTAGGAAATCAGGTGGTATATGCCCGCGGACAATGTGCCGCCGGATTGCAGCGATACGGTCACCTGTTGGCCGATGGTCAGATTGCCGTTGGTGCCCGTGGTTCCGGAAACCCGTATCAGGCTATTGGAATTCGTGCCGCCCGAAGGTCCGGAAAGATAAAAAGTCAAATCGGTGCCATTGCCGATTGTCAACGTATTGGCAATGGTTAGAACGCCGCCCGGATCATTGGCTCCCGGGGAGAGCGTGCCGCCGGCTGCCGTAGTCAGTGGACTCGTTACGGCACCGGTACCGCCAAGTTTACCACCCGCCGCAACGCTGATGACGCCCGTGCCTCCGAGAACACCGCCGGTCCCAAGCGTAATAGCGCCCGAACCCGTAGCCGATCCAGTCGTGTTGGCCAGCAGGAGTGTCGTTCCCGTTATGGTAGTGCCGCCGGAATAGGTATTGCTGCCGGAAAGCGTCACGGTGCCGCCACCAGTGATATTCAACATGCCGGTGCCGGAAATATTTTGTCCAATGCTGATATTAAATCCATTGGAATTAATGGTGCCGCCATGACTTCCAATGGTGGCATTTGAAAGTCCCTGCATGAACATTGAGTTATTTTCATCAGCTTTCAGTGTTCCGCCATTGAAAGTGAAATTGGATGTGCCGCTGGAACTTTCAATTTGAGGTGCTTCCAATACGCCGCCGTTGAGATTGTAAGTATACACACCGCTGGAACCGTTGCGGCCCAAAATCACAGTCCCGGTGCCTCCGAGGGTGCTTCCATTATCGGAGTAAAATTCCACGGTGCCGGAATTTTGATTAAGCGTGCCATTGCCGCTTGTTCCGCGTGATCCCAGGATGATATTGGAATTATTTAACAATGCTACCGTTCCGGTGCCGTTGATATTCAACACGCCGGAAGCGGAATTAAATACGCCCAACTCGAGATCACCGCTGGTGCCGCCGCCGGCGCGCACCGCCAGTGTTCCGCCGTCAATTGTAGCTTGCCCGCTGGCGGTGCCGGATTGCCCCACGACAAACCAGGTCTGCGAGGCCACGGTCCCGGCATTCTGTGTGAATGTCGCGTAGCCACCATTATATCCGCCGACGCGCAGCACGCGGGCGTTAACGGATGACGATGCGCCCAGCACGGTCATGCTGGCATTGCTTCCGGGCGCGTTACTTAGATTAACATCATTGGCAGGTGTGTTGATGCTCCCATCGCTGAGTATAATGCTTCCACCGTTATCAACATTGATGCCTCCGGCATTGGTAATCGTGCTGTGGACATCAATACCGCCATTCTGCACGCTTAATGCGCCTTCGCCGTAGATATCGCCATAAATCTGTACGTCATTGGACATGTTGTTGACGATATTGGTGTTGTTGTAAAGTTCCAATTCGGACGCAATGGAAATGGAATCGCTGTGACCTTGATAGGAATTGGCCGTTATCGTCGCGGTACCGGTGTCGTTGGCCAGCATCAATCCGGTCGTGTTCAGTTCTCCCAGAGTATAGTTGGTAGTGCCGCCGTTGAATGTCAGATTTCCGACGGTCTGGAAATTGGACCATTGGACATTGGTGGAACTCGAACCGGTTTGACCAAACACGGCGGTTTCCGAACCGAGCGTAGGTATAACACCATTTTGCCAGGACGAGCCACTGTTCCATGCGGCCGTGGGACCCGTTCCCGCCCAGTTCATGGTCATATTGCCTGGGGACAGCTGCCAGACGTTGACGTTCTTGATCTGCATCGTGGTTGGAAAACTGGCCCAGGAAGGCGGATTTCCCGGCCAGCCGCCGATGGCCAGATCCAGCAACAGATACATATTCTGGCTTTGGGCGATATTTGCCTGCGAACTGGTAATGGTATCAACGAGATTTCCGTTGAAATAAAAGCTGATGGCGTCAGGCGTCCACATCATCCCGTAGTCATTGAAACTTGTGGCTTCATTAACGCCGGTATAGTGCATGCCGCTTCCAGCGGAGGCGGCTTGCCCGCTGGAGTTGGTATAGTGATAGGTCGCGTAATAATCGTACGCCGTACCGACGGAGCCGGATTGATTGTTATACGACTGCTGGGGAACTTCCATGACATCAATTTCCGGCGGCCAGCCATTTTGCAGCATCCAAAATGCCGGCCAGGTCCCAAGCGTGTAGGGCACTTGTATCTGCGCTTCCACGTAACCGTAGGTGAAGTTCAGTCGCCCGCTGGTATTGACCAGTCCCGTGGTATACCCATAACCATCGGTGCTTTGATTTTGTGCGGTGAGATTCAGTGTGTTATTGGAAACCGTCACATTTCCGGGTTCGCCAATGCTGTTGCTGCCTGGCGGAACATTGCTGCCCCAGGGTTGGCCAAAATTCCATTTCAGCGCATTAAGTGAATTTCCATTAAATTGACTCGACCAGAGCAACTGATAGCCGGAAACCGGCGGATTGGCGCAAATACGCATGGCTGAAAAACCCAATGCGCCTACCCCGACAGCGGCCAAGGCGATCAGCCGGCGCATGGACATGCCAGTTGCCATGTTGTGGTTTCGACCCTCCCGCAACGATTGTGTGAGCGTTACTTCCATCATTTCCTCGATTCGTCGTGATATCTGGTGTTCGTGAACAAAAGGCCCCTTGGCTGGCGAACGCAGCGCAATGGATATTCTCACTCCAAAAAAACCTTGATGTATCTTGTGGCCGGCTCATGCGCTAGTCGGCATGAGTTATTAACACATGCAATGCATCATAACCTGGTGAGAACCATAAAAACAGGTCGTTTTGTGAACAAAAACTTCAGGATTTGTATCATCACTCAGGCGTCTTGTTTTTGCATTTTCCAGGCCCGGCGGATATGACCGGTCCGACCGTTGAATAGCGCAATGGGAGAGGAGAAGATAATCTTGCATTACCTACTGTGTGACACGCACCGCCACGAGAGTTGTATCATCGGTGCGACGATTAAGCCCCACGAATCGCCGCGTCTCCCAGATCATGTTCTGGCAAATTTGCTCTGCGGTACATTCCCGGTACCGCAGAAGTGTATCGCGTACGCGAGCTTTTCCGAATTTCTCACCGCTGAAGCTTACCGCGTCGCTCAAGCCATCGGTGTATATGAAAATCAGGTCGCCGGGTTGCAGTTGTAACACTTCCTTAATGTATCGCTCGGATGAGTCTACACCCAGTACCATGCCGCCGGCCGAGAGTTCCTGAATTGTTCCGTCGCGCACCAGCAGGGCGGGGTCGTGTCCGGCCGCGCAATATGTCAGTTGCCGGCGGGCGTAATTCAATGTTCCGTACCAGAGCGTAATAAATTCATTGCTGCGTGTGTCAGCCACCATGGCCCGGTTGACGCGGGCGATGATTTCATCAAGATCATAAATATCATTGGCATACGCGCGGATGGCGGCCCGCACGGACGCCATTAACAATGATGCCGGCAGACCCTTACCCACAACATCCGCCACGGCAATTCCCAATGTAGAGGTTCCAAATTCGATGAAATCGTAAAAGTCTCCGCCCAGTTCAAAGCAGGGGGCATATAGCGCAGCGATGTCAAAGCCGGGAACAACCGGTGCCCCGGCGGGAATCATGCGGCGCTGGACTTCCGCGGCAATTTGCACCTGCCGCTGGAGGCGTTCCTTTTCGACCGTCTCCTGCTGGAGGCGGGCATTTTCAATGGCTGCGGCGGCCTGACCTGAAATGGACTGCAGCAGTTTCACCTCAAAATCGGAAAATTCCTTGCGTTCTGCGGAATAGACCCGTAAAACGCCGATCGGGCGATCTTTATAGATCAATGCCGTGCAAAGCACGGAAACGATCCCCTCCCGGCGACCATCATCGCGGTAAATAATGCGCGGATCGGTTGCGATATCCGGGATATACACCACATTGCCTTCCAGCGCCTCACGGTCGACGCCGCTTTGGCGGAGCATGATGGGGCCTTTGTGCAAATAGGCTTCCGAGAGGTTGTATACACTTTTAATGACCATTTCGTCGCGCTGATCGTCAAGCAGCCTCAGCGAGCACGCTTTTACATTCAGCGCCTCGGTTACGCTGAACGTCACGCGATCCAGTGTTTGCTGCAGGCCGCGGGCCTCGGTGAGCATATTTGAAATATTAAATAATGTTGATAATTCAATAATGCGGCGGCGCAGCTGGATTTCCTGTTCACACAGTCGCGAAATGGCATTGGCCAGCAGATATAAAAACTGAACACTGGCGGTTCGCTGCACCAGTGATTCCTGATTAACCGCATCAACGATGGTGCGCACCTGCGCCGGCGGCAGTTGCAGCTTTGTCGCCAGGTCCTGAATGGCGGCGGCTCGCACGGGAGCCGCTTTGGTCGGCTCAATGACAATACTGCCCAATCGCATTCCACGCACCACAATAGGTGCCGTGAAGCTTTGGTCCAGTCCGCTGTCGCCTTTCGCGCTGTGCGAGGCGGCAATCGCGGCCGAGCGGGTTTGAAAGCGCTTGCTCACGGTTGTATGCGTAAGCGGGACACCCTGAGAATCAAGAATCGTTGCCTTTACCCGCGCAACCGACGCGAGTGAATCCTGTATATCCTGCAGTGTCGCGGCATCTATATAATCGGTCAGTCGAGCTGAAGCTTCAAGCCGGTTTTCCACCTTGGAACCAGCCAAGGTGCCGACTTCAGTGCCAACAACCTGAACCGTGGAGTTCAAATCGCTTTGATCCTGAGCCTGGGAAGTGTCGAACTGCGTCACTTTTTCCCCGATCTCGCTGAACCAGCGGCTTTTGAATTTTCCGCTTTTAGCCACGCCTTCTTGAGAATCACCGGCCAAGGACCGCTGTTTTTCCAGTTTCCCCATTGGGTCAGTGTTGCCTTCAGATTCTCCGTGCGACCGGTTTGATAATCCATATAGGCAAGTAAAAATGCGGCCAGGTCGCTTTTCTGTGTGAACATCCGCTGCAGTTGCCTTTGCGCGGCATGCAGCGACGTTGCGGGTAAGAGCGCTTTCAGGTCGTATCTCAGTGCGGTCAATTGTGGATGACGGCCAAAGACAAATTTCAGATTGTATGCGGCGCTCTGGTATAGACCCGCCGCAAGTTCGGCATTTGCCTGTCCCACCAGCGGAAGAGCATTGCCGGGCTGTAATTCGATGGCGCTTTGATAATTTTCAATTGCGGATACAAACCGGCCGGTTTTTTGATCGGCTTCGGCTTGGCGCATCAATTGGCCAAAATTTCCCGGCGTTCCACCGGCCAGTGAGTTTAACATGCCGATATTTTGTCCGGCCTGCAATTGAGTTGTCAGGGTATTGGATATATTGCCATTGGCTCCAATGCCGGATGGGACAACCGTTGGCATTGCACCACTGCGGGTGGTCATGGTTCCGGGTTGAGCGTTGCCGTTGGAAACGCCGATCAATCGTTTGGATGTAATCGGGGCGATTGGCAAGCCGGTAATGGGGTCGACAACCAGTGCATGCTGATTCGTTTTCGGCGTTAAGTTCGTCAGTGTCATCGCTGGCTTACCCGGCAAGCCGGGTGCGGTAATATTCGAGGCTTTTCCACCCGCCAGTTCGGACAGAAGTTGTTGATACAATCCACCGCCATGGATTGTGCCGGGGGCATTACCAACATTCGCCGACGCATTGATCGCCTGGCCGTTGGGGCGGGTTGGCTTCGTCACGTTCACATTTGCATTAATGGCCTGCGATTGAGTGATCTGGCTGGTGCCAACATTAATTGGCGTCATGGTATTGAAGGAACCGCGCTGCGGAGATTGGCTTTCCTGATCGGATACTTTACCGGTTTCCGTCGCTACGCCAAATGGATTGGTAAGTTGACCGGAGATAGGCTGCTGGACGCTGACTTGCCGCAATCCGAACAGCGGGCTGATTTGTCCCACAACGCCACTGGTTGACCCCATGGGCACAGCGGGGGAGCCTGGAGTTGTATATGCGGAAACGCCGGTTCCTGGCATAAAAGCGGCCGGGTTTTGGCTGTTATATGGAAGCGTATAAGCCGGATTGGTGTAGGCCTGTCCATTTACCGCATACGGCGAGTATGGATTATTGCCACCACCAACTGGAGTCTGAACCAAGGCACCTTGCGCGTTCATCAGCCCCTGAGAACCCAGGCCGGAATTGACTTTTAAGCTTGGTACGCCGGAACTGATGGCATTGACGTTGTACAACGGCAATGCGGACGGCGCTACGTTCGTGCCAAAGGATGACTGTCCTAATTGCGGAATGCGCGCAAAACTTGTACTGCCGTCTGGCAGGGTTACAGGCACAACCTTGTAGTTAATGCGGGGCACCGAACTGTACATGCCGGTATTGGAATTGGCATAACCCACAGCGTTGGGATTCATCGGTACATAGCCCGGCACAGGGCTGTTGCTTCCACCCGAACCCACTTGATTATTGGCATCCAGGGCGTTGCCGGTTTGCACGAGAACCTGCGCGGAAGCCTCATGCGCAAATCCGCTCGCCGCGAGAGCGGCGATTGCGGCCAATACCAATGCCCCGGACCAACTGAAGCGCCGATGCAATAAGCCATCGCTGTTTTTTCCGCAGCGGGACGTTGCCGGCGACTCAAGCGCTATTGAATGTAGATTCTGTCGTTTCATGATCCTATCCTCTTTTCTGTTATCAGTCTCACCCTCATTATTATACTTCGGCTTGTAGGAAAAGTTTCAACAATTGATATTTAAATCTCCAAAATTATCGCGGTGGTGGTGCATACCAGGGTTTTAGCACCTTCCTCTTCATATCATAACAGTGAACGTTGTTTTCGCAAAAGGATATTAACCGCATAATTTCGCGCTCGTTACAGCGGGTTTCCCGAACATCAAACACATTTTGGGTAAAAATCAGAAAAATTCCCCCTCAAGACTGGACGTTCGTAATATGTTCAGTATACTATCCAAACAGATGCCTTACGGATTTTCTCAAGGAAGAGGTTCGAATGTTCCGAAATAGGATAAGGCAGGGTACCAGGATGGGTACTTTGAGCGAGTTGGCGGTCACCGCAGTGGCAGGTTCCGTCGCTGGCGTAAAATGGAAAGGAGTCCAGAATCATGGAATCTAATGATTTGCATGCTGTTGCATCAGATGCCGTCGCGGCAGGGCAACCGGCCAAAGATCCTGCGCAACCACCGGCTTCGACGACTCGAGATCCGTCCCATCGAATGAAAATTTACCGCATTCAGACCGCCAAGTTGCTCTCCAACGGAGAGTTGGCTGTTGCGCGGCCACTGGGGCAAATGGAGGTTCCATTGTGCAGCTTTGGTCCGGGTGGCGAGTATGTGGTGGACTGGTATGCGCATCGGTATCGGCCGCAGCAGCTCGATGATCAGGACGATTCCGAGAGCGAAATTTATTCACCTTTGAAACTGCTGTTTCGAGAAATGCGCGACGTGTTTTTGGGAATCCATCCCGGTCGGCGGTATCGCAGCGAGGCACGGCCGGATTTGCTCGAGCCATGCCCGTTGTGCCGGCAGGACAGCCAATATTCCCCATGGACCAGCGCGTTGCGGCCGGCCAAATCGCATCAATCGCTCTCCGCTGACAAATCAGATAAAGCTGTAACGTATCCTCAGCCGGTCCTGGCAACTCTGCCGGTACGATCGGCAAATGCCGAGAAGTTCCCGCTCAAGGCAATGGCGAATGGCGGCAGAAAGAAATTAAACCAATCCCACATTATGGAGAATGCTCATGACACCAACGCCGAAACAACTGGCGATTCTTACCGCTATCCGCGACTTCCGGCTGCGGCAGGGCTTTTCGCCGACGATGCAGGAACTGGCCGACCAGCTCGGCGTATCCAAGGTCACCGTGTTCGAGCACGTTCAGGCTCTGGAGCGAAAAAAACTTATTCATCGGGAGCCGCACAGGGCACGCTCTTTGACTGTACATCCGGCAGTGAAGCTGCCTGAACCATGGAATCAGCACAGTCAGGCAACGGACTTTCCCATGGCTGGTTCGATCGCGGCCGGCCGGCCGATTGAAGCGGTGGAAAATCCAGATACAATAAGTCTTGGAGATATGTTTGCATCTCGTTTTGGCACATTTGCTCTGCGCGTTCGCGGCGATTCGATGATTGAAGATCATATCACCGATGGTGATCTGGTGATTGTGGAGCAGCGCTCCACGGCGCGGGACGGGGAAACCGTCGTGGCGTTGCTGCCGGATGGTGCAGCTACGCTCAAACGCATTTATCGTGAGAAGAACCGGGTTCGATTGCAGCCAGCCAACAAATCGATGTCTCCGATCTATGTGGATTCGGATGTAACCATTCAGGGTGTGGTCATCGGAGTGCTCCGGCCGTTTTCACGATAAACCGGCACGTCGGAGGCAAGCTGTTGCCTGGGAAAAAGGGAGCATATAACTCCCTATTTATGGAAAATCATGAAGTGTTGCAATTGACTTTGAGGCGTTGTGACGATATGTTAATGAATCTCGCTGCTTTGCGCGGAGCCGTTCCGCGATAAGTGGCCAACGAAGTAAACATGGTAGTGGAAAAGTTGGTTTTTCGGCAGTTGATGGAGTGTACATGCCCGCTAAGAAATTAAGCAAAGCCAAGGCGGTAAAGCCAGGCCGTAAAGCGATCTCAAAGGCAAAACCGCCGGTAAGAATTAAGTCACAATCAAAGAAAGCCGCGGGGAGATCTTCCGTCAAAGCCGCCAGTAAGAGTCCTGCGTATAAAGTTATCCGCGTTGGAAAAGCGGCATCACGGCCGGAGCCAACCCGGATGGCCAAAAGCCGGCGAACCTCCGTTTCAAATCAATCTAAGTCCATGAATGGCAAGGCGATCAACGGCAAATCGCATGGTATCAACGGAGCGGCGTTGACTGGCGGCGCGAGAATAAAAATTCCGGTTACAAAACTTTCCAAGGCGGAGTTGGAAAATTTTCGTGCGCTGTTACTGGACAAACGGCGGGAAATCCTCGGTGATGTCGGATCAATGGAAAGCGAAGCCTTCCGGAATCAGGATAATCACTCCAGCAGCCCGATGCACATGGCGGATGTTGGCACGGATAACTTCGAGCAGGAATTTACGCTTGGACTCATTGAAAGTGAACGTGAACTGCTCAAAGAAATTCAGGAAGCTATCGCCCGCATAGAGGACGGTTCATTTGGTATATGCGTGGCTACGGGGAAACCCATTGGTAAGGCCCGTCTGGAAGCCAAGCCCTGGGCAAAATATTGCATTGAATATGCGCGTATGCTCGAAAACGGAACCGTGCCGCGCAATGGTGTAGACGGATCCGGGTCCGACGCGGCAGATGATGATGAAGATTGATTCTCCGGTCCGATCATACCTGTGATTGGCCGTATTGTCGCGGATGCCCCTTGTTATCAAAAATGCCGTACGGGCCAAGAGATTCTCTGACATGGTGACGTTTCGGGGACAACCGCCACGGACATGGACTCTCGTCCACATCGTTTTTTTTCGCTTTGTCGCGCCAAACCAATAGTGTTGTCAGCTATTATAATTGTTCTATTGCGTCCTTGGCGTGGGATGGGAACTCCATTAGAATATCATGCGCAGTCGAAATGTATCGGCTGATTTGCACCAGTTGGGCGGCATATCATGAACCAACCCATAAGCCCCGTTTCAACCCCAACGGCCAAAACCGATATATCCCCGCCCGGGCAAGATGCCGCACCAGCACTATTGGCACGTGGCTCACCTCTGGCGTGGTTGCGGTTTGTGCTCATAGCGTGCGGCGGATTAACTGCCGATTTGTGGACCAAGCATCTGGCTTTTGCCAAACTCGGCTACGGACCGGGTTCGCGAATAGTTGTGCTGATTCCCCCAGAAGTTCTCAGACTGCGCACCACGCTGAATCCTGGCGCGGTCTTTGGCGTTGGACCGGGCCTGGCACCACTGTTTATTCTCATCAGTCTCGTCGCCATCGGCTTTGTCGTATACGTATTCATGAATACCCAGCGGGGGCAATGGGTGATGCAAATTGCATTAGGGCTGATTTTGGCGGGGGCAATGGGCAATCTTTATGACCGGGCTTTCAACGGTGGTAAGGTGCGCGATTTTATACTCTTGCAATATTGGCCATGGATATTTAACCTTGCCGATGCCATGTTGTGTATCGGCGTACCGTTGCTGATTGTCTGCTGGCTGTTTCAAGGCTCGCAGGTGCACCAATCGTAACCGGAAACCGATGGATGATAACGCCAGTGTGAGATGTCTGTCTAAGAAGTGAAGAATAAGCATGGATACAAACTACCCCGTTGAAATCGTGATCGGCTTACTGGTATTGTTGGGATTGGTCTATCTGGCTCATCATCAGGGAGCCTCCGAACGGCCCGGCATTCATCAGGCCGTCGAACATGTTGTCCCCATGACTCTGCCCGCTCATAAGTAATCTCGAATTTGGAACTACGGATGAAAAATACCTCTTGGTCTGTTCCCGAACTGGTTCGACGCATTGAATTAAAAAAGGCGGTTGTGGGGGTTATTGGTCTGGGTTACGTTGGCTTGCCTCTGGTAAAGGCATTTTCTGATTCCGGCTTTGTAACAATAGGTTTTGACGTAGATCAGGCAAAAGTCCGGATGCTGGAAACCGGCAAAAGTTATATTCGTCATATTTCTCCGGCCACCATTCGCGGTATTATGCGGAACGGACGTTTTACGCCCACCGTAGATTTTTCCCGCATGGCCCGGTGTGATGCGCTGATTATCTGTGTTCCCACGCCGCTGACTGTCAATCGTGAGCCTGATATGCAGTACGTCTCGGGAACCGCCGCTGCTATTTCAGCTCATTTACGACCGGGGCAGTTGATCATTCTCGAGTCCACGACTTATCCCGGTACCACCCGTGAAGTTGTTCTGCCGGTCCTTGAATCTGGTGGATTGAAATCTGGAAAAGATTTTCTTCTCGCCTATTCACCGGAGCGGGAAGATCCCGGTCGTAAAGATTTTCAGACTGTGGATATTCCGAAAGTTGTCGGCGGTATGGATGCCGGGGCGTTGCAAGCCGCGTGCGCTTTATACGGGCAAGCGGTCAAAACGGTGGTGCCGGTCGAAAGTTGTGAAATTGCCGAAGCCGGAAAAATTCTTGAAAACTGTTACCGCTGCATCAATATCGCCATGATCAACGAATTGAAAATCATTTTTGATCGAATGGGTATTGACGTCTGGAAAGTCATTGCCGCCGCAAAAACCAAGCCTTTCGGCTTTCAGGCGTTTTATCCCGGCCCGGGACTTGGCGGCCATTGCATTCCAATCGATCCATTTTATCTGAGTTGGAAGGCCAAACAATACGATGTTACCGCGCGTTTTATTGAATTGGCCGGCGAATTGAATACCGCCATGCCCTATTACGTAATTGGAAAGGTGGCCGAGGCTCTTAACGATGTTGGCCGGGCTATTCGTGGCTCACGGATTCTCGTGCTGGGATTGGCCTATAAAAAAGATGTGGATGATCTGCGCGAGTCGCCGTCCGTTGTGCTGATTGAGCAACTCAAGCATCGCGGGGCGAGGGTGGATTACAATGATCCGTTTATCCCCAGAACGCACGCCCAGCGACAACATGACCTGAAAATGAAGTCTGTCCCGCTGACGGCTGGAAATCTTAAACGCTACGACCTTGTACTGATTGCGACAGATCATTCGATTTATGACTGGCCATTTATCGTGCGGCACGCCCGGCGCATCGTCGATACGCGCAACGCCACCGCTGGCATTCGTGTTGGCCGCGGCAAAATAACCCGTGCATAAAAGAACGTGATCTGGCCTGCCACCAGCTTGGCATGCTTGATGTGCCGTCAAGTGCGCGCGACGGCGGCTGATGCGAGGGCGGTTGTTCTCTGGCGGGTAATGTTCCGCTGCATATTTCAGGTAAGCGGTGCGGCGCTCGTACGCAGGTTCCCTTCGGCCAGCTCTATTGCCCCAGGGCGTTTTGCAGGTCACTTACGGTGATAAATCGGAAGTGACCCCCGGATTGACGGGCCAACTGTTCCAATTGCTTCCGTTCACCGTTGACGGATATGACATCAATGTGTTGACTTGGCGCTCGGGCATTGCTGATGAGTTTCGGCAGATGAGATTGCGAGAAAAAGACCTTTGCGGTTACAAAAATAATTTGCTGCCCTCCGAGTTTCAGGGTTGCCAGCATGGCCTTGGCGGCGCTGGTGCTGCCGTATGGCGAATAATTGAGCAACTGATGTTCCGCGCCGGCCGCCTGTAAAGGATTCATCCAGCCCTGTTTTGGAAATACCTTCAGACCATGCGGCGTCCATAGTGCAAATTTAACCTCATATCCGCTGCCCAGTGTGGCAACCGTACGCTTTACACACGCGGCCAAAAGATTGAAGCTATTGAGATTGGCCGAGGAACCATCGAGACTGAAGACGATCTGTTTACCGGTCAAGGGAATTCCCAGAAAAGCCAATGTGGCAGTTGGTTTCGTAATGGATGTCCGTGACGATGTTTTTGAGCCTTGCGATCCGGCAGGTGTGCGATGGCTGCTGAACACAACAATTAGTACGACAACCACCGCCACAACAAACAGAATAATAAAGCCGACCAGTGTCCAAAGCAGAAGCGTATTTTTCCGAAAAGGAGGAATTGGCTCGCTCATCGGCTTTTTGGTAATTGGACGTACGGGAGGTACTTTGCGCGTAATAATCGGTGATTGTGGCACTGAGGACAAGTTATCCGGAACGGCCGGTTTGGGAGTCGGCCGTGCGGAATGTTTGGGCTGTGGCCGATCAGAACTCATGGAGGAACTGGTAAAGGCTCCGCTGCTGGTGTCCGAGGGAGTTGCAGGTCTTTGGGAAGATTGATCGCGAAATCCGCTGGCTGATAAGCCGGGGTCTTCATTGGGATCGCGCGGACGATTGCCGGAAGACCGCATGCCCGGATCTGCGGGGCGGGTGCGTTCAGCATCC
Source organism: Planctomycetota bacterium (assembly GCA_021810145.1). Classification (GTDB taxonomy): domain Bacteria; phylum Planctomycetota; class Phycisphaerae; order WQYP01; family WQYP01; genus JAMDCX01. The sequence goes on along the minus strand of JAJZJL010000015.1, from coordinate 30,573 downwards.
GTCGTTCCGGCGGTTGCCGGAACCCTCAGCAGCGACCCGCATTTGTTGCAACGGCACACACCGCCTCGGAAACCGTCGTCAAGTTCCAGGCGGCTGTGGCAATGATAGCATTGAACAACAATGGCCATAATGGGTTTATCCATTTCCGCAAATGTTCCCGACCCGCGATGCTGCGCGTCCGGAAACTCTATTTATTTTATCATGGATCGACCTCAATGCGAGAAAATTCCGGATTGATCATTCGGTGCAGGGTGGAAATGGCCTTCACCGAAAGTCTGATGTCAGTATTTGGAATATCCCCACTGGCCAGAACCAGGCGGGATTGGCCCGTTTCTGACCGCAAAATCCATTCGTCAAGGCCCAGGGGGCCGGGCAGATAATTCATCACACGGTATCGACCGGGGGCAGGTTGAATCGGCGTGACCAGGTGAAATGGATAGTCCGCGACAAAGTGACGGCGGATCATGACGTCTATGCGCGATGCATGGAGAATAATATGCGCATCCATCGGGCCGCGAATGACTTTTACCGCAGTACCCGCCATCATCGATCGCGGATGGATGCCCGGATTGAGCCGCAGAATCATGGCCGGAGTAATGCGATATAACGCGGCCAGATAGTCCAAAGAATTTCCCGGTTCAATGGATATAAGTTTTGTCAGTTCATCACCGGGTATGATGGCTGAACCTAAAACACTGTGGAAATTAATGTTCATGAGCAAGGCGCGGATTGTGGCGGCCTGCTTTTCACCCAATCCAGAGATATGTCTTAATGCTGATTGCAGAGTGTGGCGGGCTGTCAGCAGGTGGCCATTGTCAATATCACCGCGGGCCTGCTGAATCTGGTGATGTATCCGCATCAGCAGACCGGGAGCCAGAACATGTATCACTTCCGGCGGCTGGTTCTGCTGCGCGTTCGGAACCAGGGATTGATCGATCGGTTGAGTATCAGTCGCTTCCGGTTGACTTGGAGTTATGGTTGTGCGGTTTCCGGTGTGAGGTGTGATCGTGGCAGTGGCGGAATCATGTCGGTGCAATGCAAGCAGCACCTGCTGTCGCACTCGAAAGGCTTGCCAGGTACCCCATATAACCAGTATTCCAACGATTATCCAAAGCAGCGCATCGCGTGATCGGGGGGCAGAACCTGATTTAAAGCGAATAGCCATGCCCTTCACTGTACACGCACTACATGCCTTTAATCCAGTGATGCCGCCGAAAGATCAACACAAAATCGGCAAAATCCGGTAAACTAAAAAGCCTGCGAGTGACGACCGTGGCAATCGGGCGGGCACTTGGATCAGCCGGTGGCCGCCGTCAGCCAGGCTGAAACACGGGCCTGAAAAGGCCGGTGGGATGAGGTTTGCACTTAGGGATTTCACAACATGGAAACGCCATATCTTACATCTGATTTACCTGGAATCGGTGGGCAGATTAAAATCCGCCCCGAAGATTTTATTGTCGAGGAAATTCCGCTTTACGAACCATCGGGCAATGGCATTCATTGTTACGCCCAGATTGAAAAGCGAGGCATTCCAACTCTGGCTGCGGTAAATGTTTTTGCCAAGGCCCTGGGGCGGCGATCCATGGAAGTGGGTTATGCGGGATTAAAAGATGCCCAGGCGGTGGCCCGGCAAACATTCAGTATCGAACATGAAGGTCATGATCGCATTGCGGCTTTAAAACTGCCTAATATCAAAATTCTTGCGGTAAAACGCCATACCAACAAACTTAAAATCGGCCATCTGGCCGGTAATCGTTTTACCGTTAAAATTCGCCGCGCTGAATGGAGTCAGCCCGGTGGATCGGTAAGCGAGGCTCAAAATCGGGCAGCGGCCGTGCTGGCCCGGTTGTCACAAACCGGGGTACCCAATTTTTTTGGTATGCAGCGTTTTGGTATGAGACGGGATAACCATCTGCTGGGGCTTTTCTTACTGCGAAACCAGAGCCGGGAATTTTTAAACCGCTGGCTGGGAGAACCCGATGAAAGTGTGGATCATGGTTCTGTGCTGCAGGCCCGGCGGCATTTTGCCAACAACAACCTCGAATTGGCCAACGCCCATTGGCCCGGACATCTGCGAGATGAACGCCGGGCATTAAGCATTCTGACGAAGAACCCCGGGCAGTGGGACAAGGCGATGCGGGTGGTGGATATCCGCCTGAAGCGGTTGTTGATTTCAGCATTGCAGGCACATTTGTTTAATGAGTTGCTGCGCATGCGCATGAGTGAATTGAATAAAATCCTCCCCGGTGATCTGGCGTGGAAGCATGATATTGGTGCGGTATTCCGAGTGGAACCGGACGATGATAAGCTGCTCATTGAACAGTCCCGGTGCGATAAACATGAAATTTCTCCAACCGGCCCGATGTTCGGCTACCGCATGACACAGCCCGAGGGTTTACCGCTGGAAATGGAGAACAAAGTTCTGGCATCCAACGACTTGACACTGGAAGCATTTCAGGGGCCACGGGCTTATAAAACCAAAGGTTCGCGCCGCGCCCTGCGGTTTTTCCCAACTGAGATGCAGCTCGGCACAGGCACCGATGATGTGGGACCCTTTCTCGAATTAAAATTTGTTTCACCTCCCGGGTGTTTTGCCACCGTTCTGCTTGGTGAAATCATGAAAACCGATGTGCCGGAACAATAGCGGGATGCTGGCGGAACATGGCCCGGCGGCCACGCCGTTTATTGGGTTGCGGGAGTTTGTATGCTTGACGCCATTACTTTTGATGCTCAGCAGAAACTGTTTATTCTGCGAGGCAATCGCAGCTATTATGCCATGCGCCTTTTGGATGACGGTGCCTTGGTGCATGTGGGCTTTGGCCCTGCGCAGACGGTTCCCGATGCGTTCAGCGGACTTGATAGTTATGAAGAGCCGAATTATGTGTGGGAAAACCAGGGCCGCAGGTGGGAGTATCCAACCTTTGGTGATGTGAGTCAGCACGACGTGGCGTTGACTGCGGCGTTCCCAGAGCCTCCAGGCGAACGGCGGGGGGGTGAGCAAAATTATCTACCGGTCCGCGATGTGCGTTTACGCTACGTCCATCATGACATCTGTAGTTCTGCCCAGCCGGGTCTGACGGCGCAGCATGGAAGAAATGAGCCATCTGCCAGACCAACGCTTTGCATTACGCTGCGGGATATCGGCTATCCGTTCATTGCGCGGTTGTACTATCGTATCACTCCGGAACTCGATATATTTGAACGCTGGGTGGAGTTGGAGAATCAGACCGATATGCAGGTGAGCATTGAATTACTGGCATTTGCCACCATTCATCTGCCAACGGATCGTTACACACTGACCCGTGCCGCCGGGGCCTGGGGACGGGAATTTGTTCCCATTACGCAGGAACTGCATCAGGGCGTTACGCTGATGCGACAACTGGGGCTTAATACAGGGCATCAGGTAAATCCAAGTTTTGTCATTCGTCCGCTGGGGCAAACGGAACCGGACGTGGGTCGCACCTGCTTTGGCCTGCTGGCTTTTTCCGGAAATTGGTCCTTACGCTGCGAGGTGCTGCCCACTGATGCGGTGCGTATTCATGGCGGTTATGAGCATGGTAATTTTGGTATGACCCTCAATCCAGGAGAAACGCATTGCACTCCGGCGTTTATTTTTGGCATCGCTGATGACGGTATCAATGGCGCCAGCAATCGCCTTCATGCCTGGTTTCATCGGTGCGTGTTGCCGAAATCAGTTCATGGGACAACGCGTCCGGTTCTGTATAATGGATGGGAGTCGGTATATTTTGATATGTCAATGGAAAAGCAGCTTCAATTGGCCCGCACGGCTGCGGCCATAGGAGTGGAATTATTCTGTGTGGATGATGGATGGTTTTCAGGACGCCGCAATGAACGTATCGGCCTCGGTGACTGGACCGTGGATCCGTCTATTTTCCCGAATGGTCTTACGCCGCTGATCGCTGAGGTAACGAGGCTGGGCATGCGCTTCGGCCTGTGGGTGGAGCCGGAAATGGTGAATCCGGATTCGCACTTATATCGCACACATCCAGATTGGGTGCTGCATTTTCCCGGACGGCCACGAACGGAAATGAGGCATCAACTGATTCTGGATTTTGGCCGCAGCGACGTGGTGGAAACGGTCTATGCCATGCTCGATTCTTTGCTGGCTGAAAATGATATCACGTTTTTCAAGTGGGATATGAATCGGTATATCACCGAGATGGGCAGTGCGGCGGGGCGGGAAATCTGGTACCGTCATGTTCAGGGTGTTTATGGAATCATGGATCGCTTGTTAAAAAAATATCCGCGATTGGATATTCAATCCTGCTCGGGCGGCGGCGGGCGGGTGGACGCCGGAATGTTGAGTCGCTGTGTGCAGGTTTGGACCAGTGATAATACCGATGCCATGGATCGGGTTTATATTCAAGATGGCTTTTCCCTGTTTTATCCGCCGGCCACTATGGAATCGTGGGTAACCCATGAGCGCAACCATCAGACCGGGCGGATGATTCCACTGGATGTACGGTTTGATGTTGCCATGCGCGGTGTGCTGGGTATTGGCACAAATCTTGATGCGTTACCTGCGGATGAATTGGAAGTATATCGACGAAAAATCGCGTTTTATAAGAAGATTCGACACATTGTGCAGGGGGGGAGACTCTATCGTTTGGCCAGTTTACCAACCGACTCCGCAAGTGTGTGGCAGATTGTTTCGCCGGATGGAGAAGAAAGCGTATATTCCATTGCCGTGGTGCAGGCCCTGCAGGGGCATCATTTACCCAATTATCGTCTGCGGAATTTACTCCCTGATGCAACCTACCGCATCACCAATGAGTCGGATGATGAAATAGGACGATTCTCCGGCGCTCAGTTGATGACATTGGGCATGCCCGGTGATCAACGCCATGGCCACTTCACCTGCAGCCTGCGCAGCCGTACGGTACTGCTGCGACGGGTGTAAAGCCCTTAGAACACTCCCGGGGCCGTCTTTTCCGGCATGGTAAGCTTTTCGGTCTCCATCGAAGCAATGGGGTACGAACAATAATCCGCAGCCCACGCCCCGCCCGGACGATGGTTCCCACTAATTCCGACGCCTCCAAATGGTAATGCGCTGCTGGCCCCGTTGGTCGGGCGATTCCAGTTAATCACTCCGGCGTGGACGTGACGAAAGAACTGCTCGAAGCGTTCGCGGCGATCGGTTAACAGCGATGCCGATAAACCGAAGCGGGTATTGTTGGCTTCATTTATGGCGGAAGGAAAATCCTCCACGCGAATGACCTGCAGCAGCGGGCCGAAAATTTCCGCATCCGGTCGGTTTCGCACATCTGTAACATCAATTATTCCGGGGGAAAGGGCGGCGGGATGGTCGGTTACCGCAACGGCCTTAAGTATATCTGCGCCACCCGCGGCCAAAAGTCGGTCCTGCGCGGCCAGCACATCGTTGGCGGCGCGCGAGGAAATTAACGCGCCTATGAAGGGTTCAGGTGTATCCAGCGGACCGCCGATGCGCAGGCGCTGCGCCATGGAAGCAAGTTCGGGAATTATTGCGATATCCGCCGGGCCGACGATTAATCTTCGGGCGCAGGTGCAGCGCTGGCCGGCGGTGAGAAAGGCGGAGGTAAGGGCCGTGTAGGCGGCTGCTCTGTGGTTGGAGCAATCAAAAACCACCAGAGGATTGTTCCCGCCCATTTCCAATGCCAGCATACGGTGTGGAAATCGCGTTTGCAGTCGCATCAAAGCCTGTCCCGTTGTAACCGATCCAGTAAAGAAAATGGCATCAATATCCGCGTGGTTGGCCAATGCTCCGCCAGCCGCACTTCCTCCCTGAACCAGGTTCAGCACCCCGGCGGGAAGCCCCGCCTCCTGCCAGAGGCGACACATGAATTCGCCCGTATGTGGTGTTTTCTCACTGGGTTTAAATATAACGGTATTGCCTGCCAGCAACGCGGGAATAATGTGCCCATTGGGCAGGTGCCCCGGCATATTGAAGGGTCCGAAAACAGCCGCCGCACCGTGCGGCTTGAATCGCGTAATGGCCGTTGCATCGCCCGTATTGACGCGCGTTTCAGCGCGGCGCTGGCTCTGGGCTGTTAAGCTGTAATTGAGTTTTGCAATCATAGAGGCAACTTCAGTGCGGGTTTCCCACAAAGGGCGGGATGTTTCCATTGCAATAATCCGGGCCATTTCCTCCGCTCTGGTCTTGAGCAAGGCTGCAAAGTCTGCGGCAATCCGTGCTCTATCGGTCTCGAGCCATCCGGGCAGTGCCTGCCGAGCCGCTGCCACCGCCTCATCGATTTGATCTTTGGATGCCGCCGCGCCCTGCCAGAGCAGGGTGTTATCCCATGGACAATGTGATTCCATCGCTTCTGCCCGGCCAATCGGACGGTTGCTTCCGATTAACAATGTGCCTTGATAAACATTCATGGTTTTTCCCCGCCCGGCCGCAGTGAGACGTACCGTACTTTATCACCGGGCCGAATATTAAGCATTTCTGCCGCTTGGCTCTCCAACTTAATGGCCCGGTCATCGACAATTTCCATTGCCGTCTTACACGCCCGAAATGTCATGCTGGCATTGCTTACCAACCAATCGCTGGAACCCAATGTCATTGAAGAGGGGCCGGTAAAAATTGCCTCGCGGCTCTCGCGCACGGCACGAATCCTGCTTACATCGCAGCCGTAGACAGCACCGGCTTCAAAAATATCAACGAGCTGTTCGAATGTGAATCCCTCGTCGGTAAGAATTCGCAAGGCTGGCTGCGTATCTGGATGCACTTTACCGATTACCTGTTGGGCTGCCGGCGGCAGAAGCGGAATATACAGTGGATATTTGGGCATCAGGTTGGCGATAAATTCCTTATCGGCCATTGTGAGATAATCAGCCTGCGGAAAATCCACATCAAAAAAATGTCGGCCTACGGCCTCCCAAAACGCAGAGCGGCCTTGCGGATCAATTTCGCCGCGCATTTCTGCGATCACGTGCGGATCAAAACGTTCGGGACATTGCGCCATGAAAAGAAACCGAACCAGCGATAAAAACCGACCATTGCCGTTTTTACGGAAATGGGGCAAAAGAAAAAGGCTGCCGACAATCGCCGGGCCATCATAGTTGACGGTCAATTCCAATACGGGGATGTTTTTATCCACCTTCAACATAGCGCTGCAATGGCGTTCATGGCGGAGGCGGTAACTGTAGAACGGATCAAATCCTCCCACCTTGGATACAATGCCGCACACACCCACCGCACGCTGCTGTTGAGTATCTTCCAGCACAAAAAGATAAGTCTCTCCCCGCGGCTTTGTAACTTTCATGCTGAAGGCCAATTCGCTTTCTTCGATGCGCCGTTGTAATACCGCACGGTCTGGTGGCAAGGTCGTCATGCCATAGCCGGTTTGGCCGGCTAATTCAAGAAGGGCGTCGAGATCGGCGGCGCGAATCGGTCGGACAAAAACCATAGCCATCCTCCATTAGTTGCCGGCACAAGCCAGAAGCGTGGACTCCAGAATATGACAAACCGTTTCAATGTCATTCTCAGTTACAACTGGAACCGGTGGTAACATGCGAATCCGTGCCGGTTTATTGCCGGCATAAAAGGCGATCACGCCCCGGTCGAACAAGTGCTTGAGAACCTGTTTCACTTTGGCTTCCGAACCGTCCAACGGGGTCAATGCGATCATGGCTCCAATCCCAAAGGGGCCATGCAATAACTGGGGGTGCCGCTCGGAAATCGCCTTCAGACGCTGCGTTATCATCCGATGCACACGCATGTTTTGGCCATCCGGACCAAAGAGATCGGGCCGGCTCATCATCGTGAGAATTACTCCCGCTGCGGCAATCGCTGATGCCGAAGCCGTGAATGTTTGACTCAACAGGCCGGGCTGCGGTTTAAATGCCGCGGTAAATAACGTCGCACAAAGTTGAGTGAGTTTGCCCACGGTCACCACATCCGGCCATGCCGCAAGATCAAAATGTTCAAAAGCAAACGGCCGGCTGGTACGGCCGAATGTCTGGATCTCATCAAACCAGATGGCCACACTGTTGGCTTTCAGTTCGGTCAATATGGCGGTGAAAAACTCATGATCTCCAACCCAATATCCGCCTTCTCCCAAAATCAGTTCGATACACATTGCGGCATGCTGGCCAGGATATCGCGCCAGATGCTTACGCAGGGCATTAACCGTTTTGGTTATACTGCCCTTCGGATCACTGGCATCAAAAAAAGGAACATAGTCCACGGCTAATGTAGTTGGCAATCCAACGCGGTATTGCGGTTTATCCGTTATTTGGGCCAGGGCCATGGTTCGTCCGCAGAAGCCATGCTCAAAGGCTATTATGCGTGAACTGCCGGGCTTGTGCTGGAACATAACTTTCAGCGCGTTTTCATTGGCCATGGCTCCGCTGCTGGTCAGAAAGCAATGCTCGAGTTTTGATCCGGAACTTCTCGCGAGTTGCAGCAATTGCGAAGCAACGCTTGCTGCGTCGCTGTTCTGCTGCAGGTTTCCCTGCATGACGGTATCCGAAAGCGCTGCGGAGATGCCACTTTGCAAAAGTTGGGGATTTCCATGCCCCAGAAAGTGCACGCCAATGCCGCTGATGAAATCATATTTCACGCTTCCATCCGCGAGTTCCACCAGGGAACCATGCCCTATGCCACTGCCGAGATATGGAAAATACAGCCCGCCTGCCCGGGCGCAGGAAAATTCCGCAATAAGCTTCGCGTATTCAATGGCGCGGCCTGGATCCGGAACCTTGACGCCGATAAGTTTACTTTGATGATCGCGCAATGCCATGGCTAAAAGTTCGCGCGCCTGAAGCACCCGTGGATCTGTTGCCAACTGTTCTGAAATTAAGGCCGTCATAACGAACCTCCGATCCATCCTGTCACTTGCCCCTGTCTATTGTATCGACTAATTTGGCACAGGTCGCAACGGGATTGGGTTCAGGCATGGTTATTGGCCGCCGGCCAGATGTGCGGACGTTGGCAAGGGGATGGTGATTTAACGCTATTAAGCGTTGTCCTGCAGAGACTTAGTGCGGCGGCCAATTATTTGCACAACCGCTCCGAGTCCGGTGTGAAAAGTGCCTTCGAGAACTTCACGCTCCATCTCCCGCGCAAGAATAAAGTCCAGGCCGGCAAGTTCGATTCGAAGTTGCGCCAACGACGGAAGCATATCGATATCCTTTGGCCCACCGGTTTTGAATTTCAATTGATCCGGGCCATAAGATTCCAACAGTAATACCCCTTCAGGACGTAACCCCCTGATCACCTGACGATAGATCCGTTGCCTTATTAACTGCGGCAGATGCGCAAAAATGAGAACAATGCCATCCCAGCCATTCGGTTGAATCGTGTAGGTGGTCATGTCCGAAACTTCCGTTTGTAGCTTTACGTTTTGCCGCTGTGCCAGAGCTTCCGCGTTTTGCATTCCCACACGCGACGCATCCACGGCCAGTACGCTATAGCCTTGGCTTGCCAGAAATACGGCGTTGCGTCCTTCGCCCTCGCACAGGCTCAAAACGCGGCCCATCGGTATGGTGGTAAAGTGTTCGCGAAGAAAATCGTTTGGCTGTGTGCCATATGCCTGTCCCGGTTGGCTGTATCGTGTATCCCAGATATTCATGCCGTCATTTATAAGCGCGAAATGTGAATTTGGATAGCGATGGATCGGGGTCAAATGACCGCTGTGCCGGTACCTGGGCTGCTGAAATGGCTGTTTTTAACGAATCTGTTGCGTGGAAATGGCTTATGTGTTCGTCGCTTTCCGGGGTGGCTATCGGTCGGTGCTGTTATCACCGTCCGATCCAAAACGCCCTTAAAGCGATTGCGGAGATAATTCGAATATTGAGTAAAGACCCGAATGTGGCAATTTAATGCCCGGGAAATCGGGAAAAAAGCAAATGATCATTGCGGAGCGTGACATGAACACGGTAAATGGGTTCCAGTATCTCAGCGGTCAGGACCTGATCCGCCTGGCCGTGCGCGGCCAATTTCCCTTCGTGCATGATCAAGACTCGATTTGCATTCGTGCGGGCATGATTTAAATCATGTGTAACCCAGATGATCGCTTTTTTCCGGTCCCGCGCCAATGCCTTTAGATGATCCAATAATTCCAATTGATGCCATACATCCAGTGCCGCTGTGGGTTCGTCCAGCAGCATAATCGGCGTGTCCTGCACCAGAGCTCTGGCAATGGCCACACGCTGCCGTTCTCCGGCTGACAGTTCATCATAAGTGCGTTGGGCCAGCGCGTGTATATCCAAATCCCACATGGCTTGAACCATTCGGTCCAACATCGGCTGATCGGCTTTTAACACCGACAATCCCGGCTCACGGCGCTGATGGGCCCAGAGTCCCATTGCAACAATCTCCTGAACGCTGTACGCAAAGCTTACCTGCGGCGATTGTGGAACGTAAGACAGCAGCGCGGCGCGCTGCAATGGATGCAGATCTGTTATGTTTTGCTCATGGACGGTGATTGTTCCGCCGCTTGGTGTGAGGTGGCCCAAAAGCAGTTGCAGGAGTGTGGATTTACCGGAACCGTTTGGACCAACAATCATCGCCAATTCACCGGCATAAAATGGCACGGTGACATCATCAACGGCTGTTTTGCCGCCGGCGTATTGGAACGTCAAATGGGTCGCCTCCAGCACAAGGCCACCTGGCGGTGCATCGGATGGAAGGTCAGACTGTCTACTGTGTATATGCATATGTATCCGCGACGTATTACATCCATGTTCGCCGGCGATTCAGCAGATAAAGAAAAAACGGGCCGCCGCATAATGCCGTAATAACACCTACCGGCAGTTCCCCGTTAAAGTAAGCGCCGGTGCAGCGGACAAACGTATCCGAAACCATCAGAAATATGGCCGCCAGAAGCGGACTGGTTATAAGCAATTGTCGATGATCGGGTCCGAAAATTCCGCGACACACATGCGGACAGATCAAACCAACAAATCCAATGGGGCCGGCCACGGTAATGGAGGCAGCGGTTGCCAAGGCCGCCAAAGCAAAGGCCGACAATCGCAGAGAACTTAATTCAATTCCCAGACTATGGGCTTCAGCATCGGAAAAAGACGCGATATTCATTGCACCACCCAGCGCCAGTGCGCCAGTCCATGCCAATACCAGAGAGATACATGCCGCCAGTATCAGCGTATGAGATGTTCCTTCACTGATGTAACCGAACATGTAGTTCAAAATATCCGTTCTCGCGCCATAAGGAACCAGATTGTTAAGCAACATCACCAAAGCTCCACCAATGGTGCTGATAATGACCCCGGAAAGTATCAACGTCATCGGATCCAGCATGCCGCCTCGCCGCCGCCCCAACAGAAAAACCAGCCATGTGGCCACAACCGCACCGATCAGTGCCGGTATGGTTTGACCATTGTTAAACAGATTCTCCATCCATGGGCTTCCGGTGAAAGACTGTTCCAGGGCCTGGCCAAAAACAATCCAGATCATAACACCCACGGTTGACCCGCTGGAAATTCCCAGAACAAATGGATCTGCCAATGGATTTCGCAGCAATCCTTGCAGCAACACGCCCGCCAAACCCAGTGCGGTGCCCGCGACCGCCGCCGCCTCGACACGCGTAAGGCGCAATTGCAGAATCGCCATTTCGGGAAAGCCGAAAGAAATCGTGCGCTGGCCAGGAGCCCCCGGTCCGCATGCCAGACACATCACAAATATCAATGCGGTCAATAGCACGCCCACAAGGGCAATAACCGTCAACCTTGATGGATTCACGGCTTTCATCGTCCACCCCCGGCATTTGGTGCGGCAAAAATTATGGTGCGCAACCGGCGAATCAGGCGGTAAACCTTGAGCGTGAGCATCTGTGCCTGCGGGGATGTTATTAAATCCACACGATGGTGGACGGCCGCGGCAACGGGCAACTTCAACCACGGTTGAAGCCGTGGATCACTCGGTCCGGACGTCGCGCGTTCGCCAGGCTTGGAAATCAGGAGCACCTGCGGATTCAGACGCGCCAGTGTTTCGCGCGTGATCGTGGGGAATCCGTCACCGCAGCGTTCCGCTACGTTGATTCCACCGGCGAGATTTATTTCCTGATCCATAAAATTATCCGCACCCACGACCATTATCGGTCTGGTAGAAATGATATATACCACACGGGGCGGTTTTTGGGGCCGACTTTGTGCCAGAATGCTCAACTCCGATTTGAGCCGGGTTATCGCCGCCGCCGCCTGCTTCTGACATCCGCTGATGCTGCCGAGGGTTCGGGCGGTGGTAAAAAGCTCGTGAAATGTATTGATGCGGATATTAACCAGACGAATGCCATTTTGCCTGGTCATCGAAATAATTCCCGGTGCAATGCGTTGCGGAGATTGCTGGAGAATCAGAGCCGTCGGTGAAAGTTGCAGCACCAATTCTTCGTCGAGATTCAGGTATCCGCCCACAACGGGCAGATGGCGCATGGACTTGGGCAGAAGCGGCTTATCCCATGGGGAAACGCCAACAATTGTTTTCGCCGCACCGATTTGCAGCAGTATTTGCGTGGCTGATGGATCGGTACTGACAATGCGCGGTCCGCTGTGTGGTTTCCGCTCGGTGGATTTCGCGCATCCCGTCAAAGCTGGCAGCACACCAATGATGATCAAGGAAAAGATAATGTTTAATCGCATGTTCCGCCATGCTAAGCCGGTGAACCACATTACGCGCTAGTGCTGCGACAGCGGCACCAGGAATCCGGTTTGAAACAGGGACGTCGCATGAGGCAGAGGGGGTACCTTGCCGGTAATTTGTCCAATAGCCCAGCGGCACGCCAGCGACAACGATCCGATATCGTCGGATGAAAACGATGCGTTGAGGTCGGTCAGGTGCGCTTTGGACTTGATGCGTCCCAGCGTAATTGCCGACATTTGACGTACCTGTTCAAATTCCGGAATAGGCATTTCCATGTCGTCCAGGCGTCCGGCTAATTCATTGGCCAGTCGCGGGTGACTTTGACCATCATCAATCATACCAATGGCCCATATGGCGGCCTGCCGCGCTTCTACGCCATACGGTGCATTTTTCGGAATACATGGTATCAGTACCGGCAGGGCAGGCCGGTAATGCATCAGACCGAAAAACTGGAATGCCTGCGAGAGTTGGAGATTATCGTCATTCCGCAAAGCGGCAAAGCCGGCCTTACGTAAATTGGCGGAAGCAAATTGTGAGCTTTTTGCAGTGTTTTCGGCAAATGTCAGCACTTTCGGCAGTGTATTGCGGACGGCCACGCGTCGCAGAGCCACCACCGCTCCCAATCGAACCGCTTGGCTTTTATTGTCCAACAGTGAAACAAAATCTTGTGCCGAGGCCTTGTCATCAAGTTTGCCCAGCACCAGACAGGCTTGTCTAATCGCTCGCGGTTCATGGCCACGAATGATGGTGCGGCAGGTGTTAATAACAGCCGAGCGACTGCCGGATTCAGAGCCTAGAAAAATCAGGGCATCACGCGCGTACCAGCGGATGGGGCGCCGCCGATCATTAAGTGTTGCGCCAAGGCCGGTAATGGATTTATTTCCTCCAATGCACCGCCAGGCCCTGGCCACCAGCATGCGAATGGTTGGATCCGCATTGCGGCTCATAGGCTCGGTCAGAGGCTGCAGTGAATTTACATCGTGAATGATTAATGCCCGCCAGGCAATCGCTGCCACCGCGGAATTATGATCTGCCGCCAATGTCAAAAGAATTTTCCTCTGAGCCGTGCCATTGGCTGCCGAGAGTGCGTCAGCGCAAAGCAGTCGTGTCACCATCAAATGACGATGGCCTGCCAGCAGCTTTTTACTTACCGCCACCATGCCCCTTGCGTGAAGCATGGCCAGTGATTTGGCCGCGGCAAAACGCACGATCAGTGGCGATTCGGCATTAACAACAATTTTTTTCAGCAGTGTTTCGGCTCGATAGTCGCGCATGACACCAAGTGCTCTGGCGGCGGAGGCCCGTATCTGTGGAGTTGTGGCTGACGATTTCAAGCGTGCCAGCCATACGCCACCCATCGATGCGTTGTGCCATCTTGCCAGTATGGGATCAAGCACCAGTGCAAATGCGTGTGGGGCGGATGCATCTAAATGAGCCAGAAAAGATTCCGTATGTCTGTCGCCCATAAAGGCCAGCGTCTTGGCGACCGATGTTCGCACGCCGGCCGGAACGGCTTTGGAAACCGCCTGATGCTCCAGCAATGGAACAAGCGACTGAATATCAGGCACCTTGTTTTTAACCGCCACGCAAACAGCTTCGCAGGTCTTGGAAATGACTTCAGGAAAGTCCTGCTGTAACGCCTGATACCATAGTTTGGTAAGCTGCGGGTTGTATGTCATTTGTACCTGCAGGTGGGGTAATTGCGGATTATGCAGCATGGGATTGCCTATGCCATTGGTGGGTTGCGCAGCCTGCGCGCCGGCAGCGGCAAATCCAAGAATCAGCGGCACGGTTGTGTGCAGCACTTTGCGGCAGGAACGTTTACTCAAGGCGGTTAAAGCCTGTTTCATGAACACATCACCCATACGGATCGACATCACGAATCAACCATTTGCATAAATTAATCAGGCCGGGTCAAACGCCAGGTCCGAAACACCAGAACAACTGCGGCAACACCCATTACCGTCAGCATGAACCACCAGTTGGTAAGCACAAAGTTGTAGTCCGCAAATCCCGGCGCATGGATCGTGGCCAAAGCGGCCGCCAGCGGATTAAATTGAAGAATTCCAGCCACCAGACTCAATGAAAAAAGTGTGCCGCGCCCGGCCCAGAAAACCAGTGTGCCACCGAAGAGTCCCAGCAGCAGCGCGTACGCCAGAGCCGTTGCCTGTGCGGTTTTCCGGAACCAACTGCTGATGGCACTGCTGACGAGCAGGCAAAACAACGCGATCAAGCCCAGCGTAATCAGCACGGTCACCACCCGGTCAGCCTGCCCCTTATCAATGACCAGCATGACGGCATAACCGGGCAACGTGGCAAACAGCAACAGCAGCAGTGTACGACACACACTTAGCAGTTTACCCAGAACAATGCTGGCCGGGCTTAACGGTGTGACACGCAGGAGTTGCCATGATTTATTCTGCAATTCCGAACTGATCAGCCCCGCTGACAAGCTTGGAGTAATAAGCACAATCAGCATGACCTGGAACATGACCATCAGCTCACCCAGGGTTTGGGGCTGGAAAGTCATCGAGCCATAGGCGGCCGCCAGCATTAAGCCCAGAGAAACAATCAGGCAGATTCCCACCAGCCGCATCATCCAATGTGACCGCCCAAATCGGCTGGTGCGAAATTCCTTGACCATCACTGGATTACTCAGCGGGCCGATCAGTCCGCTGCGGCGTTGCGGATCAAAAAACCACAGGTACATAATGCGGCGGTACGCCCGAACCTGCGTGGAGCGTTCATCTGTAACTTTGCCGCTGGCACGCGGCCGGTCAAACAGCCACTGCCCCAGACGTTGAATACTCAGTAATCCCAACACACCGCTGAGAACCAGTGAACAGATAACAAATCGCGTAATCACAGATTCGCCGCCACTGACGGAATTGCCGGCATGAATGGAATTGGATCCCAGCACATGCAACAACGCCGGAAGCGGCGAAAACGATGCGAGCCATCGACCCACCAGCAGAAATGTCGGATCCTGTGTATTGACAACCAGGCGGTAGGGAATCAGCAGCAGCAAATCCAGAACGAATAAAACCGCATAAGTCAGGCGGATGGCGGAATCCACATCATTGGCGCGGATACTGACATAAAGTCCCACCGCCGCTGATTCCAGCGCCACGAGAATAAAAATCAGATACAGCGGTAGAACCTGATGTACCAGACTTACACCGCCCATGGCAAAACACGCGGTCATGGCGGGTATTGTCAGCAGCATCAGTATCATCGGCAATCCTAACGCACCGATAAGCTTGCCACGATAAATCGCCGCCGGCGAAAGCGGTGAATTCAACAAAAGCGCCAGTGTCCCTGATCGCTTCTCCGCTACCACCGATGCCGCGGGAAACGCCGGGGCAACCAGCATCATGCCTACCAGAATAGTCCAGGAGAGCAGACTTAAAACCTGCTGGGCCTGCGTACCGGCCAGATTTACCCGTCCACCCGCCGGCCAGCGCAGGATGATCACCGCTGCCAATATGGCCAGCCACACCACTTCCAGAGCTGCCACGTTGGGCTTTCGCAGGGCACCAATAAATTCACGACGTATGATCGGGTTGTTCACGCCTGGGCCTCCCCAGCGGCTATTTCCGTTTTGGTCTGTTGTGTAACAGACAGGAACGCATCTTCAAGATCTTGCTGCATTTCACGGAACTGACTTACCCGCACCTGAGCCGAAACCAGTCGCTGCAGAGCCACCGCCAGGCTTTGTTCATTGCCTGTGGTGTTGAATCGCACCATCATTTCCGATGGCGATTCGGTTACGGTGGCTCCCTCGCCAAGATTTTCACGCAAAATAGCCGCTGCCTGTACGACATCGTCTTCAGAAAGCAGTTGAATTTCAATCATGCGCTGATGGCGGACATTTTGCATGATCTGATCCAGGGTGCCGAATGCCCGGAGTTTGCCATGCGTCATAATTGCCACCATATTACAAATTCGCGCCAACTCCGGCAGAATGTGACTGGTAACGATAAGCGTTTTACCACGTTGGGCCAGATTCAAGAGAATTTCTCGCATTTCCACCCGTGCCGCCGGGTCCAGGCCGTTGGCGGGTTCATCGAGAATCAGCACGGGCGGATCATGAAGCAAGGTGCGGGCAATGGCAACACGTTGTTTCATTCCGTGGGAAAGGCTTTCGACATACAGATCGGCCATGTGGGCGGCACCGGTGATAGCCAGTGAAGCATTAATGCGATCCTGCCGCTGCTTTCGGGGAATCTTGAATGCGGCCCCGAAAAAATCCAGATATTCCCGCACGCGCATGTTGTCATACGATCCGAATGTATCCGGCATGTAACCGACAAGGTGTTTGATCTTTCGCGCATCGGCGGTGCAATCCACGCCGCCGATGGAAGCTTTTCCGCTTGTCGGGCGGATTAACCCCACCAGAATTTTAATGGTGGTGGTTTTTCCGGCACCATTAGGTCCGATAAATCCGAGTATCTGGCCTTTCTCCAGCCGAATGCTCAGATGATCCAAGGCGGTAAAATCACCATAGACCTTTGTCAATTCCACTGTTTCTACTACCGGTGCATCGCTCATAATTATTCCTGTATGATTCCAGGGAACCTAAAATCCTTGGCTTAGCCTTATTGTACCGTACCCGCGGCGGTTAAACGGATTGTGGTCATGTGCCAGGTGCTGCTGGGGTCGATATTGCCGCCCACATTGATCTCACACTTCCATCCGCCGGTCGGGCTGATACTCGACAATTCCGCCGGTGTGGGATGCAGGATCATCGTCCCGCCGTTATTCGCTGCCGCTATGGGTTTCCACTTTCCATCTACCGGCACGAGAATGGATACCGGCCGCCCTGGCGCGCTGAGTTTAATCGTTAACACAGCCCCGGTTAATTTCAAGGGAAGAACTTGGCGGGGCAACTGAAAGCGTACGAATATATTGGCCGGTGACGAAAGGTCCTGCAGCCATTGATGCTTGCGCGTGTTGTACACCGGCGCTGGCGCATGTTGTCCCGGTCCGGAAACAAGTCGATAGGGCAGATAGGGCCATGGGATTTCAACATGCGTTCCGGCCGGACTTGCCTGCATATCCAGCGGAATCACCAGCAGCGTTTGATTCATGATCACCGGATCATGGGTAAGATGCAGCATTGGCAGGGCGGTGGATGGCCAGCCAAGCAGCATCGGCTC
Organism: Planctomycetota bacterium; assembly: GCA_021810145.1. Classification (GTDB taxonomy): domain Bacteria; phylum Planctomycetota; class Phycisphaerae; order WQYP01; family WQYP01; genus JAMDCX01. Next base: position 12,807 of record JAJZJL010000015.1, on the reverse strand, counting down.
AGCCACACTTTGCGTCTTAAATAAACTGGATTCAACGGTATTATGACGTTGCTGGCTTCGCGTTAAGAATGAGGATTCAATAAATTGTCCCGCGGGCAAAATCTGGCCTGCGCCGGCCAGGCGTTTTCCGGCACCGGCAGGGGCCATGGCCAATGCGCCCCGCGGCGCTGCGATGGCCGCATCCTGTAAATTCGCCAGTAATGATTCCTGTCCCGAAATCTGCAATCCCGCTGGACCAAACATTCCGATGATCGGTTTAATCAGTCGGTCCTTACGGGTACTGGTAAAGGGTATATCAATCGTGGCACCCGACGGCAAATGAAGATTCCGCCACTGAAATTTCTGGTCGGGTCGTATGTCCACGCTGGCATTGGATTGTTTTGCAAAACTGGTTTTAGGATTCAGTTGAAATGCGGACGATGTTGTCAGCGCTGCTGCTTGCGCATTGGGTGAAAAAACCGAGGCGAAACCGCTGATTGCCAGCAGATGCTGGCTCGGTGCGGCAGAAGCAATTTGATACGATGAAAGGGTCAGCCTAACGCGTCCGCGATTCAATTTTCCATTGATAATAAGAATAATTCCAGCTACCACCGCCAGAGCAATCGCAACCGGTGCCAGGCGTTCGAGTTTATCTTTGCGGCCCAATGCAAACGCGGCCAGAAGAAGAACAATGGTTAATCCCCCCAGTACCACACCGATAATCATTCGTCCGGATATGCGATACCCGATTTGTGACGTGGCATTGTGTTTGAGTATGGATACTGGCGTGTGCCATCCGCCGGCAGCATAGAAACGCCGTACAACCGGCCAGAGCACGGCTCCACCTTTGTCTGATTTATTGAGCATCCCCCGGCCATTAACCGTGCAGATAAACACGCGTCCCAGGCCGACATGGCGCATCAATACCAGAGGCCAAGAGTTAACGGTTTCCAGGGTCTTGTATCCCGGAGCCAGCACATAAACCGTATGAATCGCTTTTTTCAGGTGCAGAACCAGATGATTGATGCTGCGCCCGGAATATCGCAGTGTCGCCGTGCGGGCTTGTCCGACCTTGGTCATCGTCCAATTCGAGCCTAATAAAGCTCGACCGAATTGGTCACTGACTCTCTGAGCCTGAATCCACAGTTGGCCACCGGATATCAACCAGCGGCGTAAAGCATCAATTTGCGGACCGGCGAGCTTCATGTGCCGGCGCGCCACATAAATGGCGTACACGCCATCATATTCCGAGGATACATACGGCATGCGGGATGAATCGGTGTAGGCTATAACCGGGGAAAGTCCCTCCTGCTTGCGCATCTGTACCGCAAGGTCGGCGGTGGCCTGGTCATCTCCGTCTGTCACGGCCATGGTGGCGTAGCGGGCCGCTGGTGTAAACATACTGCCCGTGTTGCGGGCTATAACATGCCCCGAAGCATCCGCCAGCCAAGCGCTGTAATTTGTGACTTTTTTGCCCGGCCGCGGAAATGGGCAGAACACCGGCAGTGAGATAATTTCATCGCTGCGGGCAGGCAGCCAGATCGGCTGAACAAATTCAATATTGGACAATCTGTCGAGGCGTACAAATAAATCCGCATTGACGGCCTGGTAGGTTGGGTTACTCAGGCCCGCAATTGCGGCGTTCCAGTGATTGCCTCGCGCCGAGAGTGTCGCCGCGGATACCGTCTGCAACTTCACTGTCGCCGCACCGGCGCGCAACGCCACTGACACTGAAGCGATTACCAATAACAATATTGCCGCCCATCGGCTCATCACGTCACTCCTGCATCGTTCGCTCATCGGCGAACCATGATTTGAGACTCGAAATCGTACAACATCTTTCGCTGCGCGTAAATACCGTGGCCGGAAGCCGAGCATATTTTTTGCCATGGGTCAAAAATCAAACCGGCCGGCCAAAACCGACTCGCCTTGCAAGATCATCGATGCCACCGCTGCGCCGGGAGGCCATTTATGCGATGATTTCAGATTGTTTTCGCGGTCTGAAAAAAGCCCCCGGCGGATGGCGTGTCCTACATCCACCGGGGGTGTCAAGAAAAACGGTCACAATATTACAAGCCATGACTCCGGGACCTGCCCTTGAGTCCGCCGGATTGGACGATGGTGATGAAACCCGCAATTACCATCCGCCCATGTCTATACAATAAACCAAAACCGTAGCATGGCAATTAGACTTTTGTCACCACTTGTTGTACTTTTGTCACAATCGCCATGCCGCTTCATCGGGTGGTGCAGAAAGGACCGTGGTGATGAGCACGCTTGAACCAATGGATGAACTCGGACATGCACTGATTGCCCATAGAGTTGGCGGCACGGCAGTGGAACGCCCCAGAGATCAGCCGCCGCATGGCGTACCGGTGGCGTTACGAGGCGCACAACATTCTTTCGTTTCCAAAGGGCGATTTGAGCCACCGTGGTCACAGCGCACGGTACTTCTGAAATGGCTGATCAAGGGCAAGGCCATAATGGATGTCGAGGGGCGGAGATCAACCATGCGGGCGGGTGATCTGGGAATTTATCTGCCTTTGATTCCGCATCGTTTCTGGGCGCTCACCAATATCAATGAATTTTGCTGGTTTTCGCTCGATGGGCCGTTGGCCGAGCAGTTTGTCTTATCGCTGGATCTGCGGCCAGGCGTTTACAGCGGCATGGAACCGCCGGTGAAGGAAATTCATCAACTCATGCGTCGGCTTAAAGATTACACCATCCAGGGGCGTCGGCGTGCCAGCCTTGCGGCCATCACGTTGCTCTATCGGGTGGCTGATTCATTACGCACCAGCGAGGTGGCAACAATTGTGCGCCGGGCTGAGCACATCATTCAGCAGGAGTTTTCCAATCCTCATCTTGCCGCCAGACTTATCGCCGATCGAGTGGGATACCATCGAGGATCCTTAAGCCGCCTGTTTCACCAGCAGACCGGCCTGACGCTGATGGATTACATCACCCAGGTGCGATTACAGGAAGCTCGGACACTTCTGACGCAAACGCATGAGAAAGCAGGGGAAATAGCCCGTAAATGCGGCTTTCTCGATTTGCCTTATTTCTGCCGCTGGTTGAAGAAAAATACCGGACAAACCCCCGGTGAACTGCGCGATCCATCCAAGTTTGCGTAAGCTGAAAAATGCCTTTTGGCCACCGCGTGCGATAACTCACTGCGATCAGGAATTTGCGGCATTCGTGTGGCGAAGCGGTAGTTCGCCGACGTGCCACGCTCTCCCGGAGACAATCGCGGACCGCAATGATGTTGACTGCGGGCCGCAAATCGGGAAAAAAGTTGCGATTCCCGTATAATCAAGAGACTATAGTTGTCGCAATCGTGAGGAGTATATGGAATGAATCGTCGATATCTGCTGCCCTTTAAAACCAAACGTTTGCCCCAGATTCACACCGATGTGCTTATTATTGGCGGCGGTGTGGCCGGTTTGCGGGCGGCGGCCGCGGCGGCCGGCGAATCATTGGATGTGCTGGTGGTTTCCAAGCACCAGTTGTCGGAATCAAACACCTATTATGCCCAGGGCGGCATTGCCAGTGTGATGCAGGCGGACGACAGTTTTCAGAGCCATATTGAAGACACGCTGACGGTGGCATGCGGTTTGGGTGATCGGCCCGCCGTGGAAACGGTGGTGCGCGAAGGCCCGGCCCGAATTGAGGAACTTATTCGGTGGGGGGCTAACTTTGACCGGGAAACCGATGGCCGACTGGCTTTTGCCCGGGAGGGTGGACATTCATTTGCGCGCATTGTTCATGCGTTGGGGGATGCCACCGGGCGAGAGTTGGCAAACTGCCTGATGGGGGTGGTCCGTAAGCACGAGCAGGTATCAATATTGGAACATACGTTTGTTCTGGACCTGGTAACGCGTGAAAATCGCGTGTTGGGCGCACTGGCATGGAATCAGCAGCGCGGATTATTTATTATGTTTGGCCGCAAAACCATTCTGGCCAGCGGCGGTGCCGGTGCTCTCTATCGTGAAACGACCAACCCCTCAATTGCCACGGCTGACGGCCACGCCATGGCCTGGCGCGCCGGGGCAACACTTCGAGACATGGAGATGGTGCAATTTCATCCCACCACCATCTATATTGCCGGTTCCGCCAGATCTCTGGTCAGTGAAGCGGTACGGGGCGAAGGGGCAAAACTCATTGATAAAGCCGGCTACCGCTTTATGCCGGATTATCATGCCCAGGCCGAGTTGGCTCCGCGCGACGTGGTATCCCGCAGCATCATGACACAGATGGCCAAAACGCGCACCACGCATGTATTTCTTGACTGTCGGCACATCGGTGAAGAAGCGTTCAAGACAAGATTTCCCGGAATTTATCAGGTATGCATGCAGTTTGGAATTAATCCAGCGAGGCAGCCGATTCCAGTGCATCCCAGTGCGCACTATATGGTGGGCGGAGTGGCGTGTGACTTGCTCGGGCGAACGGATGTGGAAGACTTGTATGCCATCGGTGAAGCCGCCTACACAGGCTTGCATGGAGCCAACCGTCTGGCCAGCAATTCACTTATTGAAGCGCTGGTATTCGGCAAGCGAGCCGGTGAAGATGCCGCCGCAGCGCTGGCCGGACAAAGTCGTTCATTGGAAGTCCCGATTGTGGCGGCGGAAATTGCGCCAAGTGAGCGCACGGAGCTTGATATACAGGATGTATTTGGTTCCTTGCGATCCCTGATGTGGCGTAATGTTGGCATCGAGCGCGTCGGGCCGCGATTGGATGAAGCCGTGGAAATTATTGATTTCTGGTCGCATTATCTGCTGGACAAAGTCTTCGACAAGCCTGCGGGGTGGGAACTGCAGAACATGCTGCAGATGTCACGGCTGATTACGGCAGCGGCCGGAGCAAGGCAGGAAACCCGCGGCGTGCATTTCCGAACGGATTATCCTGAACGTGACGATCGCAACTGGAAATGTCACCTCGATTGGCGCGCGATGTCCAAAATCCCCATGAAAACCGCCGTGAATAATGAGTCAGTGGATGTCAAGCCCGGAGTGGCATAGGGCTTTCAAAGCACCGCAAGATGCTCGTAGGCCATTTTCCATGCCTGCGCTGCGGCGGCGGGGCGGTAGGATTCGCGGCGATCACTGGCGAAGGCGTGCGGTCCGTCGAACAGCGCCAATGTATAGCGCTTCTTGTGTCTTCCCAGTGCTTCCACAATGCGCGCATGTTCATCCGGAGGAATATGCGTGTCTTCATTGCCATAGGCAAGAAATAGCGGGGCCGAAAGATTCGTCAGATTTTCCTCTGTCAGCAGACTCGTGCGTCCCAGACGATCCGGTGCCGCTGGAGCAATCGAACCGCCATAAAACGATACGGCGGCCTTAATTCTTGATCCGAGCCTGCATGCCGCCATAAAACTGATCCGTCCACCCATACAGAAGCCGATCGTCCCGCATCGCTGCGTGTCCGCTTCGGGTTGATCATTGAGCCGATCAATATTCTGTGTGATGTGCTCCATGATGGCGTCGGATTGAAGGTCTTTGGCGACATTCATCGCTGCTTGAATATCACTGTAGCTGAAAACTTTACCATCAAATAAATCCGGCACAACCGCGCAATATCCATTCTGAGCAATTTGCCCAGCGACATGCTGAAAATGTTCATTGAGACCGAAAACTTCAAAAAATACCACGACAACCGGGTGTTTTCCCGGTCTCGCCGGACAGGCATAAAAGGCCCGTCGGCCCGGAGCTGTTTCAAGCCAGCGGGTATTGATATCCATAGTCATTGATGAGTATCTCCAAATGGTGGTTCTCAATTTGCGCAGCGCAATACGCTTCGGCGACTCAAACACTCACGCCGCACACCCAATGATTATTGCTACGTCCAAACGCGGAAAGAAGATCGCAAAAAAGCCGCCACAATACGTTATTTTGCGGCACCAATAGCACCGGCATAATCCGGTTCCTGGGCTATTTCGGGAACAAGTTGCACATATTTAATTGTTCCCGTGCCATCGGCTACCACCACCGCACGCGCCAGTAGTCCCGCCAGAGGACCGTCCGCAATGGTCAATCCGGTAAGATTGCCGAATTCCGGATGGCGGAATGTGGAAAGCATCTGCACGTTTTTTATCCCTTCCGCGCCGCAGAAGCGGTTCTGGGCAAACGGCAGATCCGCTGAAATGCACAATACCAAAGTATTGACAAGCGCCGCGGCATCAATGTTGAATTGCCGCACGGATCGGGCACATACAGACGTATCCAGACTCGGGAAGATATTGAGAACAATTGTCTGACCCGCGAGTTCGGTTGATTTTAACTCACTTAAATCAGATTTTGTAAGAGTGAACGCAACGAGTTTGTCACCAACTTTCGGCACGTCGCCCACAGTGTGAATCGGATTGCCCTTAAAGGTGATGTCAGCCATATAAGACTCCTTGACGAATATCACAGTCCCGGCACCGGCACATGCCGGTATAACCGCCAGCAATTCTCAACTCAATTGTGTTTTTCAGCAACCTGTTGGACCGTTTATTTTTCAGAGGGGATCGCGGCGCTTGGATTGGGTGTCACATTCTTGCCGTGCAGTGTTTGGCGCGGCCGGTCCTATTAGCCGCCACGGATCGAGCGGTTGTCAACAGAAAGAATCGTTCCGGCATAAATACATTGCGGTTCGCGATGCAAAGGCAGAGCCAAAAGCAGTGCCCCGTCATCAGCGATGCCGGCCCCGGTTCCGGAAATGCATTGATCATTGACAGAAACGGTTATTTCGCGGCCACGGAGAAAATCAAGCTGGCATATTTCCCGGTGCAGATGCGGCCAATGTTGATTAGCCAACGCGCCGATACATTCCTCCATTTGATGCAGCAGGGCGTTGGTGACTTTGACTTTATCAACCGCAGCTCCGAGTTCACCCGCCAGTGATGTGGCCGTATGGCTAAGCGCCGAATCAGATGCCGCGGGGTCGGCATTGACATTCATACCCGCGCCCACAACGGCCACAGCCCGATCTCCCATCGTGATGCTCTCAGATAATACGCCGGCGATTTTGCGGCCATTAAAAAGCACATCGTTTGGCCAGCGTAGATGCACGCTGGTAGAGCCGACAGCCTGTTTCCTTCGTGCGGGGGTCCAGTTGGAAACAACCTCCGGCCACATGAGCGTGCGAGCGATGGCCAATCCGATGATCAGCGGAAGATACCGGTGCATCTTCTGTGGAATATCGGCGAACACGCCGCTTAAATAAATTCCGCCTTCGGGACTGATCCAATTCCGACCATGCTGTCCGCGGCCGTGAGTCTGGCTTTCCGCCACATAAATATGACGCGGAGATTTCAGTGGCGGATCTGAAAGCACCAGTTGCCTGGCATGCGCTTTGGCGATGTCCTGCGTCGATTCCACAATACCCAGATAGGTCACTTCGCTGATGATGCGGCAAGTCATGCAAAAATCCATTGTTGAAGCTGGTTACGAGCTTGTTCGGCGGCTTGAACCGGATTCGGTAAATCGCGGACATCGACCACAATGGGGCCGGTGTAATCCTGGCTTTTCAAGATGTTCACAACCTCCTGACCGGCGGCGCGGCCGGAACCAAGCGGCGTTAAGTGAACCGCGGAACCGGTGCGCACAGCATCAGCGCAAGTCCACAATGCCAGGCGACCGGCAAGCATTTCCGCGGCCTGTGGCGGAGAGCCGCCGGCGGCGACAACACGTGCCGAGTCTAAATTGGCCGCCAGGCAAGGCGCATCAATACTGGATAAAAGCTTATGCAGCCAGGTACTTTGGCCGCAGGACAGTGCCGCGATAACGCCGGTACAATCGGCTCGCACTGCCAGCAGACGAACGATTTCCGCAACTTCGCCGGGAATCGACTGATCATCCGCCGGTTCCCCGATATACACCGAGACCAGCGGTGTTTGCAGCCGGTGCGCCAGATCACAGGCGCTCAAGGCATCGTCAAGCAGTTTCTGGCACGTCGCGGGATCAAATGCTCCGGCTTTCCCAACCCCAACGCGTATGGCGCCCAGCGCCAGGCCGTGTGCCGCCAGAACCTGTTTGAAGTGCCGCTGGGCGGTTGGCCCAAAGGTTTTGGTGTTGATCTCCGGATGGTTCACACCAATGGCCAATCCACCGTAGCCCAGCTTCTGCGCTGTTTGTGCCGTACCGCGTATGTCCAGGCTCAACGGCTCGATGGCCAATAGCGGTATCAGGGCGGCGAGTTTCTGTGGTTTCATGATTATCCTTTTGTGACTCCAAGAGTATGAGTCAATGCTTTATGGCAATGAACTCTACGGCTTAATCGGAGGCATTTTTCTCTTTTTCTTTATCATGCGCGGCCCAGGCCAATTGTACGAGAATTCCCAGGCAGCATAAACCAATGATAATGGCCATAAGATTTACTGGCTGCTTGGCCACATGAGCTATGAATTGGTCCCGTAAATTCGCGGTGCCATAGCGCATAATCATGCCGGTGCTGCCGATGACGATCATTACAGCGCCTTCCAGCGTGCAGATAATCACCGCACAGGCTTCAAATATATACAACCCTGCGACGCCGAGAACAATTACACCAAGAATGGCCGGCACCCAGCGATAATCAGGAGGCTGCTTAAAAACGTGCCAAAGTGCCACCCCCGCGGCCCCGCCTGCGATGGCACCGAGAACAAATAACGCAAGGCGCAACATGGGCACCAGCAGCACACCGAGTACTGTACCAATCAGTGCCGCCGTGGCTCCGGCAATCCAGGACCAATGTGCCAGAAACATGGCCAGGTACCAGCCCAACGCGGCGCAGTTGGCCATAATGAATGCACGATAACTGCGCCGAGCCGAACACAGGAATACCAGCCCGATGCAGATCAGCGCGATATCCCAAATCCAGAAAAGCTCCGACCACGATTGAAGCATTGCCGCATAGTGGGCCGCAAAATGCTGGATCGTGATGGTCAGAAGCACCCTGTTTACTCCCGGATACTCACAGTGGCTGTAGCGGGGGTGTCACGGCTGGACGAACCAACTGCCAACTGATATTTCCCCGCGGGAACGCGCCAGCTATTGCGCCCGGAATCAAAATAAGCGAAGTCTTTCCAGTGCAGTTGCAGATGCGCCGTTTCCGTCTGGCCCGGTTTGAGATTCAAACGGTCGAAGGCTCGCAACGTCTGTACACAGCGATTCGCCCGGTCTTCCATGGGGCGTACATAAAGTTGGGCTACTTCCGCGCCGGCCATCTTGCCGGTGTTCGTAACTGGAACGGAAACATCGATAATCCGATCCTTGCCGGACCCCTTGGACGTTACCGTTAAGGCTCCGAAGGAAAACGTGGTATACGATAATCCGTCGCCGAAGCAGAACCGCGGTTGAATGTGGCGTTTATCAAACCAGCGGTAGCCAACATAAATTCCTTCATTAAAAAGCACCTGGCCATCATGGCCTGGAAAGTGGCCATAGGCGGCATCATCCCGCCAGTGTTTGGCAAAGCTGTCCGGAAGGCGGCCGCTTGGATCAATTTTCCCGAAAAGAATATCAGCCACCGCGGTATTGCCGTTTTCGCCCGGGTACCAGGCATCCACAAGGCCTGCAACCCGGTGAATCCAGGGAGCCATTCCGACATCCGATCCGGCATTAAGAACCACAATCGTATGCGGATTAATCCCGGCAGCCTCCCGCAGGTATTGATCCTGTGGTGCCCAGAGGTGATAGGTGTGATCCGCGCCTTCATGTTCCTGATTCGGGCCGTAACCCATGCAGGCAATCACCACATCCGCATGCTTGATGATCTTCTTCTGCGCCGCTGTCAGCAGGTTATCGCCTTCCGGCACATAGCCGAACTGCATTTCCGCATTCCAGTGGGAACCAAAGTATTCCACACGCAGGCGATACGTTTTCCCGGCCGTCAGCGATACGCCTTTGAGCTTCTTGATCAGGGCATTTTGCCAGCGGCCGATTTTAATGATGCGTCGGCCATTGAGATAGACCCGGCAGGGATCAGCCGCTGCCACATCAAAAAGATATGTGCCGGTCGTTTTTGGTGTAATGGTGCCTGTCCAGCGGACCGAGAAATGCCGGTTACGCGTTTCCACCGGATAATACTGCCCCCAATTAAAGGCTATGCGCTGATCAATGCGTGTCATAACCGGCGTGCCTGCCAGACGCTTGTTGGCATAGTATTCAGCGGTCAGGCCCGGTTTGCCCTGCGCCGTTTGATACTCGCCCAAGCCCCAGAAGCGGGAGAGTTTTTTGTTAAAGGGAATATGGATCACGTTAACCGCCGATCCGGCGGTCGCAGCGCGTATTGCTGATAACATGCTCACGGGGTTAATAATTGACGGGGCATAACCGCTGCCGCCACCGGTCCAAATCGCCGGTGTGGCCATCGGGCCGATGACCGCAATGGTATGAATACGTGATCGGTGCAAGGGCAGAATTCCTCCCTTGTTTTTCAGCAGAACGGTTCCTTCCGCCGCCTCCTGAAAAGCTGTCGCTGCGCTTTTGGGATTATTCAATGGAATCTGCTGATCCTCAACACGTCTTTTGGTAAAGCCCATGGCGATCATCATCCGCAGCAATCGGCGCACATGTGTATTGATTTCATGTACGGTGATCTGTTTGGATTTTACCAGCGGCTTAATGGTCTGATAGTTGTAATACTGGTTGTTCGGCATTTCCAGATCTAAGCCGGCCGCCATGGGGCCACGCGTGGCATGAGTGGCACCCCAATCCGACATTAACAGGCCCTTAAATCCCCATTTATGCCTCAGTATATCCGTCAACAGATAACGACTCGCCGTGCAATGATAACCGTTTAATTGGTTGTAGGCGGCCATGATCGTCCAGACATGTCCTTGTCGCACGGCGGCGCGGAAGGGAGGAAGATAAATCTCCTCCAAAGCCCGCCGGCTGACAACGCAATCGATGGACATACGGTTGGTTTCCTGCTCATTGGCGGCGAAATGCTTGGCGCATGCCGCTACGCCGATTGATTGCATTCCGCGAATCCAAGGAACAATTAGTTGTGAGGCTAAATAAGGGTCTTCGCCCACAAATTCAAAATTACGCCCATCCTGTGGCTCGCGCATCAGATTAATGCCCGGACCGAGAATAATATTAACGCCTCGGGCTAAAGCGTCTGACCCTAACGACCGGCCCACACGTCGCGCCAGCTTGGGGTCCCATGTTGCCGCTAAACAAACGGATGCGGGATAGGCCGTAGATGGGCCATAAACCCGAACCCCTTGGGATGCGTCACTCATATTCAGGCGGGGAATGCCTAATTTGCGAATCGGCCGTGTGCACATGCTGCCATTGCCGGCCAGCAGATGAATTTTTTCCTTCAGTGTCAGCTTGGCAAGCAGGGCGTCGGCCTGTGATTCCACCTGCGCCGGCGTAAGTCCGGTGCGAATGTATTCCCCGGCATCGGCGGCCCGGGCCATCCCCATTCCGCCGATACTTAATGCCGCCAACGCGGTAACTGCCGTTGCCGCCCGCTTGAAAATCGCATACTTCATCCGTTGCTCCTGTAACTGCTGGTATAAAGCCGTTGTTCTTGCTGAGGTGGCGACCTGAATGATCATTGTGCTGTTCAGGCATCCGCAATTCAGCAACGCTTCACCATATTCGCGTCAGCATAATACAAGCTTCTCAAGATTGTATCCAGCGATGGGGGGGATTCAGGCGGCCATAAAACGTGATAATGGAGAAATCTAAATTGCCGCAATCCCGGCAACGGTGTATCGTTATTCACCATGAGGCAAACGCTGCTGATTCCATCGCTTGTATTGTGTATCGTCGGATTAATATGTTTCTACATTTCCACGCCTCATCAACAGGGACCCAATGCCATAAACTTTTGTGAAGCGGGACAGATTCACACGCTGGATCCGGACAAAATGACCTGGATGCAGGATATTCGCGTGGCTATGGGATTATGGGAAGGCCTGGCGCAATACAACCCGCAAACGCTCCAGCCGATTCCCGGTGTGGCCAAATCGTGGAAGATTTCGCGCAACGGCCTTACTTACGTATTTTATCTCCGCCATAATGCCCGCTGGTCCAATGGTCAGCCGGTTACCACCGCTGATTTCATGTTTGCCTGGAAACGAATACTACAGCCGTCCACGGCTGCGGGTTATGTTACCATGCTGTTTCATATTGCCGGTGCACGAGCCTATTTTAATTCACTGGCCGCTCATGGAGTAAAGCATCTCCCGTTTTCCAGCGTCGGCATAAAAGCATCCGGCCCGTACAAGCTGGTCGTAACCCTGGCGCACCCGTGCAATTATTTTCTATCATTAATGGCCTTTCCCCCGTTTTTCCCGCTGAATCCCGCGGCGATGGCCCGCTTCCGTTCCTCTGTCCATGGCGCTGGCCCGGTGCAATACAATCCGCGCTGGACTCGCCCGCCGTATCTGGTATCAGATGGACCCTATCGGCTGGCGGCATGGAAGTTTCATCAATATCTGGAATTACGTCCGAACCACTATTACTGGGATCGGCAAGCGGTTAAGTGTACAGCTCTGTATATCCGGAATTTTCCCGATACCCAATCGGCATTTCTGGCCTATCAAAGCGGTGCGGTGGATGTGCTTTCATTTGTGCCAACGCGTTTTGCCCCCGCTTTGCTGCGGCAGCAAAAGGAACATTCTCGAGATGATGTGCATTATCGCCCGGTGTTCGGATCATATTATTACAATATTAATTGCCGGCATAAACCCCTGAATAATCCGCTGATCCGCCGGGCATTGGATATGGCCATTGATAAGCAGGCGATTGTTAAAGATATTCTGCGTCTTCCGGACCGAGCGCTGGAAGTGCTGGTGCCGCCGCGCAGCATTCCGGGTTACAGCAGTCCGCAGGGGTTATCGATGAATATTGC
>JAJZJL010000138.1 GCA_021810145.1 Planctomycetota bacterium | reverse complement strand
GATCGGTTGTAGGTTCGAATCCTACCCGCGGAGTTTGAGTGACTCTTCTCATACGTTCTGGGTGTATGTACTGGAAAATGCTGCGGGACAATTTTATGTTGGCAGCACCGCGGGCCTGCAGCGGCGATTTCAGCAGCATAATGATCAATCAGCGGATGCCTGCTTCAAATACACGCGCGCCAGAGGGCGGCGCATTGGATCTGCCTGACACGGTCTCACATGAAGAACCGAAACTGGTACGGCATGGTCCCCAACCCGGACATGCGTTTCACGACTCGGGCCAATACTTGGGCGAATCCAATCGTTACCGGCAGGGGGTCGTAGAGCGAATCGTTGTTCCAATCCATCTTCGTCAGGCCAAGTATGGCCTGGGCCGTCTGGTCCCACGCACCGTGTCCTGCGTGGCGAATCAACCTGATCGGGCGCGGAGTGCTCCGGCTGCCTTGAAAGTATGATCCCCGATTGCTAATGCCCTGCACCGCGCCATGCGTCCAAAGAAGAGCCTCACGCGGACCAATGCCCAGCAGTGTCCCCCGTGCGACAGGGAAGGGCGCTGCCAAGCCCTTCCGTGAACTTTGCTGAGCATCAAGTCGTATGCCCCGCCACCCTACATCGCTGACAACTTGGACTAGGTCGACCGCCTCACAAAGATGCAAAGCCTCCATGCAGCCGTCCGTTTCCTCACGTTTGAACTCGGTCGTCTTGTGCACCATCACGCGGCGCGGTGACTGGCCAGCGTGTCGTCGACGGTACAAATCCAGCGATCGCGTAATCACTCGAAACATCTCAGTGCGCGATAGGAAAGGGTTGTCGCGATGTATCTCGACCTCGTGGGCATCGTAGGCAACGAACTCCAGACCAGATCCCTCTGCATCGAAGACTTGGCTACAGCAAGTGACAAATCGGGACTGAGGGCTTCCTACAGGCCGAACCGCATAGGAAACACCGATGAACGCTGTTTCCGGGCTCGTGCTCGCCAGCTTCCACGGCACACCTCCAGCCTTCGCATACAGGGCAAGTCCCACCCGCCACATCACGCTGGCGCGACATCTGTAATTGAGCGCCTTGTCCTCGCGGACAACCTGAACAGGCATCCTGCGTACTGCGGTGGTCGCCTTCAGGTGGTCATGCAGGTCAAAATCCTCGTCGGTCCCACAGTTGTAGGCTGCCTTCCATCGCTGTGGCAGGTATATGAACAGGACATCAAACTCGCTGCGCCGTGCGTCGAGCCCCTGGATTGCCCGAAGAAATCTGTCCGCAAGAACAACATGCGGCTTTCCCGAAGCCGCCATCTCGCCATCGAGGGCCGAATCCATCTCGACATGACATCCACCTCCGGCCCCAGTCATGCGTAGCCCAAATACGCTGTGAAACCCAGGCCATTCAGGCAGGTAGTCCATCCGCTCGGCAGGCGCGAAGCGCGAATTGAGCTGCTTCATGAACTCGTACAGCCGTCCACTTTCACCCGCTGGACATATCGTCGCAACGCGTATCGGATCGGGCACGATTCCACGCGAATACGGACCACAACGGATTAGCCCGCGAAGCGGATGGGTGTCGCGGTCAGATTCGCGCTCAGGATGGAACGCGAGCTTCGGTTCAGGCAGGCAGACATGTGACGAAACACGACTGGTCATACGCTTGCTCTCCAAGAAAATCCCGTGTCCAAGCCAACACTGAACACTGCATCCACGCCATCGCCCTTCGCAAATGCTCTCACCTCCCCACCGTCTCCGGCCAGCACCTGCGCCCAGAAGTTGACCAACTCATTCAGTTGGCGGTTGTATCGTTTGACCACCCTCTCTCGTGCGAAATCGCTCGCTCTGGCACGGTTGGCATCATCTATTCCGACGAACACGGTGCGTGGTTCCACCAGCAGCCATAGTCTGTCATCGGCCCATTCCAACGACACCGCAATACCTTCTCGCCACGCAAGCCCAGGAACACCATCGACCCGCCCCTCAATCTTGCCGATGAGTTGCCGCAATGTCTGCCATGTTAAGTCGCTTGGAACTTGCGGTGCCAGAAGATCGCTTCCCCGTCGCCTGAATGCTTCAAGCTTCCTGTTGCGAGCGAGTGCGCGCGTCAGTGCCTCCCGGAGAAGTCCTCTCTCAACAGATTCATACCGCAACCGCTTTGTCTCGATCGTGTGCAGATCAAACGCCGTGATTGCGTGCCGACCAAAGGCGGCACGCAAGTCAGCGTCAGAGCCGAATGCCAGAACACACTGCTTTCTCCGCGCGACAATCAGGTCAACACCTGCCCGTTCTACCGCTTCGTGCATCTGCACGGAGCCCCCGACTTGGCATTCAATGCGACGGCAGACAGTTGGTGCTATCAACGGTAAGGCGTTGAGGCGCACAACGGGCCAGACGCGGCGGCCGGTCGGAGAAGGGGCCGGACTCCATCGCCGGCGTTCTTCGTTGAAGCGATCCAGCATGGTGGTATCCAGACCCACCATTTGCCGCAGAAGATCACGCATCACCTCATCAAAGTTGGCGATGCTGACCAATGCGGCGTCGATCTTGAGTTGTGCTGCCCGAGTAATCAGCCGCGCCACGCTCGCCAACGGCGCGGAGTCTCCCCTATGCAGCCAAAACAGGCCTGAAGGAAATGAATTGGGCTCGTTGATTGCTTCCTCCAGAGCACCCATCACCGACTCATCCCGTCCACTGTAGCCGACCACGATCATGCCGAATCGACTACAGCAGTTCACCAAGGCCTGCCTGAGACGAGCATCTTGGTGTCGAAGCTCGTCACATGTGTTCTTCAGCCGGCGGGAACGGAAATCGCCGTGCAGTTTCACCTCGATCGGCCACCGTTCCTCAGCTATCAATTGGGTGGCCAAGTCCGGCGCATCGAGTGCTACGGTCGTCAGCGGCCCGGTGGCATCGTAAATTTTAGCGCACGCGTCAGCCACAAGCGGATCGAAGTTGGTTGACCAGACGATGCGCGCGTGCCCGGCCCGCATTAATGTGGCGAGAGCTAAATGGCCGTAGGATGGCTTCGCCCCTGCCATCTTGGAATCCAGATAGGAGCGGCGATCAGGTTCCGCTGGGTAAACGGCCTCAAAAAGAGCCGCGTATTCATCGTCGTCGCCCAGTCGGGGCATATTGGGGGCGGCGTCTATGTGCGCCTGGAGCTGGGACCGGACGATGTCACTCGACAGGTCAGCGACAACCTTCGGGGAAACCCGACGCTGGCTGGTGAACAGCCGCTGCTTGAACTCCCAGACCATGTCCCACGCCGTGGGAATGCCGGCGGAGGCAGACGCCCCCGCCCCGAGAAACCACATCGTACCGGCCGCGCGCAACGCAAACCGTCTGGCGAAGTCGTCAGCGTTGATTGTCGGCATTGTCTTCATGGTCGTCATTGATGACTGGAATCCTGTGATGACTAACCTGCCAATGCAACATTGGCCGTCGACGGCACTCACGCGCGACAGTTCGGCCGGCTGGTGACGCTCGCTATCGTGGACTGGGCGCGCCGTTCGCTCTGCCGAACCAGACTATTATCGCCTGAAACCCCGAGTCCTGTCCAGGAACACGCATGCGTAGGATGCAGGCACAAGCGACGAGGAAGCAGCAGGCAGCAGAGGAGCAGGCTGTTAACTGCCAGCTTAGGAATCCTGGACCCCGCCAGACAATCCACCGGTCCCGATGGGAAGGTCGTTGTGGCGAACGCGCGAGGATCGCCCATGTCACCCGACGATCCCGCCCGCTCGCAAGCGCGCACCGGGTTGCGATCAAAATATCTATTGCGTTCGCACCCATGCCGGAGGTTTCTGTTCCTCAAAACACCACCGATCCTCGCAACGCTCAAACTTCAAGGCACAAGAGAAATTGTCAATTTTTGTGGATTGGCGGAATCAGGTGGCGTATCGCAGTATCACCGGCATGACGCCGACGGCAAATAAAACCAAGTACAGCAACATAAACACTAAGGGTATCCAATCCCCCGAGCATGACAGCAGACGATACCCTTTACTCTTACTCCCACCGGCCTTCTCCCATTCATAGCGATACGGTGCGGCCGGTGTCATCACTTCGAGTTCGTGAATGACCTCGAATTTGGCCTTATTCAAGTTGCGATAAAACCTGATGACCTTGTGCCAGGTCAGTGCCACAAAGAATCCCGCGAATGGGAGAAGCGCCAGCCAAACCGTACCAAACCGCGTGGCCGCCAGAATGCCGTAAAGTGTGACCAGCGATGAGTTCGCCGCCAACATGTAGTTGTTGGCAACGACGCGGCGCTCACTAACCATTTCCGCAGATTCAACATAATGGATGTATTGTGCGAGCAAATCAGCGTGGAAGGAGCCACCGTACGTCTCCTGCGCATGATTAATCAGCCGGGTTGCCCCCTTGCCGCCCCACCCCGCCATGAGCATCTTCACATTCCCCCACCCCCATTTATAAATCTTATCCTCCTCTTTTTTGCCGTGGTGGGCCTGGTACAATGTTTGTCTGGGTATGCTCCGAGCAAAAAGTACTCTTTCCCATCTTCTTGCGCGATTCGCAACTCCGCCGCAACGCCCTCGGCCTTGTCCGTGTACTCGCCGCATAACACGATTACCGCGTCAACTCGGTCCATCCGACGGCGCACCGTCTCCCTCCAGTCGCCGGCGGAAGCCTCTTTCACGGAAGCATCGGCGATATCAAACGGTGAATCCGGAGATTTTGCCTGCCCGACCAGCAGATCTCTTGCCTCCGAATCATGGTCACAGTCAAAACTGATGAATACTCGTTTTTTCGCCATCGTTTTCCCCATGCCCCTGATACAAACGCATTGTTATATGATTCCTGGCACCGCCGCTATCGTCAATTGCATCGCGCAGCCGTCTGTGACCGGCCCACTCCATATAGTGCGAAACGGAGTATTGGGCATATCGGCAACCCCGTCAGCCACTCCAGCAATTTAACCAGTGGGTTAACCTTCGGCAACCGCTCCACAATCTTAGTCCGCCTTTCCGCAGCCAGAGCGATGGCCCGTACCCGAAACGGATATTCAGTATAGCTCTCGCGGCCAGCCGGTACGGCCATTCGAGTAGCTTGGTGGAACGCACAACTCGCCACTGGGTTTCCGAATCCCCTGCGTTACTTCACTTCTTCGTCGATTTGAGCGCGCCCTGAATCGCCACCGCCTCCAAAGAATATGGTGATAACCCATAACGTGTGTGAGCAATATAGCTGCTCAAGAAAATAGTCACAACTGGCTCACGGCGTTAATTTTCCCCGCTGGATTTTGGCGTCGGGAAAACCCAGGCACAAACGTATTCGCTGTGCCAGAATCCGGAACAGCCACGACGGAACCTGCGGGACCGGCGGTTGGGGGTATCCGGGCGCGGATCGCCGCTTGAGTCGGGGCGGCAGGTTATTGCTGCCAATGCGATCAGCTTTCTCCGCACAGCTTCCGGTCCAAGGGAAGGTTCATACCAACCGATGGCGTCAATTCAGGGGGGAGAGAAAGCGCCAAAGCGGAATGCGTTCGGCCGAATTTTTGTTTCAGTGCCACGCGGCCGAGCGGCGGCGGCGGGTGCGAACCTGCAAGCAGCCCGCTCCAATCAGCAGCGCCAGCCCCACATCGTCGATTGTCGACGGCGCAGGGGCCGCGATGGTGGGAGCCGCGACGGTGGGGTACGTGAAGTTGTCGATGGCGAACGGGGTGGTTGGATCGTTTCCGTAAATCGTTGCCGAGGTGATATCGGTTGCATTGCTGACAAACCCGAAGAATGAGGTGCCCGAGCTCGGAATGCTGATGTTGCTGAAGCTGGCATCTGGCCCAGAGGTGAAGTGGACCGTGACGGTCATATCCGTTCCCATCAATGGACTGGCCAAGAAGCCGAAGCCGTTCACGTTTTGGTCAAAAGACGTCGTCAGGGCGACGCTCGCCTTATTGCTCGAGTTGCCACTGGTGCGATCGAGGAATCCTCCGGTGAAGTACAAACCTTCATCAATGTTGAAGAAATTTCCCGTGCCGATCGGCGTGGAGTAGGTTACGCCAGGCAGAATCATCCCCGGCGTGATTGGTGTGCCATTCGCCACCGTGGTGTTGGTGGCCGAATTAAGCGTCCCGCTCAAGATCGGATAATGGACCTGGTTGGTGAAATCTTCCACAGAAAGTGGAACGCCCATGGCCGAGGAAAAACTCGAAGAGTCGGTATATTGCGTTACGGTACTGGCAAAGGCCGTGCTGCCAATAAGCATCGATCCCACAACAGCCAGCGTTCCAATTCCAAATGTTTTCAACATCGAGCCCTCTTTGAAGGTAGAGTACAACTGAAGTTACTAATCCCAGCTACGCCGCCGGGACGGAAAATATATCGTTGCCCGGCACGCCAGTCAACGCCCAAATGAGACGCCAGCCAACCAACATGCCAATGTCTGCTCTCATCCCAGATAATAAAGCTGGATATTGCAGCAAATCTGCCGGCAGCGGGGTTGGTGCACCGTTACATTCGCACCCGTTTTCTCATACCGGCACCCGCCAGCAAGCCCAGCGATCCGATGCCAACCAGGCCGAAGGATGCCGGGATCGGCAACGGTCCGCCCGCGGGCACGGTGTTAAGCGGCACGGTGTTAAGCGGCAGGTGCACCTCGCTGGTGGAAGTGAATGCGCCCACAGCGACGCTTCCGTCGATGGGGCTTGATGAGCCTACCGTTGCCAACGGGGCTAATACGGATCCGTAAAACTCAGTCGAAAATGAAATCTTGGTCGCGTTATAGAAGTTCCAGAGTATATTCGCGGTTTGGCCGGCATTCACGATTGGATCAAATTGAACGCTGCTCGCCAGGCTGACGGCACCGTGCGTGCCGCTGCTATCGACGTTTACAACAACCTGCTGCCCGGTGGTTAAACCGCTGAATTCAACTTGGCAGTTCGCCAAATTGTTGAGTACGGAGGACGCAATATCAACTACCGCAGTAGCGGCGGTTGAGTTGACGGCGAAATTCAAATATTGGACGCTGGAGGTGGGCTGGGTGACGGTCACACCCGAGGGCGCGGCGTTTGCCCAGCTTGTAGACTCTTGCGAGATTGCGTTTTCCACCGCCGCGGTGTCGATGCTTTGGCCGCTTGAAACGGTTCCGCTATCGTTAGCGGTGACTCCAGTTGGATTGGTCCCGCCAAGGATAATGTTTCCATCGGCCTGAATGGCTCCCGAGCTGGCACCGGTGATTTCACCGCCCACCGTCAGGACAGTGACGGAATTGTTTTGAAGCCCGGTTCCAAAGGTCTCGGTGCCGGAGAGGTTTCCGGCGACGAACGCCGTTCCTTGTACGTCACTTCCGCTTCCACCGTAGTTCCCAAGGACGATGAGGTTGTACTGCTGCATCGGCGAGAGAAGAGATGCGTGGGCCAATCCCGGCAGCCCGCCAACGGCTCCCGCCGTGCACGCGGCAAGGATGCCGGCGACATTGTACGTTGTTTTAAATTTCAGCTTTTTGTTGTTGACAGTCAAGAGGGCCATCGCGACTCTCTCCTTCCAAATAATAATAAGCCTTAGCAGCATTTCACCCGGTCTTACCCACGGCGGGTAAGACTCCAAGGAGAATATACGGTCCATGAAATTCTTGCAAACACATTTGTTAAAAAAGTATTTGGAATCGGTTTCCACTGCGCCAGGCAATTAGTCCGATAAATAAAATTGAATCGATGCGCCTGCCAATGCGGCCTGGATTTGCAAAACAGTTTCCTCGTGTAGTTGAGTTCCGCATGCAAAAATATATAATCCAAATCCAGCCAAGGGAGTGGCCGATGAGAGTCACACGCAATTCTGCTGTGTGTCGTCTATATGCATGGATATGTATATAAGTACTGATTGCAGTCCCGCTGCCGGCCTTGTGGTACGGCAGCGATGTAATTTTTAAGGTATCATTCATTATTCGGGAGCAAGAATATGGGCAAATTCAATGTTGGTTCAATATCAAGAATGGCGGCGGTAATGTCGGTTGGGGCACTGGCTTTGCCTGCGTTTATGTGCGGGCAAGCCCGGGCGAATATAGATTTGAGCACTTCCGGCGTTAATACCATAACCTATACGGGAAGTATTCAAAATTACGGTATCACAACCTCCGGTATATATGATATTGTGGCCTACGGAGCCAATGGCGGCAATTCCGGAGGATTGGGCGCGGAAATTGGCGGGGAGTTCCTGCTTTCTTCAAATGAGACAATTGAAATTCTAGTCGGCGGCATCGGCGGTAGTGGTTTTGGCGGCGGCGGCGGCGGCGGCAGCTTTGTGGTACTCGGCAATACTAACCCACTGGTTGTTTCCGGCGGTGGCGGCGGTAGAGGTCAAGGCGGTTCCAATGGCAGCAATGGTGAGATCACCAACTCCGGTGGCAACGGCACAGGAGGCGGTGGCAGTGGCGGCAGTAACGGAAATGGTGGAGATGGTGGCGGCGCGAATGTGGGCGGCGGCGGCGGGGGTTTCTACAGCAATGGCGGCTCTGGCGCTGACGGCCATGCTGACGGAGGTTTCAGTTTCGTTAACGGCGGAGCGGGTGCTTCGGGACACTATTCTGGTAGCGGCGGCGGTTTTGGCGGCGGTGGCGGAAGTTACGGGGGCGGAGGAGGAGGCGGTGGCTATAGCGGCGGCGGAGGCGGTGGCTATAGCGGCGACGGTGGCGGTGGTGGATCTTTTCTTGCATCCACGCTGATACCATCCAGTCATACTGTGGAGACCAGTGGCGGTAATAATTTAGGTTTAAATGGCAACGGCGAAGTTCAGATCACATTTGAAGCGCCGGTGCTAGCACCAGTTCCTTGTTCTTTATATTTAGTAGGCGCAGGGCTTGCCAGCCTTGGCGGGCTGGCCCTTGTAGCGCGTATGAAGCGGCGGTTATTCCGAATCGGCCAACTTTAGATCCATACGCACACCAATCGTGAAACTACCAGCCAACACAGTGGCCAATGGGTGGAAGTTCCAAACCGGAACGCCCACCAGATCCGGCACGCCAGGGCGACGCGCTTGCGTGGGTTAAACGGCCTTGAGGCCGCGCAGAGCCTGTTTGAAAAGTCCGATGCGGGTTCATTGACCTGGCAAATGGATGGATGCAAGCACGCAGATATGAAGCATCTTCCGGAATATGTTGACAATCGAGGACGCCGCAGACGGCCGTTTGCCGCCCCAAGGCGCTGCCCGCGGAGTTTCCAAGCAGGCTCTCAGGGCGATGCCGGGGACAGGTACTACATTTACTGACCATTACTGACCCCTACTGTCTGCGCTGACCAATACTGTTCTCGTGCCGTTGTGGTGAACAGCGTTTTTATTCACAAGGAGGAAGCAGAGGTGGGGGGAGGATTTCAATGACCCCCGGCACATCGGGATAGAACCTGGAACCCGGAACCTGGAACCTGGAACCTGGAAGAGCCGGGAAAAGATTAGCAACCCCAAAAGAAGCAAAAGAACGCAAAGCAGTGGTTAGGTAATCAAATACTCTTCGTGTCTTTGTGTCGTTGTGGTGAAAAACGTTTTTTGTTCACAGGGAGGAAGCAGAGGGCACCTCAATGACCAACGATCCATGATCAATGATCAATAATCCCAGCTCCCCAGGCCGGGTATTGAATATACTGCTAATACTGACCATTACTGACCAATACTGTTCTCGTGCCGTTGTGGTGAAAAACGCTTTTGTTCACAAGGAGGAAACCGAGGTGGGCGGAGGATTTCAATGACTCCCGGCACATCGGGATAGAACCTGGAACCCGGAACCTGGAAGCTGGAAGAGACAAAAGAAAAAATCAACCGCCAAGAGACGAAAGGACGCAAAGAATGGTTCGGGTAAATAGTTTGTTTTTGTGGCGAAAATTCCTGTTCCAAGTTCCAAATGCCAAATGCCAAATGCTAAATGCCAAACGCACCCCATCCGCGTCATCCGCGAAATCCGTGGCCCAAGGCCTTATTCATCACCCATCGGCCATTTTCCCGTTGTGCTGGAAAGCCATCGCGTGCGCCGCGAAGGCGGCGACAACCGGTTATGCCAATTCTCAGATATGCTTTTGGCATACAAACTGCGGCCATGGTGCTACAATAGCAACCGCAAGTTAGACAGAAAGGGAGGATTTCGTATGAACGCCAACGGCGACGGCAGCGATGTGGTAATCAGGGACACGCCCGATGGGGTGGAATACATTTTTCCGCCACAGCCGACGATTTCGTCTCTCAATGACAAAATCAAGCGATTCCGCAGGCCGCTGATTTATGCGGCCATAGCAATCGCATTGTATGTCATCAGTTCGCATCAGGATTTTGATCTCTATTTTTTCATCAAGGCCGGCTTTCTGCTGATCCTGGCGATAACGGGGCTTATTGCGGGGACCATGCGGGGACGCTCGCCGGTAAGCATTGCCATCAGCCCCGATGGCATCACAGTCAAACAGGGAAGCCGCGCCTGGGGCAAGCCGGTGAATATTGCGCCAACCGATATCATTGGCGCAAAGATGACGGCCGGAATGACGATGCCGGAGAAATGGTCGGTGACAATACAGCGGCACAGCACAATTCCGCTGGCGTTGGCCAGTGGAACGCGGGAGGACATGGAGCATCTGGCGGATACCCTGCGCCAGGTGTTGAAATTGAATGTAGCAACCACCGATTCGGCCAATCCAACCGGGGCCGATGTCCCCGGTGCCAACGTCGCACCAGTGGTATCGCCGGAATTCTGGGATTATCCGGAGCCACCGCCGGATAAGCGCGTTGTGGTGATCCCCGCCGACGGCTTGCTGGTGGTGAAGTTGAAGGGGCTGTCACAAATAACCGGGACAGGTGGAATTCTGGCATTGGTGGGATTGTCGCTGGCGGCATTTGCCATGCTGTGGGCTTTACAAATATCACAACCGCATGGCATTAACTTTAATCCATGGATGCCGAACGCAAAAACATTCTGGATCGGCAGTGCGTTTATCATCGGCATTTTATGGCTGATCAGCGAGATGTTCCGAACCGTCACACTGGTAGCGACACCGGAGACATTAAGCGTACTGTATAATCGCCTGTTTATTCGCCGCACGCGGCACTGGCCGCGAGATCAGATTGCGAATTTTTCCGTTCGGATTCACAAAGCGCAGTCCAGGTACGGATCAACCGTTGAATACCGGCGGCTTTATTTGTATCGAACGAACAAAAAGCCGGTGGTGATTGTCAACACAAGAATGTTGAAGTTCAGCCAAATTGGATACATCGCCACCGAACTGCGGCACTTTTACGGTGCCGCCACTGACGCGCCGGAAAACAACCAGCCCATATCAGCGGCTGAATCCTGAGCATATCGTTTTAAATGCCCAGGAGGATTTTCGAGCATGTCCCGGACCGTTTCACCGTGGTCGCCGGGTTCGGCTGGAGTACGGTAGAATTATGGCTTCAAACGGCGAGATAGCGGCATTAAAATCGATGGCGAGCAGTTGCTTGAGGAAAACGATATTGGGGAGATTAAGCATTTCTGGCAGGATCGCAAAGGTGCGGCGGCTTGGTTTCGGTAGCGGGGAATCTTCAACGGGCCGTCCGCCACCCCTCAATTTTTTGCGCGCGCCTTCCTTGCAAGCTCCTTCACCTGGTCCAAGGAATGCGTTATCCGCTCGAAGTGCTTTTGCCGCTGCTTCTCGGCCCTGTCGAACTTCCGCGACAACTGCAGGAGGTCTCTGGCAATATCATCACGCTCCTCGGAGTGCGGCTCTTGGAGGTACCGCTTCACGCCGGGACCGAATCGCCCCTTCTGGCTGTTTTGCGGTGGTTCGGCCACCTCGATCAGCACGCCTTCAAGCACGTCCGCAAGCTGTGGCCACGTAGCGCCCGCCCGCTTCTTCTTCGCGCCAAGCTCGTTGTTACTCTTGACCTGTCTGAAACCGAACCACGAAAACATGTCCCACCGGCCGGCGAGATCATCCTTCGTGTGACGAAAGAGGCGGGCACCAATGCATGCTTTGTCGCCCAGGCCGGCTTGCCCTACGTACACCAATTTATAATCGGCGTAAAGGGCATAGACGCCGGTTTGGTGCCAAAAATTCACGGAGCCTTTCGTTTTCGCACCGCGCTGCCTTCCCATTATGCAGTGTTGGCCTTTGCTCCGGTTGCCTCGCCATAGCACATCGTTCTTGCGCCAAAAGAGTCCCATATTGGCGATCAATTTTGGCCTGATTTTTTGGGTGTGCTTACGCAGAAGTACATCCTTTTCCTTTTGTCCTATATCCGATGACGTAAGGTTGGCCTTCCGTAATCGCATGTATTCTACCATGTATCCACATAAAGGCACCCAGCCGTGCACTGGCGCCATAATGGAGCCAGGGTCTTTTAGTTTTCAGCTCTGGCGTAAAGTTGCTTGACAGGTGATGATAGGAGCGTCCAGCCAAGGAAGGCTGGCGAAGATTATCCTGCACGTAAAAAGGAGGCC
>JAJZJL010000137.1 GCA_021810145.1 Planctomycetota bacterium | reverse complement strand
TTTTAATTTCCGCGGCGGCTATTTCAGTTAATGTAATAGGCATGGAATTTCCTTTTTGCTTTTTTTTAATTCAGAAGTCAGAATGGCCATGACTCAATGACCGGACAATTGAGGCGCCATGCGGTTATCACGCCAGCGCCAAGCCACGGCCCGCCAAGGAAGTCTTTTTCTTCAACATCCATCTCCTGACTGCTGACGCATCTGAATTACTCGGTCGAAACCGGACGGTGCTCATGTTTTATCGCAGCCTGCAACGTATGCCACGGCAGCGTGGCACACTTTACGCGCACTGGAAATTCGCGCACGCCGGAGAATACCGCCAGCTTATCAAGCACCTCAATATCCGGGTCCCGGTCCATGGGGCTGGTAAGCATGGTATGAAACCGTTCAAACAACGCCTGCACTTCCGCAAGCGATTTGCCCTTAAGCGCTTCGGTCATCATGGAAGCTGAGGCTGTGGAAATAGCACAACCGTTGCCGGTGAAGCTGATATCTTCAATGATGCCATTGGAAACTTTAAGGAAGAGCTTGATTTTATCACCGCACAGCGGATTGTGGCCGTCGGCAGTGGCGGTGGCATCTGACATTTCATGCTTGTTCCGCGGCTTTCGCGTGTGATCCAGAATAGTCTGTTGATATAAGTCGCGCAGATCGGACATCAGTTGAATACCTCTTTGACTTTTTCAATGGCGGCGACAAGCCGGTCAACATCCTCCCGGGTATTATAAAACGCCAATGATGCCCGCGCCGTTGCGGGAATGTTATAGCGATCCATCAGCGGCTGGCAGCAGTGATGGCCGGTGCGAATGGCCACGCCTTCACCATCCACGATTGTGCCGATATCGTGGGGGTGGATATTTTCCATGACAAATGAAATGACCGCGGCTTTTTCCGGAGCTGTGCCGATGATGCGCAACCCGGATATCTTTTCCAGCTTTTCCGTGGCATCAGTGAGCAGTTCATGTTCATATCGGGCAATGGCGTCCATACCGAGGCCACTGAGATAATCAATGGCCACGCCCAGGCCGATGGCTCCGGCAATGTGCGGTGTGCCGGCTTCAAATTTATGCGGTACTTCGTTCCACGTGGAGCCGGAAAAAGTCACGCTGCTGATCATATCCCCCCCACCTTGATACGGCGGCATCTTATCCAGCAGATCATATCTGGCCCACAAAGCGCCAATGCCGGTAGGCGCACAGAGCTTATGTCCGGAAAACACGAAAAAGTCGCAACCGATTTTCTGCACATCAATCGGCAAATGCGGAATGGATTGGGCCCCGTCAATGAGTACCGGGATTCCCCGTGCATGCGCCAAAGCCACGATACGGTCCACTGGATTAATGGTACCCATGGCATTGGAAACGTGCGTAAGAGCCACCAATCGCGTGCGCTCAGACAGCAGGCTCTGATAGTGCTCCATGGATAATTCGCCGGCGTCGGTAATGCCGACAACCCTGAGGATTGCACCTGTGCGCCGGGCCAATAACTGCCAAGGAACAATATTGGAATGATGTTCCATTTCCGATACGATAATTTCATCGCCGGAATGAATATTGTCCATGCCCCATGTTGCGGCCACGAGATTCACAGCTTCGGTGGCACCGCGCACAAATACTATTTCCCTGGCCGATGGAGCGTTGATAAATCGGGCAATTTTCTCTCTGGCACCTTCATACGCGGCGGTGGCATCGGCGCTTAATTTATAAACGCCACGGTGGATGTTGGCGTTGTAATTGGTGTAATACCGCGCGATGGCGGCAATAACCGCCTGCGGCTTCTGGCTCGTTGCGGCATTGTCCAGATAGGCCAGCGGCTTGCCATGTGATTGTGTCTGCAGGAGCGGGAAATCATTGCGAATGGCGGCAACATCAAACGCATCCGGTTTGGGGGCCTTTCGGCCGGCAATTTTCTTTTCAGCGGTGGTAGTCATGATTTCGCCTGATCCAGATGCAGCCGATGCAACTCGGCGGCAATAAACTGTTCCAGATATTCCCTGATCCCGGTATGCCATACCCGTAACAGCACGTCGCGGGCAAAAGCGTAGGTCAACAATGCCCCGGCATCCGCGGCGGAAATGCCGCGCGACCGCAGATAAAACAGTTGCTCATCATCCAGCGGACCGGTGGTGGAACCATGCGTGCATTTTACGTCATCGGCGTAAATTTCAAGTTGCGGCTGGGAATTCATCACCGCATCATCGGAAAGCAGAATGGTTTTGCTGGTCTGCTTGGAGTCGGTTTTTTGCGCATCGGGCCGCACCAGTATTTTACCCCGAAATACCGCGCTGGCATGTCCACCAAGCAGATTTTTATACAGTTCATGGCTGGGGCAGTTTTCCCGCGCATGATCCAGCATGGTGTGATTATCGACATGCTGCCTGCCGGTGGCCAGCGTCAGCCCATTGAGCGTGGCCTCGGCAAATGGTTCCGCGAGATGCACCGTCACGTTGTTGCGCACCAGATGGCCGCCGGTATTAACCACCAGCGCCTGCACGGCGGCGTGTTCATGCACATGAATGGCATCATTGGCCACATGAAACGCGGATTGGCTTTCCCGCTGCAATTTGATTAATTCAACTTTTGCCCCCTTGCCGACCACCATTTCCAGCGTCGTATTGCACAAAGTGGGATGAGAAGAAAAACTGGCGTAGGTCTGGACAATGGTGATCTGGTTGTTCGAGCCGATAATCAGAAGGTTTCGGGGGTGTACCACCACCGGCTTATTATGATCCGTGGTGAGCCACAGCAGATGCACCAGGCCCGTTTCCCCCTGATCCGGGGGCAGATAAATAAACGCGCCATCTTCAAAACCGGCCAGGTTCATGGCCGAAAAGCCATTGGCCTGGGCGGGCATTTCACGCCCCAGAAAGCGCTCCACACGATCACCATGCTTTTCCATGGCCTGCCGGATCGTCAGAACTTCAGCACGTCCGTCATGGCTGGATAATTCCGGGGAGAATTTTCCATTTACAAAGACCATCTGCCGGGCACCGAGCTTCTTAAGACACAGTCCGTCAAGAGCTTGCGCGTTTAGTGCGGAACCTTCACCGGGAGCTGTGAAAGGAACCTTGGCAATTTGCGCCGAATTGGTAAGCCGCCAATCTTCATGTGTTACCGGCGGCAAACCGATCTGGTCGAATATTTCCGCGGCTTCCGAGCGCCGCTGACGCAGCCATGAGGCACCAAAATCCGGTCCCATGGCAGAGACAGTCTCAGGCTTGGCAGGACTGGTAGTTGTTGCAATCATAATTTCTCCGGGAATGGCTTATTCCATGATTTTCAGGCGGCGGCACCGGCATTATCCAGCCATGCGTAGCCGCGTTTCTCCAATTCCAACGCCAGATGTTTGTCGCCGGATTTCACGATTTTTCCATCGCACAATACATGCACAAAATCCGGCACAATGTAGTCCAGCAATCGCTGATAGTGGGTAACGACCAGAATGGCCCGTGTTGGGCCACGCAGCGCATTGACGCCGTTGGCGACAATTTTCAACGCGTCGATATCCAGGCCGGAATCGGTTTCATCGAGAATGGCGAATTTAGGATTCAATACCGCCATTTGAAAAATCTCATTGCGTTTCTTTTCACCACCTGAGAACCCCTCATTAACCGAGCGATTCAAAAATGATTTATCCATTTCCAGCAGGGCCATTTTTTCTTTGACCATTTTGAGAAAATCCATCGCGTCGAGTTCCGGCTCGCCGTGATGTTTGCGGATCGCGTTAACCGCCGCCTTGAGAAAATAGCTGGTCGTTACGCCCGGAATTTCCACCGGATACTGGAACGCCATGAACAGCCCCTCACAGGCCCGCTCCTCCGGCGACAAATCCAGTAAATCTTTGCCGTCAAATGTTACACTGCCACCGGTAACCGTATAGGTTTCACGTCCGGCCAGCACGGAAGACAGCGTGCTTTTTCCAGAACCATTAGGCCCCATGATGGCGTGAACTTCACCGGGATTAATCGTTAAATCAATTCCCTTGAGTATCTGTTTGCCATCCACAGAGGCCTGTAAATTGTTAATTTCAACCAATGCCATAAAGTCTGCTTCCTTTCCAAATGCAATCAGGAGTTTCAGTTGCGGGCCACGGTACGAACCCGGGAACGCCGTCCCGGCCTATCCGACGCTGCCTTCCAGGCTCACACCCAGCAATTTTTGCGCTTCAACGGCAAATTCCATCGGCAGTTCGCGGAACACTTCTTTGCAGAAGCCGTTGATAATCATGTTCACCGCATCTTCCAGAGAAATGCCGCGCTGCTTGCAGTAAAACAACTGATCCTCACCGATTTTAGAAGTGGATGCTTCATGCTCGGCTTTGGAACTGGTGTTGCGCACTTCAATATAGGGGAAGGTGTGGGCACCGCATTTATCTCCCAGCAGCAGTGAATCGCACTGGGTGTAGTTGCGGGCGTTGGAGGCGTTTTTCAGAATCTTGATCAGGCCGCGGTAGGTATTCTGCCCCTTGCCCGCGGAAATTCCCTTGGAGACCACGGTGCTGCGGGTATTTTTCCCGATGTGAATCATCTTCGTACCGGTATCAGCCTGCTGCCGGTGATTGGTCAGAGCAACGGAATAAAACTCGCCGATGGAATTGTCGCCCTGCAGAATCACACTGGGATATTTCCAGGTAATCGCCGAGCCGGTTTCCACCTGCGTCCAGGAAATGCGGGCGTTGTCCATGCATTTGCCGCGTTTCGTGACGAAATTATAAATTCCGCCTTTGCCGTCTTTATCTCCGGGGTACCAGTTTTGCACGGTGGAATATTTAATCTGCGCGCCTTTGAGCGCTACGAGTTCCACCACCGCCGCATGCAGTTGATTTTCATCCCGCATCGGAGCGGTACAGCCTTCGAGGTAACTGACATACGCGCCTTCGTCGGCAATGATCAGCGTGCGTTCAAACTGTCCGGTATTCTTGGCATTGATCCGAAAATAGGTGGACAACTCCATCGGACATCGCACGCCCTTGGGCACATAACAAAATGAGCCGTCACTGAACACCGCGGAATTCAGCGTGGCATAAAAATTATCCGAATATGGCACCACCGAACCGAGATATTTGCGGACCAGTTCCGGATGTTCCTGTACCGCTTCGGAAAATGAACAGAAAATAACCCCCATTTCCGCAAGCTTGGCCTTGAATGTCGTGGCGACTGATACCGAATCAAAAACCGCATCGACCGCAACGCCGGCAAAAATTTTCTGCTCTTCCAGCGGCACACCGAGCTTTTCATACGTGCGCAGCAGTTCCGGGTCAACTTCATCGAGACTTTTAAGCTGCTTTTTGGGCTTGGGAGCCGAGTAATAAATAATGTCCTGAAAATCAATTTCTGGATATTTCACGTTGGGCCACTGGGGTTCGGTCATCGTGAGCCAATGGCGATATGCCTTGAGCCGCCATTCAGTCATAAATTCCGGTTCGTGTTTCCGCTTGGAAATGGCCCGGATGATGTCCTCATTAAGGCCTTTCGGCAGGGCGTCGGCTTCAATATCCGTAACGAAGCCCCATTTATATTCCTGATTGGCCAGTGTTTCTATCGCGCCTTCGTCTGTCGGCATGGTTAAAACCCCTAAAAACAGGCAAATTCCATTTAATTGCCCGCGAAAGTCCAGCAACATTCTCTGAATTATGTTAGGGATATAAAAGCACCATGTCAATTGAGACTCGGTCTCAATTTCATTTTTGTGTTCCTCTTACAGTCTTTATCAGGCCACAGGCACCGCTCCACATCAGCGCCGGCAATACGCCCGATGTTTACGCCCTTGTCTTGGAAAGAACAGTATTGGCTGACGCGGACTGCTGACACCATGAAACGCGGCGGACCGAAGGTTGAATTCCGGAAATTCCGCACCTGCGACGATACTGGGCCACGATGAGGTAAATGGCTCTGAAGTTTTTTCAAACGCTTTTCTTTTGGCGGCCACGCCTTTACCCGTCAGTTTCCATTTGCGGGCAGAACTGTAACTCCGGCTCCGCATGGCAGCCGCCGGTCGCTATAATCACCCCCATGGGTTCCGCATGTGTGCAACCATTCGTTCGACCCTGCAGCGCAACTTCTCAACGCTTGCCGTGCAGCAAACAATGGTCCGGCGCAGCACACAATACATTGGCACTTGTGAGGATATATCTGATGCGTCATTTCTTTCCTTTGGCGGCCCTGAGCCGGGTGATATTGATTGCAATAGCGGTACTGTCCATCAACGGCCTCATGACGCCAAGCGTTGCGGCACTTGCCGCGAGGGAGCCAAAGCTTACATTGCAGGTTGATGGCCTCACGGGGTTCTTTGTTACACCCAATCAACCGGCCGTACTGACCTGGAAAGCGGGCGGGGCCGGAAGTCCGCACACACTGCGATGGAAGATCACCGATTATTGGGGACATCTGGTCACGACCGGGACCGCAACGATCACCGGCCGGGATCATGCAATCAAGGTACCGGTACGCCTGCCACGGGGATTTTACGAGGTTGATTTTCCGGCATGCGGGCAGAAGTTCGGCGTGGTATCAATCGCGGCACATCACGGCCGCGCGGGGAAGTATTTCTCCATCGACAGTGCCATGGCCTGGCTGGTGAATCATCCGGCCACGCGCCAATCCGTGCGCCAGGGGATGATCAGAATTTTGCGGCGCAGCGGCATCGGCCTGTCGCGCGAGCGCTTAAGATGGGGGCAGATCAATCCGGCACCGGGACGATTTGCCTGGAACAACCAATGCCAATATGACCAACTGGCTCAAGATTATTTTCATAATGGTGTGCGGATGCTGCAGATGCTGGCTGTCGCTCCAGGTTGGATCCGACAACGCAATTCGGGACCGTACCCGGTGAACCTGGTACAGACAGCACGAAGCTGGAAAGTTATCGGCAGCTATTTCCATACGGACTGGGGTGCGTTGGAAATGTGGAACGAGCCGGATATGAAAAGTCGCCCGGCGGACCAACTGCTTCCCACAGTCAAAGCGATCGCCTACTGCTTTCAACGGGCCGATATTCATGTTCCATTGATCGGAGGCGTTTTTGCGCAATATCTGTCCGGAGGGTTCCAACGCAGTTGCGCCATGAATGGGTTGCTGGATCAGGTCCACGCCATAAGCTTTCACAATTACGCATCCCCCGTTGCTTTACCGCGTACCGTGGAAAACTACCGCCGGTGGCTCAAGGCTTTTGGCAAGGAATCGATGCCGCTGTGGATCACGGAAAGCGGCAAGCCCTGGCCAGCGGGTACCGCCCGCCCCCGCCGCGAGCCGGATATGGTCTCCGCACTTTGGATTACCATGAAGGCGGTGGAAGCCCGCGCCTGCGGCATTGCCCGCTATTTTGCGTTTGTCTACCCGTTTTATACGGAGCATGACGCAAAGTTTAACAATTTTGGCATGATGGGAAAGCAGTACACGCCCCTGCGGAGCATGGCTGCGTATGTGAATGGTGTGGCCGAACTCTCCGGCTGGTCGTATGTGGGAAATCTGAAAATCTCGGATCGCGCTGTGCGTTTGGCACCGGTATTTGCGCGGGGTAATGAACGTACCGCGGTTATTTATACCGGAAAAGCGAACCGCAATGCGGCGTTTTCCTTTTCGCAGTCTGATATAAGCATCCGCGGCATCGATGGCCGGATCCTGCACCGTCATGCCAACGGTTCAATACCCATTCCCGACGGTCTGGTTTACCTGCGAGGTCCGGTCAACGCCTTTACCGGCAAGATTCAGACCACCACCGAGGCTGCGCGGCTTTACGCAATTTCCCGCCGCCCCCCGCCACGGCCGCAGCCTCATTCACCGATCATCCTGCAATTTGATGATCGGGGCTGCAGTTGGAATAAACATGGCTACATACTTCCGGATGCTCCGGCAAGCACTATTGCTGTGCGCGTCTGGAACTTGGCCAATCGCAATATGATGGTGAAACTGGCGCTGCGGAGCCACCAGGCAAATGGTCGCGACCGTTTCGCCCCGGATATCCAGCGGCAAATACCAGCCGATGGTCATGCCCTGGTTCAATGGGCGGTTCGAAATCTTCCTCGAAAAGCCCACCTGAGCATCATGCAATACCATTATCTGGTTATATCGGGACAAGAGTTGTCCGCGACCGGAAAGGCACCGGCGATAAGCCCGCTGGCAATCGCCATTCGATTAAAGGGAACAATTGCACAATTTCTGGACCGGTACCCGCAACATGTACGCTTGAAGATCGGTCAACTGGCGCTTTGGCGAAAAAACGCCAACGGAACCAGTTCGTTCTTTGTGCCGGAAACGGGCGGTTGGGGATTGAAGTTTGCCGCGGATGGCGGATGGGCGTATCCGCAATTCCCGTTGCCCGGCGATATTCAAGCCAAACGGGTAGCGGCGGTGCTTCTGCGGGCGCGTGTGGCCAAACCTGCGAAGGTTCGGCTGATGCTTTTCCGTAAAACCGGCAGCCCCGCCTACTGCACGCTTTCATCTCCGATTATCACTGCCAATGGAAAATGGCAGACGGTGCTGATTCCGCTGGCACATCTGAATCCGATGGGACACAACCCCGCGCAACTGCACAATCTGACTGGGATGACATTTATATCCGTGGGCATGAACAACGGCAGAACCAGGGGCGGTAACACATTAGAGATCAGCAAGCTGTACCTGTTGTACCGGCGCACTGCGAAGTGACAACATCATGAATGACACGGCTACCGGGGCGAGAACCGTTGGCAACGAATCCGGGCAAGCCGGGGAGCCACGGACAATGTGATTTACGGGTGCGGCAGGGAACTGCGACGATGAGTTGGACTGGCTTTTTTGGGGTGTGATGGGGTGGACCGCCCCGGCGCGCACGGGGTAAACGCTCTAAGCGGATAGCGCGAATACGGGAACGCACGAATGCAAGATCGTGGCACGGTGCGGTACTGTTGTGGGACACCTGCGATATTGGTTTGGCGTTTCGCACGTTCACAGAGCTTTTTTTCCCTTCACCCGTCCTCTGCGTTCCTCCTCCACCTCTTCGTAAAAATCGGGTGCTTTGAGTCTGTTCCGGTGCGGGTGGCTGTGGCTTGGGTATTGGGGCGGGCGCCTACCATAGTACAACGATCAACGAATCCCGGGGTGCCGGGAAGCAGATAATTCCCTGAAATAAAGGATCCGACATCCGCGTGGTCTGATTTTTGCCACGGCCTCGATGTCGCAAAACTGGAACGACCGGCACGCAACATGGGAAGCGAGGGCAAGCGGAACCGCCATCGCCCTTGGCCCGGAAAGGTCGGGGGAGGTTTTGCGGTAGGGCGAACTCTGGTGGAATACGCTGGCCAGATTTGATCGGGCTATTATTCGGATGGCGACATGGCCGCGTTAAATGAACAACTCGACCGCGACGCCCCCTTTGCCTTTGCGGCACTTTGCCATATCACCGACGATATGATATCATCGAAGATGTGAAACTTGTGCTCGACACAGATGTGGTGGTTGCCGCCATGCGCAGCCCGCGGGGGGCCTCAGCGGCGATCCTGCGGGCGGCGCGGTCTGGCCGCATTATATTAGCTGCAAGCGTGCCCTTAGCCTTGGAATACGAGGCCGTGTGCCGCCAATCCGAGCATCTCCGGGCCTCCGGGCTTGCGGACCGGGAGGCTGACATATTCTTGTCCGCGGTTATTGCTATGGTCGAGCCCGTAAAGACGCACTTTCTCTGGCGGCCGCAGCTTCGTGATCCGGGTGATGAGATGGTTCTTGAAGCCGCAGTGAACGGCGCTGCTGACGCGCTGGTGACGTTCAATCGGCGGGATTTTGGGGATACAGCGGCCCGGTTCGCAATTGAGTTACTGCTTCCGAGGGAAGCGATTGAAAGGATCCTGTCATGAAACAAGCAAGTACCTACCCTCTGAGATTGCCAGCGTCGTTGAAGAAGGCCGTTACGCGGTTGAGCCTCGAGGACCACACCAGTATTAACCAATTTGTGGTCACAGCGGTGGCGGAGAAAGTCTCGGCCTTTGAGACCGCACGATTCTTTAACGACCGTAAGGCTCGCGCGGACTTTAAAGCCTTTGACCGTATTATGAAGCGGCGCGGCGGCGAAATGCCGCGCTCCGGGGATGAATTGCCTGAACGGAATCGCCGCTGATGTGCGCGAACACACCAGGTAACCATCACCAGCACCGTCGCTGCAATTAATCGCGGCCAACAAGGGATTCGGATTGGAGCGGTCGCCGCGGATCGTGGTGCACCGCGGGGCGAGGTGCTTAGTGGGTGGGGTTTTCGCGCGGCGTAGCCGGACGCGACAAATCAAACAGAAACAAAACGCGGATTTTGCTTTGCAGGAGGCCCCGTGCGCCATACAATGCAAGCACTGAATCAATCGGCTTTTCGGAAAGCTTCTTATGGTCGCGTGGAATGACACTTTTTCGCAATGCGGGGTTCCGGATTCAGATGGGTCCATCTCCCCGGATGTGATTGAAGGTTTTGATTTCACAAAGAGGTCGGAAGAGGCACGCGGAGGCTCCGTTGTAAATTTCGGAGTATCGGGATTTCGGGAACTGCCTGACGCTTCGCCATTACGCCGCCGCTCCGCCGCCCCGCTCAATCGAAACGATCCGGAAACGCAACTGTATTACGTGCGGAATCGTATGTACAACCCCGCCCTTGGCCGGTGGGTCCAGCGCGATCCGATCGGCTATTCCGGCGGGATTAATTTGTATGAATATGTCGGTGGACGGGCGGCGGGGAATCGGGACGCGCTTGGCCTTCAGTCGGGAAGCCTGCCCGGGGGAAATCCGTTCCAAGGGGCATGGACCGGCCTTGGCGATTTTCTCTCGACACCTGCCGGCCAAGCGGCGCTAAACAAGCTTTACGGTTTTGGCCTCGGGCATCTGACTCCCACGGGGCCCGACACAGGCCCGGGGCTCCCGGCGGCACCTAAGCCAGGCGGTGGCGTCTCATTCTGCCCGTACCAAACAAAATTCCCGGGCGGAGGGTTTAGGATAAACATCGGCAGCGGATTCGGTTACAGTTGGCCTTTCAACGTCAATGCCAGTCCCTATATTAATGGTGTCGTCAATTATGGTGCGCTTTACGCTTGGCTGCAGGCGCAAGGAATGGGAAGTTACCAGGGTGGTAGTTTCAACACCGGTGGAAATGTCTCCGGTGGGGTCGGGTGGGGATCGCTCTATATAGCAGGCTCGACGGGTACCGGCGGTAACGTATTGGTTGGGGGCCTGAGTTTTGGCTTTTGACCCCGTGCGGGATGCCCCCGCCGCATGGCCACAGTACCTGGCAGGGCTGGCGTGTGCGGCCGTCAGCCAATCTCAGGGCGGGCGGACCCAAGGAAGAAAGGAAGATTAGATGGCGCGCAGAACTTTGGCTGGATTACTCGCGGGCGGCGTCTTGGTTGCATGGCCGTACGCGACACTTCTCGCTGCTTCGGCAACAACCCTTGATCCGTCCGTCTCGAAGCTCCTGCATGTGGTTTGGACGTTGTCCAGCCCCCATTTCGGCTTGGCGTCGCATGGAGGCCGGGGAAGCCAGGCCTTCTCAATGCGGTTCCGCCTGCGCATGGCCTTCCAACCGCCCGGAGGGCCCCTCCGTGTAGCGGTGGCCCGTTCGGCCAGAGCTTATTCTGCGGGCAAAGAGTGCGCGATTACGGGAATATTCAATGGGATTCCCGCATACAGCGTGACCTCAAACGGCCGCACGCTCAGCGTGATGCTTGATCCCGCCAAACCGAGAGTGGTCTGGTTGACAAGTTCCGCCGGGATTCACCTTTCATTCGGCCAGGTGCGGCGCAAAGCGGCATGGACCCTTAGGTTCCGCGGGGGGCCGACGTCGTGCTCGTTTGGCCCCGGGGGCCTCTTGCCCCCCAGCAGGTTGGGAGGCCCGATTGTTTTAGAGTTCCATCCATCGGAGCCATTCTTCTTGGGCGCGGTGAGCCCGCTGCACGGGGGCACACTGCAGACTATGACATGGTTTAACCCGCTTCCGTGGGGTAGCAGCACCTTCCCCGTTTCGGCCGCGACGGTGGCGTTCAGGCCGGGGAGTGATGCGGCAACGCATGGCGAAAAATCGTCGGGGTATCGTACGACGAGCTTTTTGGTCCAGTTTATTGACATCCGCACCGGTCCCCGCGCGACGGAGGTGCCGATTCACCAGGGGATAGCGGCGCTGCGCAGGGATGGATTCAAAGTGAGAAAGGGCCTCGCGATTTTCGCGAGGCTGTTTGTTCCAGCCTTGACCAAACCGGGCCGAGGCAAAGCGGCCAATCGTCCGAAGGGAATGGCCGGGGTGTCTCCAGCGGTTAAGATATTTGAGCGGTGGGCAGGGATCAAAACCGGCGGGCGCCCGCCGGTGAAAATCATTTGGCCCAAGGGCTGGAAGCCGATCGGGGTGCGGAGGCCGGGCGGCAAATAGGGATGCAACAGCCGCGCAGCGTGGTGCGGTGCAAGGGACCGAAACGGGGACGCATCTGGTGCTTAATTGCATAAATTAACGATAGTATTTCTAAGCTGCGCAGCCTTCACTTCCCGTTTCCGCCATTTGAACGGCTTGGCGTTCTGACTATATCGGGCGATAAAGGCCTCGATTGCGCCACGAAGTTCTTCCGTGCTGGTGGTGCTTAAACCCCGCAGCGCTTTGCGGGATAATATCCCAAACCAAATT
>JAJZJL010000136.1 GCA_021810145.1 Planctomycetota bacterium | reverse complement strand
CTTCACCCCAGCCGCCGGATTGCTTGACCGCCTGCACCACATAAAAACCGTCCGCCGGGTTGCCAATCGCGATACTCTTGGCGATGGTTTTGGGCTTCTGCGGCTTAATAAGTTCGTGCCCCGCGCGAATCGCTTCCACCACCGGATTACAGCCGGCGGCCTGCGCGGAATAAATTTTTGGCCCATTATCCGCTACCAGTCCCAGATCAATCAATTCCTGGTAGGCCTTGTAAATCTTGGGCAATATGGTTCCGCCCGCGGTGGGGCATACGGTATGTTTCGGCAACTGCCAGCCCAATTGCTCGGCCACCTCGAAGCCAAAAGTCTTGGCACCTTCGGTATAAAATGGCCGCAGATTCACATTGACAATCGCCCACTTATATTTGTCGGCAATTTCCGAACACAGGCGATTGACATCATCATAATTGCCCTGAATGCGTACCATTGTGGGGCCGAAAATCAGCGATCCCAGCACTTTTCCCTGTTCCAGATCATGAGGAATCATGACAAATGCCTTCAGCCCCGCCACGGCGGCGTGCGCCGCCACGCTGTTGGCCAAATTGCCGGTGCTGGCGCAACCCACGGTGTCATAGCCCAGTTCAATGGCCTTAGTAATCGCAACGGAAACCACGCGCTCTTTATAGCTCCATGTGGGATAGTTCGCCGAGTCATCCTTAATATACAACTGCTTGACCCCGAGAACTTTTTCCAGATTATGCGCCCGGCGCAACGGCGTATACCCCGAATACAGACCCGCCTTCGGTTCCGCGTCTATGGGCAGAAGATCACTGTAGCGCCACAAATTCCGCGGTTTGCTTTCAATGGATTCCCGCGTTACTTTGCCGCGCATGGCGGCGTAATCATATTGAACCTCCAGTGGTCCAAAACACACTTCACATACATGCACGCCTTTTTGCGGGTATTTTTCACCGCATTCACGGCACTTAAGCCCAAGCACATACGACATTTACAACCTCCGCCCGGCGGCACCATCACCACGGTGCTGCAACCGGAAAATAAAGCGGCCTCTTATCAGGATGCACCGGTTAAGGGTGCTGATTCCTGATAAGAGGCCGCGCGATATATCAAAATGAAACGCTGATCCGCTTATCTATCCCCAAGTTCGTCGGAAAACCTGACGAGCGGGAGGGAATTAGCACCCGCTTCTTACACCACAAATGGCGTGAAGATGGGTTGCTGTGCCGTCAACGGGCCCGTCCCTCAGGCACTCTTGATAAGAGCCTTATTCAATTGTCAGAGCAAATAGTAGAATCCGTGGCCGCGGTTGTCAAGACCCGGCTGCTTGCCGTTCCAAGATATTCGCGTTGGGAATTTCTTGGCAATCGTCGCAAATCCAACTACAATCCGCAATGAAAGCCGGAGATTCAACATGCCTCAAGATGTGTCGTCGCCGTCCACAGCAGCCGCTATTACCAATCCGTTGTATGACGCCGCGGAATCAACCGCCGGCATGTCCGTAACGCGCGCACTGCTGCTGTTGCTGGCATGGATTGTTCTCGGGATCGCAATAATTGCCGCATTCGTGTTTTTCGCCAATGCCAGACACGACGGCGTGCCCGGACCGATGGCGCTGCTGATACCTGTGTGCATCGTGGGTGGCGCGTTGATTGCGGTTCTGATTTACCTGGCATTGGCCGTGATTATTCGTGGTCAGTTGCTGCAGCTTAAGTATTCCCGCTTTTTCGCCCAATGCATCGAACAACAATTGCATAGTGCCACCAATGCGGAAAGACACCTGCTGCACTTGCGCACCGCGGTTGATCAACTCGTATCGGCGAAATCCCATCCTGCGGTGGAAGCGCAACCACAGCCACCATCACAACAACCCGCTGCTGTCGGCACCGCACCACCGATGCTTGCGGATGCTTCGCGGCAAATTCTGGACATGCTGACACAACTGCGTGATGCGGCATTGTTAAGCGAACCACAGCGGCAGCAATGGGCGGCGCAATTGCTGGAAAAACGCAAAGCGCTGCTGGCGGCGGAAGTTCAATCCGCCATCCGTGCCGAACAATGGAAAACCGCTCGTGACAAAATCGAGGCAATCCGGGAAAGCCTTCCCGGAGATCCGCTGTGCGAGGCACTGAACCATGAACTGACCGTCAGACACCGGGAAAAAGTTGAGCATGATCTGCAGGAATCGCGGGATAAGCTGCATCACCTCATGGCCATAAACGCATGGGATCAGGTACAGCAGACCGCCGATGCTCTGGAATCTCGCTATCCCGTTGACTCTTCCGTTCAGGACTTGCTCCAGCAAGTGCGGCACGAATATCAGGCTTGGCATCGTGATAGCCTGACCATGCTGCTGACGGACTATAAAGACGCGGTGGATCATCGCCAATGGATTCGCGCCTGCAGTCTGGCACAGCAGATCTTGGAGCGCTATCCGGAAGATGGCCTTGCGGAAAAGATCCGCGGGGATTTAACAACATTGCGGCAAAATGCGGAAATCCAGACCCGGCATGAACTCGAGACGCAATATGCCGACCTGATCAAGCGGCAGCGGTATGAAGAAGCGTTCGCCATTGCCCAGCGCGTACTGGACACCTATCCCGATTCCGCCACAGCCAAGGAAATGCATAAACATCTGCCGAAGCTGCTGGAGCTTGTTAAGCAGGCAAAAGCCCACAAGCCAACGGCGGGCCCCATCTAAAACATCACCGTGCCGCCGGGGGCATAAGTTCGGGCTGCACCAGCATCATAATTCGATCCGTCACTTCCGGGTGTTTGATGCGCCAGCGTATCTGCGCCACGCCGCGTTGTCCGATGGCGCTGGCCCGAATGTCAACCACGGTTGGCCGGGGATTCAACCCGATAAGATACGGCTGTTCATTGTTAACGGATACAATCTCAACCTCGCCGGGGCCGATCTTCACACCTTTGCGTTGCAATACAGGTTGAATCATTGCGGCCTGCATGTCGTCCGCAATCATGATACCCGTGGGGCGGGGGGACATGGCCAGATAACGATCAACAATGCCCTCAATGGTGGATTGATCATACTTAAACCAATAATCCGTGCCGGGCTTAATAACGTCATCCACACGCGTAACCGAAACCCCGCGTTGCTCGGCGGCCGCGGCAAAGGCCTGATAATACAGCCGGAAGGGCCAATGCTGGGAGTCCATATTCATAAACACCAGGTGCTGATGTCCCAGCGCATGCAGATGTTCTGCCGCGAGGCTGCCAACTTCATAATGATTCGGCATAACCTGATCACCCCACGTCGGGCGCTGATGATTACCCATCAGCCATACAGCCGGAATTTTTCCAAGTTTCGTCTGAACTTCCGGGCTTGGAATTTCACCATGAAGCAGCAATCCGTGCACGGAACTGTCAAGAAGGCGATCCGGCGGGCGCGTCGGATCCTGATGATGAAAAATCGCCAGGCCCATGGAACTTTTATTTACCGCTTCGGATACACCGCG
The DNA here is from genome assembly GCA_021810145.1 of Planctomycetota bacterium. Lineage (GTDB taxonomy): Bacteria > Planctomycetota > Phycisphaerae > WQYP01 > WQYP01 > JAMDCX01. The sequence goes on along the minus strand of JAJZJL010000136.1, from coordinate 9,210 downwards.
GACCAGTTGTTCAAACCCCGGCGTATTGCCGTGATGCGTGGAACCAAAAACGATAAACGCAACCGTGGGCTTGGCCGTCGCAATGCGATTCAATGGTTTGGGACCCGGGCGATTTTCGGATGGGACATAACCCAGTTCGGCCATGACTTTCCGCACGGCTCGGGCGGTTTCCTGCGCCACACGCGGATGATCATTCATAACGCGCGAAACGGTGGAAGGTGATACGCCAGCCTTTTGGGCAACCTCAATTATTGACATAAAAAACCCATCCATTTCGGGCAAACGTGATGTAAATTCCAGCCCAATATGCATTGATACACGGTGAGCCTGCAAAAGTTTAGCAGCGCGGCAACGTGAACGCAATATCATTTACCATTCATTTGCAGGGCCGGTATACTCTCTGCCCATGACATTAAAATTTGAAATTATTGCCAGAGATTCCTCCACCAATGCCCGGTTGGGGCGCGTGCATACCCCCCATGGCAGTTTTGACACCCCCGCTTTCATGGCCGTGGGCACACGCGGAACAGTCAAAGGCCTGACACCGGATATGCTCCATCAGGCGGGTTGCCAGATTATTCTGGGCAATACCTATCATCTGATGTTACGGCCCGGCTCAGAGGTGGTGCGCGATCTGGGCGGCTTACAGAAATTTTCCGGTTTCAATGGGCCAATGTTGACCGATTCCGGAGGGTTTCAGGTCTTTTCTTTGTCGGATTTGCGGGAATTTGACCGTGATCATGTTGTCTTTAAGTCGCATATTGATGGTGCAACGATCCGTTTGGGGCCCGTTGAATCAATGAAAATACAGCATGAACTCGGCGCGGATATTGCCATGGCTTTTGATGATTGCCCCCCCGCTGACTGCCCGCCGGAACGACTGGCCCAGGCCATGGACCGAACCATTCGCTGGGCCGGTATTTGCAGAGAAGAACATGAAAAACTCGATATCGATCATCAGCAGGCGTTATTCGGGATCGTGCAGGGCGGAACAAACCCTGTTGAACGCAGACGTTGTGCTGAAGCCTTGATCGCCATGGATTTTGACGGCTACGCCCTGGGCGGTCTGGCGGTAGGCGAGGGTCATGAACGGATGATTGCCACCATTGACCATGCCGCCCCCCTGTTACCTGATCATCGCCCGCGCTATCTCATGGGCGTGGGGTACCCAGTGGATATTTTGGAGGCCGTCAAACGCGGCGTGGATATGTTTGATTGTGTTCTGCCCACACGTAATGGCCGCAATGCTCTGGCGTTCACCTCTTCCGGGCCGCTGCGGTTACGCAACAGTCAATACATCCGCGATGACCGCCCGCTTGACGCAATGTGTGATTGCATGTGTTGTCGGCAATTCTCGCGTGGGTACCTGCGGCATTTATTCGCGGTTGGGGAAATGCTGGGGCCAACACTGATCTCCCTGCACAACCTGCGATTCTTCCAACGCTGGATGCTGGACATTCGACAGGCGATACGCGACAATCACGGGTCTATGCTTGTTGCGCCGGGCGCGGTGGAGCATGAATAGGTCTTGGCACCCGAAACCCGATAATCGGGAGTTCGGTAAGATATCGAAGCGAGCCGGCGGATAGACCCCGCCGATTCGTCAGCGGCATGAGGTGACCGTGGCCGCGTGAAGAATAATGTTACGGAAGTAATTGGTAATGGATGTCAGTTGAATTTTGGAATGGATATAAGCAGCGGTTTGAACAAAATTGACCGGTAACGTGGGAATCGTCAATCATAACCAATCCCTGACTTCTAACTTTTCCATTTTCGTCCTCTTTTGGAGATTTTCCATGAAATCATGGATCGTATTGGGTTCTTTTTGTCTTTCCTGTGCATTAATTGCCGCACCGTCGGCCTTTGCAGCCGCGGCGCAGCCAACAATTGCCACAGCCAAACCGGTAGCGGGCAACGGTACTGTGACGGCGGCACCAACCGCCGCCACCCCGGCACCGACAGCTCAGGCCACGGCAAAAACTACCGGTGCCACGCCTGCCAGCGTCGCACCGGCTACCGGACCGGCGTCGGCCGCGACGACTCAAGCGGCCCCACCCCCCCCCACGCTCGCCAGTGAGATCATGAGTTTTGCGCCGCTGGCGTTAATGCTGATTGTGGTGTTTTTCTTCATGAGTTCGGGGCGCAAACGCGAACAAAAAAAGCGCGATCAGATGTACAACGCGTTGAAGCGCGGATCGCGCGTGGTCACGGCGGGCGGCCTGATCGCGTCCGTGGTTGAGGTGCGTGATAATGAAGTCGTATTAAAGGTTGATGAAGCCAACAATATCAAGGAACGTTACACCAAATCAGCCATTATCAAAGTGCTCGATGAAGGTGATGCGGCTCCGGATAAAATCTGATTGATTGCGGTAAGGTAACCCGGTAGTTCCGGGAAGTACACAATGGCGGGCCGCCGCGGCGGCCGGAGAATTCTGGAAACAAAATGAAATCCAATCTGCTTTCCCGGTTTATTCTGATTTTCGGTGCCATTGCGTTGGCGCTGTTCTGTATTTTTTCCAACGGCCTCAAGGGCGGTATTGATCTATCCGGTGGAACCGATCTGATCTACCAGCTTAATGTGCCGCCGGGATACAAGGGTGATCCAAATATTCTCGCGCAGCAGGTTATTTCCGTGTTGCGCCGCCGCGTGGATCCTGGAAATGTACATAATCTGGTATGGCGGGTACTTGCGGGGGAACGCATTGAAATTCAGATGCCCCTGGCCAGTGCCGAATCGCGCAAGGCCCAAAGCAATTATCAGAAACTCGTGGACAAGCTCCTGTCTGAAAATATCATGCCATCGCAGATTGGTGCGGCCATGGCTCTGCCGGGCAATCAGCGGCAGGCTCAAATAAAGATTCTCGCCCAAGGCAATCCCGCGCGTTTGGCTCTCCTGCAAAAACTCGCAACCCGTTATGACGCGCTGGCCGCCGCCAGAAAATTTGCCGCGGCCTTTGCCGGCGATCCCCAGAATATGCCCGCGCATGATATTGCCTTGTTGAACAGCACCACTTCCGCATACCAGAATACGCTGCAGAAAGTTCTCGCATTTAATGTCAACGTGCAGCATCTGGCCAATTTGCTTTCCTCCACCTATGGCAAAAAAAATCCGCAGGCCCAGGCCGCCCTGGCCGACCTGATCAAACGCCATCCCGATCGGCAAAAACTCATTGAACAGATTCAGGCGGCCTATGGCCTGGTTCAACAACACAGCGCCGGTCTGGACAGTCCCCAGGAACTTGAGCGCATGTTGCGTGGTGCCGGCGTTTTGGATTTCCGCATAACCGTCAATCCGCAAAATGCCGGTGCCCAGCGGGCTTTGGCTCAATTGGCCACCAAAGGCCCGCACAATGGATACGCGCCGGCGGGCACGGCATGGTTTGAAGTCGATCCGCGCGATGGCAAAGATATTCTGCGATCCCGGGAGTTGTACACGGTGGGCGAATATGAAGGCCAGCACTACATTCTGCTTTACACCAACAGCGCCCGCGCTCTCACGCACGGCACAAGCCGCGCCCATTGGCAAGTCAGCAACGCCCAGCTACAAACCGATCCGCAAACCGGTGAGCTGGCGGTGGGATTCAACTTGGATACCGTCGGTGCCGCCTACATGCGTGAATTGACCAGCCATAATATCCATCGCGATATGGCCATTCTGCTTGATGGAAAGGCCATCACGGCACCGACCATTCAAAGCACCATCGCCGGCTCCGGGCAGATCACACTGGGCATGCCATCAGCGCGCAATCCGGCCAGGGATATTCAAAAGGAAGGCCAATTGCTGGTGCAAACCCTTAACGCCGGCTCGTTGCCGGCCACGCTGCAATCACAACCCATATCCGTGCAGACCATTGGTGCCACACTGGGTGCTGATAATCTCAAGGCCGGCTTACGCAGTGCGGTAATCGCGGTCATTGTGGTATTGGGCTTCATGTTTGTCTACTACACCATCACCGGCTTGTTTGCTGATGTGGCGCTGATGCTCAATTTGCTGTTGACACTGGGCGTTATGGCCATGCTGCATGCAACATTCACGCTCCCGGGCATCGCGGGCGTGGTGCTCACGCTGGGTATGGCTGTGGACGCCAATATTCTTATTAACGAGCGCATTCGCGAAGAAATACACAAAGGTGCCTCGCTTTGGCTGGCGGTTAAACAGGGATATGACCGCGTATTCTGGACGATTTTTGACGCCAATTTAACCACATCCTTAACCAGCATTGTGCTGATATTCATGGGGTCGGAAGATGTTAAAGGCTTCGGCATTACCCTGCTGATCGGTTTGGCCGTTCACATGTTCACCGCACTTTTTGTCACCCGCACGCTGATGATCGCGGCCATTCGAGCGGGTATCATGCGGAAGATTGATGATCTGTCCATTCAGGAATATTTCCGCGATCTCTTCACGTTTACCTGGCTCAAAGGCCGCTGGCCATTCATGCGGGTATTTACCGTTACAAACTTTGACTGGATCGGCAAACGCCGGATATTCTGGGTTATTTCCGCCATTGTCATGGTCGCGGGGATCATTACCTTTATTGCCCGCGGCAGTAAAAAATATGACACCGAATTTAACGGTGGTACGCAGATAACCCTTCAACTACGGCCGGGCAAGCAAATGTCCGTGGCGGAGGCCCGCAAACGCGTGGAGCAAATCGGCCGGCAGGATGCCAATCTCAAGGCGCTGCGCCATGCCACAGTATATTCCGTTGGCACCCGGCACGATCAATTTGTCATCATCACCAGCATTGTTAATCCGCCCCAGATGAAGTCCGCCGCGGGCGCGGCTCCGACAACAGCCTCTGCGACCGCACCGGTGCAACAGCTTACGCAGGCCTTGGAGGCAAAATTTGCCGATTCGATCAAAGTAACCCGCCGACTGACCTTCTTGCATGTCAACGTCCGATCCCGGCATATTCAGGATCTGCTCGATGACGGTGCGGTCATGCCCATAACCCATGCCAACTTAACCAATATGGGTCCCGGACTGCCGAACGTTGATATTGGTGATTTCCGCGGCGGTGTGGCGATTTTCCTGCGGAATATCAGTCCCGCGCAAAGCGCCTCGGAAATTGCGTCGCGTATTCGAGCCATGAGTCAGGAACCGGATTTCGCCTCGTTGCAATATCGTCCGTTCAGAGTTATCGCACTGCAATATGCGCCTGCCGCACCAGGCCAGAAGCCGGCCGCGACCGATGCGGTGGTGATAGCGTCCGATCCGAGTTTGCTTTACAGGGCGGATAACAGCGGGTTGGTTTCGCAATGGAAAACCCAGGTGGCCGCGCCGGAATGGCGGATTGTCCGCACCGCGCTGACCACGTCAGGCGGCCTGGCCGGCGTAACAAGTTTTGCGCCGCAGGTAGCCAGCGAGGCCCGGCTCAATGCGGTCATGTCCGTGCTGGTATCTTTGTTCTTAATCGTCGCGTATGTCTGGATACGATTTGGCGGAGTGCGGTACGGCTTTGGCGTTATTTTCTCTTTGATGCACGACGCCATTGTGGCGGTGGCCGCAACGGTTCTGGCGGTTTATATTCATCGCACGTGGTTTGGGCATTTTATGCTTGTGGACAATTTCAAAATTAACATGACCATGATTGCCGCATACCTAACCATTATTGGATACAGCGTAAATGATACGATTGTTATTTTTGACCGGGTGCGCGAAAACCGCGGGCGATCCCGGCAACCGCTGACGCAAAAACTCGTCAACGATTCCATCAACCAGTGCTTCGGTCGAACCGTCTGGACCACGTTTACGGTATTTTCAGTGGTCTTAATTCTGTATATATGGGGTGGCCAGGGTGTGCATGGTTTTGCGTATGCCATGCTTATTGGTGTGATCACCGGTGCCTACAGCACGCTGGCTATCGCCTCGCCGATGCTTCTGCACATGAAAGATGCGCCGGTGAAAAAAGCGATAGCCGATAATCCGTATAAAAGCGACGGCAAGGAACTCAATCCGGGAAGCTGAAATAATGCGGTCGTCCGCCGCGCCAGTTGTTCACGGGGACAGCCGAATGTGTAAGGAAGGATCAGATAACTGCAGCCGGCGGTAAAAATTCGGGGCCGGAAGTTGGAACCGGGAAGTGAAGAGCCATTCAAACCGTCACCCTATGGCTCTTCAACCGCCAAGGAGTATTGATGTCCCGCGAATACCGATTAACCTGCCAACTCTGGCTGCCGTTGCCATTGGAGAAGGTTTTTCCATTTTTCGCTGACGCCCAAAACCTTTCGCGCATTACCCCGCCATGGTTGAATTTCACGATCCGTACCCCCGGTGAAATTGTCATGCGGGATGGCACGATTATTGATTACACCATCAACTGGATGCGTCTTGCTATCCGCTGGAAAACGCGTATTGCCATGTACAATCCCCCGCGTCAATTCCGTGACGAACAAATTCAGGGGCCTTATGTCAAATGGGTTCATACCCACCGCTTCTGGCCGGAAGATCAGGGCACGGTGATCTTTGATGAAGTGCTTTATCGTCTGCCCATGGGTTCTCTTGGCGTACTGATCCACCGCTTGATGGTGCGGCGGCAACTGGCGGAAATTTTTAATTTCCGCCAGCGCGTCATTCCCGAATTGCTTCTTGGCGATCAAAGCATGAAGGCTCGCCAGATCGAACCGGTCACCATTCACCGCCAGGGATAACAGCACACACACGTTGGTATCCCGGATGATCCATTTCAGCGGTGTTGATCGCACGTTGGCGGGTGCGGCAAATGAATCTTACAGCACGGCTGTCGCCCGCAATGGATGTTTGTGCACCCGTACAGCAAGAGATTTGCTGTTAAGCTGCGCACATAAATCAATATCGTCTTCAAATCCGCCTTCGATAAGATTGATCCCCCCGGCCCCCAACCGCAAGGCGGCTCCGAGTCGCTCGCGCACCGAGGCAAAGCAGTGATACGCCATCCACGCGGTGTCCGTATACGGCAGGTCAATGCGGTATGTTCCCCCCAGCAGGTGCCATAAAACCGCCCCAGCCCCGATAACATCTTCCTGCGCTATTTGACCGTCGGTTCCGGCCAGAACCAGCAGCGTGTGCAGATGATCCAATTGCGGCTGCAGAGCGTCCGCGGTTGCCTGGGCGTTGAGCAGCGATCCAATAAATATTTCAGTTGCCGCTTGTGCGGCGACCACCGCCCGGGTTCCATTGGTGGTGCTCAGCAGAACGGACGCACCGCCCACGCGATGCGTTTGATATTCAGCCGGAGAATTACCCAGGTCAAATCCAGGCACCATAACGCATCCACGTTCTCCCGCCGAAAGCACCGGCGGCGGTATCGACCCGCGGGCATGCAGAACGGCATCCACGTCCGAAAATAGCCGCACCTCTCTTGCGCCATTGCTTAAAGCGGTAACGATGGTGCTGCTGGCGCGTAAAACGTCAAATACAACCACTTGGCTCTGCGGCAAGATCAACTCATTGATCATCCCGGGTAGCAGTACAACGTCAATCATCAACATCCTCTTTTCAAACAAAATATATAATACAGCAAAACAATTTTACCGGTTAACTTGACAATCTAATTTTCCACGCTAAACTTATAATATCAATTGGAGATGCAGGCCAAAGTACCAGCGTATTGGTTAAATGGCTTGATATTTTCACTTGTAAATTCGGGACTCGTGAGCGATTCCAGACCGATGAAAATGACGATTATCGGGCTTATGAAAATTAAGTCGCCGTTGTTGCTATTATTTTCCAGCAATTTGGCGGAGGAACGAAACGAAATCCGGATACATTGATTTTTGAAACTGCCGCCACCGTGTGGGTTCCCACTTTGCCTGCACGAAAGCTGTCGCGCCCCACTCGGCAGCCCGTGGCGGCTTTTTTATTGTTTCATTTTCTGGTTGCAATTTTTGCTATTTTTGATTTTCTGTTAATAAACCTGATGGCGAGGACTTTCCTTTGGCACTTAAGCCTAACTTAATTCCTGAACCCGCGTTGCTTGATCTGCCGGATGATCAGGGCATGCTCTCCTGGCAGAATATTTTTCTAAATGATCAGCCCGTTGAACTGGAAATTGGTTCCGGAAAGGGAACGTTTCTTCTCGCGGCGGCCACGCAATTCCCAAACCATAATTTCGTCGGAATTGAATGGGCCCGCGCGTATTGCGATTTTGCCGCAGATCGTCTCCGCCGGCACGGGTTAACCAACGCCCGCATGGTGAGATCTGATGCCAACTGGTGGATTCGCGCCCACGTTCCGGATCAGTCGCTCCATGCACTGCATGTTTATTTTCCAGATCCGTGGCCCAAAGCCCGCCACCACAAACGCCGACTCATCCAAACATCTTTTCTTCAGCAGGCAGTCCGTATCCTTGTGCCGGGCGGCGTGCTGCGTGTTGTCACCGATCATGCCGGATATTTTGAGCACATTCGCGCTGTCGTCGGCGAATTCAAGCTCCTGCAAATCATTGACTTCGTACCGCCCCTCCCGGCGGCGGACGGCTTGCTGGTGGGCACAAATTTTGAAAAAAAATACGTCCTTCAAAACCGGAGCTTTAACAGCCTTGCCCTTAAAAAGCCATAACCGTGCTTTTCGATGACGGTATCGGCAATCCTTTTATAGTCACACTGAAATCCCGTGTTGTAGCAATTCCGCAATATCACACTTCCGCGCGTAATGCGGGCCTGTGACCGCTTCTGCAACATCCATGCGATCGGTTGCGAACACCATGAAAAAGCGAGCAATGATCGGTGCCGCTCGGCGAGCCGGGATGCAATGATCAATGACCAGTGACCAATGACCAGTAATTAGTGATAGAGGTTATGTGGTCTCCCGTGCGCCGGATCGGCAGGCGGGTCCGGCAAGTGAGGATTCATGTTCCCAGTTCCAGATGCTCAATGCCAAATGCTCGGTGCTCAATGCACTTCATCCGCGCTATCCCGGCGGGACGGCGAACAACGAACAACGAACAACGAGCAAATTGGTTTTGGGTACGGCGGGTATATGCGATGCCGAGCGGGATTGAAATATGGATTTGACTGATGGTGCCGGTAACGGCAGAGTTAGAAAGCCAAGGATCAGGGTCACAAAGGCCTTGCGGAATCTGTCACAGGCCAGCGTAACGCAGGGTCTTTTAGTTTTCCGGAATTCCGACCAATTTGAGCGCCTTATGCACCTTGACGGAGTGGTGTCGGAGTGCGGCGGCGATATTCTGCCAACCGTGCAGTCGCAGCAGATTCAAGACGGAATTG
>JAJZJL010000014.1 GCA_021810145.1 Planctomycetota bacterium | reverse complement strand
TTTCCGTAAAGCTGCCGGCGGTAACCGTCATGACCGGGCCTGCGCCCAGTACGGCATCACTGGTTTCCAGAGTGGAACCGGTATTGACAATAATGGCCCCGGAGCCGAAGGCGTTGGGATTCGAGACAATCACGGTGGATGGCGCATCACCAATTTCAAATGTTCCGGAACCCGAACCGGCTTCATTGAGATTAAACGTGCCGCCGCTGAACGCCAGAATATTGCCCGCCGTGGCATTGCTGATGCTGCCGGCAAGTGTTTCCATACCGGAACTGGAATTTTCCAAAACGCCGGTGGTACCGCTGCCGCTTACAGTGATGGCATTGGCCAGATTCAACAGGCCGGTGCCGGTGTAGTCCAGCGTACCCTGATTTAATGTGATTCCCACGCCTGCAGCCGGCAGGTTACCCGCTGCAGTGAATTGAGCAACACTGGTTCCACTGCCGTTGCCGACCTGTAGCGTGCCGCCGGTAAAACCGGTCGCATTGCCGGTGGAATCGAGAGCAATTACCCCGTCTTGAAGCGTCAATGAGCTGCTGGTATTCGTGATCGTGCCGTTCAATTTAACATTTTGCGATCCACCGTCGATGGTGCCACCACCCGTGCCGGCCATGATACCATTGGCAAAGATCAAGGCAGCGCCGGAACTGTTCCGAATCGTCCCGCCTGCAAGTTCCATGGTGGCACCGCTGCCAAGAGAACCGGACGTTGACAAAAACTCGGCCGTGGTAGCGATTTTTAATAAACCGGCAGTGAACCCGCCATTGTTTCCGTTAAGCAGAAAGGTACCGTCCTTCAAGGTCAGCGCCGCATTGGCATCGGCATTGGAAAGGCCGCCGGTTATGGAAGTCGCAGCGCCCCCGCCATCAATGACGTTGTTTGTTGCGGCGCTGGTGTCCAAAATACTCACACTTCCGATCACATCGGTATGGCCATTCAGACCGAACTGCAACTGGCCCCTGCTGCCGGTATTGCCAACGAAACTGATCGCATTCGAGCGCGGAGTCTCCATATACAACAGGGAATTACCCGTAATTTCGAAGCCGACGGATGAACTGATCGCCCCATAATCTTCGGCCAGGGATCCGCCACCGGTCACCGTAAGTGTACCTGTGCCAGTTAAAGAGCCAGCAAATGTTTCGCTGATGCCATCGGTATTAATCGTGCCGTTGGTACTATCAACGATGATGCTTCGGTTGGTGTCAACCTTTACGGTTGTTTCGAGCGTACCGCCGTTAAACTCTATACCACCGGTGGACGCACCAAGATTACTGTCAGAGGAGATACTCAGCGTACCGCCGTCGAGTCTTGTTCCGCCGCTGTATGTGTTGTTACCGGAAAATGTCTCGTTACCATTGACCAGTGCCACAAGTCCAGTACCGGAAATCACCCCAGAAAACGTACTGTTGGCGTTGTTAATTTGCAGCGTGTTTGAACCGAGTGTAACGGTTCCGCTACCCGCAATCGTTTCAACCTTAGCGGTACCGCTATAGCTACCGACACTGAACACAGCACCGGTGTCCACTGTGACACCGCTGGAATCCACCACTGTTCCCGGCCCCGAAAGAGCCAATGTGCCGCTGCTGACTGTCGTAGCGCCAGTATAAGTGTTGGCACCGGAAAGCGATACCGTCCCCGTTGGCTGATTCACGATCAGCAACAGGTTGCCGGTCAACGAGCCGGTAATCGTGGTGACAACAGACGAAGTGTTACCGTTACCGATATTCAGCGCAACGCTGCCGTTGATTTGATTGTTACCGAAGATATTGCCGGCGATGGTTGAGCCTGCGGGCGTTGCCATGCTTGACGGATCGATTGTCAGGCCGTACGCGCCGCTGCTGGAGTTGTAGAGTTGAATGCTGGTTCCGGCTGCCATGTTCAATTGGCCGACGGTCGCAGACGTGGCATCCAAGAGCGCCTGCGTTGTGTTGGTCATTGTTACGTCATAGGTAATGCCCCCGCCATTGTTGGGGTAATTGAAATTGGGAGTCCAGTTCGTGGCATCGTTCCAATTGTATGTTGGCCCCAAAGCACCCCCACTCGGAGTCCATGTTGCGCTGGTATCCGCCTGGACAGTGGCAATGGATCCCGCAATCAGCGCTGCAACCGCAATGGCGATTGCGTTGCGGCCAATATTCCTATTCCCACTTTGATACTTTAAATCGTTCCGCTTCATAACCTTACCCCTTAACAACGTGCCAAACGAATACACAATCCGCCTTGAGCGGCCTTTTCTTTCTTAATCATTCAATGCCGCGCTTTGCTGCAGCGGCGGACGCAATGCGAGCAATATCCAAAAGTCCGCACTACTTCTCCAGCCGATAGGTTCAAACTTAGAGGGGGCGCATCAAAACAGCGCGTTTCCTCGCGACAAACCGATAACGTACCAAGCTTATCGGAAGCTTCCTTCCAGGACTTGAGCAATAATTTCAAGCAACCGATTTTGCTCGCACTTTTTCGTCCGACTTATTGGCACCCGGCAGGCGACGGTTGAATTCGCTGAGAGCCAATGAGATTGAAGCGTCTGCAAATAAAAAAAACCGCCGGGGTTCCGGCGGTTTTGGTAGTGCTAAGGATGTACGGGCGCTGGTGGGCCGCTTCAGGTGGCCGCTGCGGCCACGGGTTTGGCGGATGTCCGCGTTTTGGTTTTGGCGATGTCCACGAGTTGAACAACCGCAATATCGCCCGCATCGCCGATGCGCCATTTGGCGGTTTTGATAATGCGGGTATAACCGCCGTGACGATCGGCATAGACCGGTGCAATATCTTTAAACAGCTTCTGAACCACGCTGTCATCAAGCAGCATGTCCAGATCGGCGGGATCAGCCATGAGCCGATCGCGCAGACGCGAAATCACCAGCCGGCGGGCGGCCAGGGTGTTTTTCTTGGCAAGGGTAATAATCGGCTCAATGAAACGAACCAATTCCTTGGCCTTGGGCAGAGTGGTTTCAACCTGACCATGTTCAAAAAGCGATTGTGCCAGATTGCGCAACATCGCCTTGCGATGCGCGGCAGTACGGGAAAGTCTTCGACCAACAACACGATGACGCATGGAAATATCCTCGCGGATAAGGCGGCCTGATTTTTCTTAGAGCCGCAGACCAACAAACACATTCAACCGATACTTCAAGATGCCTTTTCAGCGGCAGCTTCAGATTGCGGTTCCTCTTCTTCCTCATCGGGCACCTGCATGCCCAGCGAGAAGCCCATTTCCTGGAGCTTACGTTTAATTTCCCGCAGGCTGGTTTTGCCAAAACTGCGAACCTTCATCAATTCGCCTTCGGTCAGGCGCACCAGATCGCCGATGGTATGAATTTTGGCCGATTCCAGACAATTGCTGGCCCGCACCGAAAGTTCCATCGTTGACAGCGGCTGATCGAGCTTGCCTTTAAGTTCATCATTAAGTTCGACCGGCGTTGTCGGCTCATCAACTTCCATGGGAGCATCAATTTCTTCCCCCAGGTCCAGATGCAGCAGAAAGGCATTGAGATGCTTGCGCAGAATTTTGGCCGCTTCAACCAGAGCCAATTGCGGAGAAATGGTTCCGTTGGTCCAGATTTCCAGAAGCAGACGATCATAATTGGTTTTCTGGCCCACGCGGGTATCTTCGGTTTTATAACGCACGCGCGTCACCGGAGAGTAAATTGAATCAATTGGAATCACGCCGATGATCTGTTCTTCGGGTGTGTTTTCCGAAGCGGTCACAAAGCCGCGACCCTTGCGGATTTCCAGTTCCATATCAAAACTGGTATCGGCATTAAGCGTGGCCAGAACCAGGTCTTTGTTGTGCACGGTCAGCGCGGGATCACCCTTCAAATCGCCGGCGGTAACGGTGCCCGGCCCCTGCTTCTGCACGCTGAGTGTCTTGGGAATATCACCCTCAAGCGATACGACCAGACCTTTAACATTGAGAATAATATCGGTAACGTCTTCCACCACGCCGGGAATCTGGGCAAATTCATGTTCAGCGCCGGCAATACGCACGGAAACCGCGGCTGCGCCTTCCAGCGAACTTAACAAAATGCGCCGCAGCGAGTTACCAACGGTGGTTCCGAAACCGCGTTCAAACGGCTCGACGATGAATTTTCCGTAGGTACTTGAGACAATGGATTCATCCATTTCAACTTTGGTCGGGAGTTCCAGACCACGCCAACGCATCCGCATAAAAATCTCCTAACTGATATTCCACAGGATTATCGCCACAAGGCATCTGTCACTGTGGAACAAAGCAACGATTCAAAACTTTTCCCGCCGGGGAATCCTGACGCATCAGAAATTCCGTACAGCGGACTGTGATTGCAAAATCACCGGCCCATCCCGATCTGAACAAAACAGATACAAAGGCCGCTGATGCACGCAAGGATTATACGCGCCGCTTTTTCGGCGGGCGGCAGCCATTGTGCGGCAGCGGGGTGTTGTCCTCAATGGAGGTAATTTTCAAACCGCTGTTCTGCAAGGCCGTGATGGCCGATTCGCGACCGGAACCGGGTCCCTTGACCCGGACTTCAATTTCCTGCACGCCAAACTTTTTAGCCTTGGTGGCACAATTTTCCGCGGCGCGGGTGGCGGCAAACGGCGTGCTTTTACGAGCGCCCTTAAAGCCGACGGTTCCCGCGGAATCCCAAGCCAGCGTTTCGCCATTCACATCGGTGATGGTCACCTGTGTGTTATTAAAACTGGCTTTGACGTGGGCAATTCCCCGGCCCACATTTTTGCGTACTTTTTTCTTACCCGTTTTTGCCATGATATAACCTCAATATTGTAAACATCCCACACGACATTCCACAGAACCCGCCGTGGAACGCCCGCGGAAATCAGCCCTTAGCCGTGGAGTTCCTTAACGCCCTTCTTACCGGCAACCGTCTTGCGCGGACCTTTGCGGGTTCGGGCGTTGGAACGAGTGCGCTGACCGCGTGTGGGCAGGCTGCGCCGATGGCGCGATCCGCGATAGCATTGAATATCTTTGAGCCGGGCTATGTTCTGCTGCACCTGCCGACGCAATGAACCTTCCACCACAAAGCTGCGGTCGATAATATTGCTGATACGGGCGACTTCATCTTCGGTCAGCTCTTTGGCCCGCTTCTGCGGATCAATATTGGCTTCCTTCAGAATTCCCATGGCATTGACCGGTCCAATGCCATACACATAGCGCAGGCTGATGCGAACTGGCTTGTCCAACGGAATATCCACACCGGAAATACGGGGCATACAAACTCCTCAACTGGCTTATTGGTTTCCGACACAGGCTGACATCGCTTCCGGTTGACGACCCAAGCCAGTCAACCCGCACAACGCGGCCCGGTGAACACGCACGCTTAACCCTGCCGCTGTTTATGTCGCGGGTCAGCCTTGCAAATAACGCGCAACACACCATTCCGGCGCACCACAACGCAATGTTCACAAATTCTTTTAACGCTAGATCGCACTTTCATCGCGTGCTCCAAACTCGCTTCCACCCGGTGGAACGCTCCAGCCGAGGGGTAAACTCTTTACTATACCAAAAATATTAAATTATTCCAGTGCTCTCAACAACTTATTGAGCCGCGGCAACCACCTGCCTGCGGGAATACCCAAAGTTCCGCGGCCGCATGTCCCATTACATCCGGAGAGGCACACGGCGATGCTCAATTCCGCGTGATAATACGCCCCCGATTCAAATCATAAGGGGACATCTCAACGGTTACTTTATCCCCGGGCAGAATACGGATGTAATTAACCCGCATTTTCCCGGATATGTGCGCCAGCAGCACATGTCCGTTTTCCAGCTTCACGCGAAACATCGCGTTCGGCAAAGCCTCTGTTACCAAGGCCTCCAAGCGTATGGCATCTTCCTTAGGCATTCGTTTCCTCAGCAAACTTATAGTTTCTACGATTATTGCCCATCTGTCAACACTTCACATCCGCCCGGTATGACTGCCAGCGTATGCTCAACATGGGCTGCGGGACTTCCATCCTTACTGATCACCGTCCAGCCGTCATCCAAAACCACGACCTCCGCCCCTCCGGCGAGAACCATGGGTTCCACCGCCAGAACCATTCCAACCTGCAGGTAAAAATCGCCATGGCGTTCAAATTCCCGCGATGTAAAATTCGGCACTTTCGGCTCTTCATGCAGGCGGCGGCCGATCCCATGGCCGACAAATTCACGCACACATGAAAAACCGTTAGATTCCACATGCGCCTGCATCTTTCGGGCCACCCCCGACCAGGGCACACCGGGTTTAATGGAGTCAATGGCAATCTGTAAGGTTTCTTCTGCTATGCGAATAAGTTTTTGATTCGCATTAGATAGCGCACCGGCACCGATCGTGACGGCGGAATCTCCACACCAGCCATTGAGCCGAATGCCGCAATCCACACTTACCACATCGCCCTGCACCAGAGTGCGCGAACCTGGAATGCCATGCACGACTTCTTCATTAACACTAATGCAGGTGTTCCCCGGAAAACCCTTTCCCGGTTCATAGGTCGGGTAGTACTTGAAAAGACCTTCAGCGCCGGCGGCGGTAAAGGTCTGGTATGCAATCTGATCGATCTCTTCGGTGCTGACGCCCGGTCGCACCGCTTCTCTGCAGCGCAAAAGGGTCTGGTGCACCACGCGGCCGGCGGCCCGCATTTGATCTATTTCGCTGCGTGATTTTAATGCGATTTTCATTACCAATTTCCCGTGGATGCCCCCCAAAGCAATCCACCGTTTTAATTGCCTTTATGCCGCTTTTTGCCGGTATGCTCACGAATCAGCGCCAGTACCGCTGCCGTGACATCGTTGGGGGAACCGGCGGCATCCAGGGTTACCAGAATTCCGCGGCGATTGTAAAAATCAACCAGCGGTTCAACACTAAGCCGATACGTTTTTATCCGTTCCCGCACCACTTGCGGCTGGTCATCCGGGCGGGTTACAAGCGCCTGTCCGTCCTGATCACATAACCCCGGAACTTCCGGCGGCATGGTATCCAAATGGTAAACCGACCCGCAAACCGGGCAAACGCGACGCCCTTCAAAGCGGCGACTTAATACCTGTTCGTCGAGCACGAAGTTTACCACCAGATCCAGTGGTTTATGAATGGTATCCAAAAAGCCGGCCAAATCCGCAGCCTGCACCAGTGTGCGGGGAAAACCATCGAGAACAAAACCGCCATGAATCCTGGCCACCCGCTCTTCCATAACGCGGATCATCAGCTCGTCAGGAACAAGCTTGCCATGGTCAATGAAATCGCGGATTTTAAGCCCCAATGGCGTACCAGCGGATTTTTCCGAGCGGAGAATATCACCACTGGACAAATGGGCTAATTTCAGCCGGTGCGCAATGCGAATGGCTTGCGTGCCCTTGCCCGCCCCAGGGGGTCCCAGCAAGGCCAGTCTCATGCGGCTGACCCTTTAATGTTATTGCGTCCTGGAAGGTTTTTTGTGGTACCCTGCGCGGCTGACGGCTTCTTGCGGGCGGCGACTGAATTGTCGCTCTCAAGCAATCCGCCATAATTCCGCATGACCAGATTCGCTTCCACCCGGTAGATAAAATCGAGCAATACGCTTACCACAATCAGCAGACCTGTTCCCCCGAGAAACTGCGTGATCATAAAGCTCACACCCATATAGCGTGCGACAATTGTGGGCATCAGGGCGATTACCGCAAGAAACGCCGCGCCGCAATAGGTAATGCGGGTCATAACCTGTTCAAGATATTCCGCCGTGCGCGGACCGGGGCGAAGATTACGGATAAAGCTGCCGTAATCACGCAATTGGTCGGCCATTTCCTTAGGTTGAAACTGAACCGTATTCCAGAAGTAGGAAAAGAAGAAAATCATGATGATATAAAGCACAATATAGATATAGTGGCCCGGCTCAAGCGATTCCTGAATCACTTGAAAGGCGTAGAACTCTCCAAAACGGGGAGCCAGCCAACCCAACAGTACATTGGGAATAAGAATCAGCGAACTGGCGAAAATAATCGGCATGACGCCGCCATGATTAACCCGCAACGGCAGATATTGATTGCTCATACCGCCGAACATCCGGCGCCCGCGCATCTGTTTGGCTTGTTGGATTCCGATCCGGCGCTGTCCCATTTCAAGCGTAATAGCCGCTGCGGAAACGCCCACAAACGCCACAACCAGAAACAGCACCGTTCCAATGCCATAGGGATGCGAGCCAGCGGACGAAACGCGGAAGGATGATTGATCCCATACATCCTGAATGGCTGCGGGCATCCGCGCGATAATACCGGCCATGATAATCAGCGATACGCCATTACCAATGCCATAGGCGTCAATTTGTTCGCCCAGCCACATTAAAAACACGCTGCCGGCGGTCAATGCCACAAGGCCGGAAATCCAGAACAGCGTGTAGTGATGATAAAACGTATCGGCGTAGAGAAATCCGTGCGGACTGCTTGCCGATGACCGGGTGAGATACCCCATCCAGACGAACGACTGAATCAGACACAATACCACCGTGGCATAGCGTGTCCATTCCGTTATTTTCCGCATTCCAGGTTCGCCTTCCTTCTGGAGCTTTTCCAGTGAAGGAATGACGGTACCAAGTAATTGGAAGATAATTGCGGCGCTGATATAGGGCATGATGCCCAGGCCGAAGATTGTGCTTAAACCCAAATTACCGCCGGAAAACAGGCTCAAATAGCTGCTGATCTGCCCCAGAGGCGAAGAACTCGAACTGCTTACAAACGAACTTAATGCATGCGTATCAACACCGGGCAGCGGTATATAAAATCCGATACGATAGACGCACAACAGCCCGATGGTAAACAGAAGCTTCGTTCGCAACTCGGGTATTTTGAAGATGTTCAGGATGGTCCGAAACAAAATAACCTCGCTGCAAAAATGCCCTCATTCGGCACGGAACACTTACAAACGTCTCGTTCCGGCAAACGCCGACAAGCCGTTTATTCTACCCACTTGCCGCTGAATAAACCAATGACCTGATGACAAAACTGGAATTTTCCGCTTATCAGGCCTTCTTTTCAGCTTCGGCGTGACGCGGACGAAAGCGACCGGTTTTCGGATTTACTTTGTCCTTGTTGCGATCCAGTTCCAGCGTCCTGATGCTGCCGCCGGCTTCCGTGATCTTCTTTTCCGCCTGTTTGCTGAATTTTCCAGCCACCACATGCAATTTACGGGATAACTGCCCATCGCCGAGAATTTTCACCGGTAGTTTTTCATCACGGATCAGACGGGCGGAAATCAACGCCGCCGAATCCACCGTCTGTCCATCCTGGAAGAAACGGTTTAGATCATTGACATTCACCACGCTGAATTTCTGGGCGAAATAATTGTTGTTGAATCCGCGCTTGGGCAACCGGCGAAACAGCGGCAGATTACCGCCTTCAGACCCGAATGCCGGACCTCCACCTGCACGGGCACCGCTGCCCTTGGTGCCGCGACCGGAGGTTTTACCATGACCGCTGCTTTCGCCACGGCCAAGGCGCTTACGCTTCTTATGGGCACCTGCCAGAGCGGTAATTTCATGAATCATCATTTTAAAAATCTCCTGCTGCGGGGTCGGCTTATTAGGCCGAGCCGCCGAATATTCGACCTCTATGGGCCTTAGCCAACGGAAATACCGCGGTTCTGTTCAATAACTTCCTTGGTGCGCAGCGATTCCAACGCCGCCAAGGTGGCCCGACAAAGATTCTTTTTATTGGTCGAACCGTAGGCCTTGGTTAATACATCGCGAATGCCGACCAACTCGAGCAACGGACGGACAAATCGACCGGCTTTCACACCCGTTCCTGGACGTGCGGGCACAAGCTTAATTCGGCTGGCACCAAAGCGACCGAGAACTTCGTGCGGAATCGTGCCGCCATTAAGGGAAATCTGCACCATACGTTTACGGGCATCTTTCGTTGCCTTTTCAACTGCCGCCGGTACTTCCTTGGCTTTGGCATAACCCAAACCGAGACTACCGTTGCGATCACCCGCGGCCACCAGAGCCTCGAATGAAAAGTTCTTACCGCCCTTGACCACTTTGGCGCTTCGGAATACGCCAACCGTGCTGGACTCAAAGCCACGATCTTCATCAAAATTTCGTTCTGCCATAATCGAACCCGTCTATACCTGTTTTCGTGAACCAATGACCTTCACATTCAAGCCGCGCGGCGGCTGACATCGCCACCATGGCCGCCTCGCCTCGCAGGCGAGAAATCTAAAACTGCAATCCGCCTTCGCGAGCGGCATCCGCCAGAGCCTTAACGCGACCATGGTAACGATAACCACCGCGATCAAAGGCTACTTTACTGATTCCCTTTTCCCTGGCCCGCTCGGCAATCTGCTTACCGATCAACACCGCCGCCTTCACGTTGCCGCCGCTGCCGGTGGTACCACGGAGGTTCTTTTCCAATGTATTCGCGGAGACCAATGTTCTTCCCGTGGTATCATCAACGATCTGCACGGAGATATTTTTCAAGCTGCGAAATACCGACAGCCGCGGGCGCTCGGCGGTTCCGCGAATGACACCGCGGATACGAGCCTTGCGCCGATCCTGGCGTTTTAATTTAACAGCACTGATTGAACTCATGACTGCACCTTACGTTTTACTTTACGCGGCCTGCCGCGATTGAATTCCCGTTAACCCATACCGATGTCCAATACACCGGTAATCCAACGCCAGGTTATGGCGACTACTTGGCACCCGCACCGGCGAACTGTTTGCCCGCCTTCCGCTTGACCACTTCGCCGACATAACGGATACCTTTGCCCAAGTATGGCTCCGGCTTGCGCACGCGGCGAATATCAGCCGCCAGTTGTCCCACCGCCTGCTTATCGGCACCAACGATGTTAATACGCGTTCCCTGCCCCTCAATTTTTACAGCCACTCCTTCCGGAACGGCAATTTTGATCTGATTGGCATATCCGACGGACAGTGCCACGACTTTGCCCTGTAATTCGGCCTTGTAACCGACGCCTTGAATTTCCAGATCCGCCGTGAACCCATCTGATACGCCTTTGATCATATTGGCGATCAATACGCGCGTGAGTCCATGAACACTGCGGCTGATTTTTTCATCATCCAGGCGCTGCACCAGCACTTTACCCGCATCCATTTTCACCGTCACGCGGGGGTGGTGCTTCAAGGACAGTTTACCTTTGGGGCCTTCCACGCGAATATCATGACCCTGTACGGCAACTTTGACGTTCGCCGGTACGGTTACGGGCAATTTTCCAATTCGGCTCATATTAACCTCGCCATTTTCAGCGTCCGGCTGCCGCGGGATATTCTCACAGAATTATCTGCTGAAAACCCAACCGACAGCCGCCGCCACAATATCAATAAACTGTCGCCAGAAGCTCACCACCGATATTTTGCTGGCGGGCCTGACGATCACTTAGCACTCCGCGGCTTGTGGAAAGTACCACAATGCCCATTGAATCCAAAACGCGCGGGAAATCATTGACGCCGCGATATACCCGACAGCCGGGCTTGCTGACACGCTGCACGTGGCGAATAAGCGACTGTCCGTCGGCATTGTACTTAACCGTTAAACGGATCAGGCCCTGCCGGGTTCCATCGTCGAGAATACTGTAATCGACAATGTAGCCTTCTTCCTTAAGCACTCGCGCAATACCCTCACAGATGCGTGAATTTTTTACATCCACTGTCTTATGTCTGGCATGAGCGCCATTTCGCAACCGTGTGAGCATGTCCGCAATCGTATCGGTCATGATGTCCTCTTGATTCTGCTTTCGCCGTTCAAATTCAACACTTCAATGTAACACTTTACGTTACCAGGAACTCTTTCGCATTCCCGGAATCTTCCCGTCTGACGCCAATTGACGCAGTACGATACGTGATACCCGAAACTTCCGGTAATATCCGCGACGGCGGCCGGTAAGTTCGCAGCGACGCGCCAACCGCGACGCACTGGAATCACGCGGCAGCTTTGCTAAAGCCACGTAATTTTTTTCCTTTTTGAGCTTGCGCCGCAACTCCGCATACTGCTCGACCAAAGCCTGCCGCTTTTTGTACCGATTTTTCCACGCTGTTGTCGCCATATTCTACGCCTGACTCAAAAACTCTTAATACCTTACCATTATTTTACAACCGCCAACTTCAGCGGTTTGTTTATCAATTCAACTTAACCGGATTATCCGGCTTTCCGCACGTTCGAGCCTGCCTGATCGTTCTGAAACGGCATTCCCAGGAATTTCAACAATGCAAATCCGGCCTTATCATCTTTGGCTGTCGTCACGATGGTGATCGCCAAGCCCTGATGAAACGTAATGCGGTCGGTTTGAACTTCCGGAAATACCGTCTGTTCGGTCAAACCAAGATTATAGTTTCCACGACCATCAAACGCATTGGTTCGCAGGCCGCGGAAATCTTTCACACGTGGAATGGCCAAAGTGATCAGCCGATCCATAAATTCCCACATACGCTGACCACGCAGCGTGACCTTGGCACCAATTTCCATGCCCTGCCGCAGCTTGAAGTTCGATACGCTCTTGCGGGCCTGACATACCACCGCTTTCTGGCCGGCAATCTGGGTCAATTCTTTGATCGCAGCTTCGAGCCGGGGCTTTTCCGTAATCGCCTTGCCCAATCCGGCGCTGATTACAACTTTGGTAATACGCGGGATGGCCATACGGTTTGTAATGCCCAGTTCCTTGGCCAAAGCTGGAGCGACTTGCTCGTTGTACCGCCGGTACAAACGAGGGCAGTACCCTTCCGGGAAGGCCTGAGCTTTACCGGATTCCACAACTTCCGGTGCGGCCTCTTTCGCCACACCGGCTTTTTCAGCCTTTTTCGCCGCTTTGGCCGCTTTCGCAGCCTCAATCTGTTCCGCGGTGGGAGCAGATTTTACTTTCTTTTCTTTTTCTTCTTTTGCCATAATTTCAGTACCTCTGATTTTCTGTTTATCCGGCGATTTCGCTTAGGCTCGACCTACAACGCCCAGATCGCTGCCGGTTTTAGCCGCCACCCGATGCTTCTGTCCATCGCGTATCACAAATTTAACCCGGCAACCCTTGTGGGTGGTCGGATCAATTGGCTGAACTTTACCCAACGGCAGCGGTGCGGGCTTTTGTATGCGGCCACCCCGCCGGTTGCGCTCGGAGGGACGGATATGTTTCCATTTCACGTTGATTCCCTCAACGAGAACCTCTTGTTTATCCGGATATACCGCGAGAACCTTCCCGGTTTTACCGCGATCCGCCCCGGAGCGAACGATTACAATATCATCTTTACGTATACGTGCTGCCATAATTCAGACCATCCTTCAACGGCATAATGGGCCGCTTCAAACCACTTCGCTGGCCAGCGATACAATTTTCATAAAATTCTTTTCACGCAGTTCTCGGGCGACCGCCCCGAAAATGCGCGTGCCGCGCGGGGCACTTTCGTTATCCACCAGAACCGCGGCGTTGCGATCAAAGCGGACATAGCTTCCGTCAGCCCGTCGAATCGGCTGACTGGTACGCACAATGACCGCCTTGGCGACCTCTCCCTTTTTAACATCGCCATTGGGCATGGCTTTTTTTACCGCCACCACAATCAGGTCACCAACGTTGGCGGTTTTGCGGGTAAACTTGCCGCGGGCCGATGAGCCGCCGAGGACTTTAATGCACATGACCTGTTTGGCCCCTGTGTTATCCGCGACATCAAGTCTTGTTTGTTGTTGAATCATAATTACACCAGTCTGTTCGTTTCGATTGTACTTTTAAACAAAGGCAACCAATTCTAAAAATCCTGTCAGGCCTGCCCAACGGCGGCGGAGGCGTCCGCATCCTGCTTGCGACGCTCAAACATCTGCGATGCTTCACCGGTAATGGCCGAGAGATCAATCCGCGGGCCGCGGGTCACAATGCGCACGAGCCGATAGGACTTGGTTTTGCTGTACGGCCGACACTGCATAACTTCAACATGATCGCCAACATGACTTTCATTGTTTTCGTCATGCACATGCAAAACCGTTTTGCGCTTGATGTATTTATTGTACTTGGAGTGCCGGGAGAGATATTCAAAAACCACCTTGCGGGTTTTGTTTACCTTATCTCCGGTTACCACGCCGACAATGCGTGATCGCAGCACGCGAGCCGATTTCTGGGTTGTATTGCTTTCAATGGTCATATCATATCCTGCTGACAAAATCACAACTTAACTCGCCTGTCCCTGGACACTCCGCTGATGCGCCAGTGTGCGGATACGGGCTATTTCTTTTCGATTTTTGCGAAATAGCGACGTATCTTTCAGCCCGCCGTTAACGCGCTGAACGCGCAAATCGTAAATACTTCTGCGCAGTTCAGCTTCACGGGCGTTCAACTGCGTTTCATCGAGCTTTCGCAGCTCATCCAGCATCTGTTTCTTTTTTGTTGCCATTCGTCACCTTTGCCTGTCCACTTTGTCTTACATTGTGTGGCGGCGCTGCACAAACCGGGTACGAACCGGCATTTTGCAGGCCACACGGGAAAAGGCCCGTCGCGCCACGATCTCATCAACACCGGCGATTTCAAACATCACCGTTCCGGGCTTCACTTCAGCGGCCCAGAACTCCGGTTCGCCCTTTCCGGTTCCCATTCGCGTTTCAAGAGGTTTTTTCGAAAAGCTCTTGTGCGGAAAAATCCGGATATAAACCCGGCCTTCACGCGCCAGGTAGTGGCTGCAGGCCATACGGCCGGCTTCAATCTGCCGCCCGGTGATGCGGCCCGGCTCCAGGGATTGCAGCGCAAATTCACCGAAGCTTACCTTGTTGCCGCGCGTGGCGTTGCCCTTCATGATTCCGCGCTGCTGTTTGCGCCATTTAACTCGTGCCGGCATCATAGCCATGCTTGTTACTCCTAATACCCATTTCTTCAAAAAATGGGCTTAACACTACCAACTTCCCGCCTTACCTGCGCCGTGGCCGCCGCGGAGCGCGACCGGTTCCGGCTGCTTCGGCAGCGGCATCGAGGTCGGCGTACAACCCGCGGTAAATCCATACCTTGATACCAATGACACCGTAAGGCGTTTCACAATGCACCAGTCCGTACGAAATACTCGCCTGCAGCGTGTGCAGGGGAATACTTCCGGAAATATGCTTTTCCACCCGGGCAATTTCCGCACCACCGATTCGGCCGGAAATCTGAATTTTAATCCCCAAAGCGCCGGCGTTCATGGCACCTTCCGCCTTCTGCTTGAGAACACGACGGAAAGACGCACGTTTCTTCAATTGCTCGGCGATACCTTCCGCCACAAGCTTGGCATCCCGGTCCGGATTGCCAATTTCGGCAATCTCGACCTTCACTTTGCGGCGTGTAAGTTCCTCCAGAGCGTCGCGAAGCTTATCAACTTCAGCGCCCTTGGGACCAATGACCACGCCAGGACGCGCCGTGTGAAGAATCACTTTCAACTCTTCGCGGGTACGTTCGATTTCGGTTCGCGCAACTGCCGCATAAGGCGGCTTGCGATTCAGTCTGTCATCCACAAAATCACGAATTTTCTGGTCTTCCACCAGCAACTCGCCGAAGAGTTTCTTCGGTGCAAACCAACGGCTCGACCAGCCCTCGGTTATCCCGGTACGAAACCCAACTGGATTGATTTTCTGACCCATGTTTACCTCTTCACTGCCGGATCATGCTTTTCGCAGGTGCCGGATTCAGTATTTCCGTCTGGCCATACCTCAGCCAGACATACACTTAGCACGTTTATGCCGCCTTGGCCTTCGCCGCACGCGGTTTTCTTTTATTCCTCTTTCGTTCTGCGGCGGCCTCGGCCCTTTCGTCGGCACCGTCGGAGACGGCAACCGTGATATGGCTGGTGCGCTTCAGAATGCGATAACTCTTGCCGCGATCCTTGGGCATCATACGTTTGATAATTGGACCGGCATCGCAGAAGGATTCGGCGACATACAAATTGCTGACATTAACCTGTTGAGAATCAGCACTGGCCACAGCAGCCTTCAAAACTTTCACGATCATGACCGCCGCACGCTTTTTCGAAAACTTCAGGAGGTCGAAAGCTTCATCGACGGATTTACCGCGAATCAGATCCGCCACGAGTCGAGCCTTTCGCGGCGCGATCTTGGCGAATCGCCAGGTTGAAACAAAGTTAGTCATATCCAAATCCTTATTGCGTTGCTGAAAAGTCCGGAGTTCGATTTTGCTCCGGGCACTTTAGCGATCCAGCCTGTATCAGGCCCCTTCTTCCTTCTTGACCATGGTGTGCCCTTTGAACGTACGCGTAGGGGCAAATTCCCCAAGTTTATGGCCGACCATGTCTTCGGTCACAAACACTCGCACATGGGCTTTGCCGTTATGCACCATAAAGGTGTGTCCGACAAAATCCGGAACAATCGTACTGGCTCGCGACCAGGTCTTGATTGCATCCTTGGCGTTGCGCTCATTGAGCCGGTTGACCTTTTCCAGAAGGTGATACGCAACAAACGGGCCTTTTTTCGAGCTTCGACTCATGAATTCCTCGCTCTATCGAGCAACTTTCATCTATCCGGGCCGCACCAGCACACCCGGTTCCTGATAACTTCCGAAACCTTAACGTCTACGCAATACCGATTCGCCATACCGCACGGTCATGCGGCGGCGCAAAATCTTGCTGGACGAATTCTTCCGCGGATTGCGGGTTTTTCCGCCCTTGGCCGGAACACCCCATTTACTTACCGGATGGCGACCACCGCCGGAACGCCCTTCACCACCGCCAAGCGGGTGGCTAACCGGGTTCTGCGCCACGCCACGAACGGTCGGGCGGATGCCCCGATATCGCATGCGGCCTGCTTTACCCCAACGGATATTGAACCAGTCAGCGTTGCCAATCTGGCCGATGGTAGCCCGGCATTTCCAGTTGATCTGCCGCACTTCACCGGATGGCAATTGAATGGTGGCCAGGCCGGCATCTTTACCGATGAGGCGGGCCACGCCGCCGGCGCTGCGGACAATCTGTCCACCCTGGCCAGGCTTCATTTCAATATTATGAATTTCAATACCCACTGGGACAATTTCAAGTGGCATCGC
This sequence comes from Planctomycetota bacterium, assembly GCA_021810145.1. Taxonomy (GTDB): domain Bacteria; phylum Planctomycetota; class Phycisphaerae; order WQYP01; family WQYP01; genus JAMDCX01. The sequence goes on along the minus strand of JAJZJL010000014.1, from coordinate 36,981 downwards.
GTTGCCGGGAGTTTTTTCAATATCGGGCCTACTGCCGCTTTCGATGGAGTCGCCAACTTTTACGCCCTGCGGTGCGAGAATGTATCGCTTTTCGCCGTCGGCGTATTGAAGAAGAGCAATAAATGAACTGCGATTGGGGTCGTATTCGATGGATTCGACCTTCGCGGCAATACCATCTTTGTTGCGTTTAAAGTCAATTCGGCGATATAGCTGTTTGTGTCCCCCACCGATGTGCCGGCAGGTAATCCATCCACGATGATTGCGTCCACCGGTTTTTACTTTAGGCTCGGTAAGTGATTTTTCCGGCTCATTGCGGGTTATCTCGGTAAATGCGTTAACCGAGCTGAAACGTCGGCCGGCGGAAGTCGGTTTGTATGTTTTAATTGGCATGATTCACTCGCTGATCCAAGCCACCTGTATTGGCGGCATAAGTTCCTGATCCATCCTGGTATATTTCAATACACTTCGATCTTTTCATCCGCGTGTACTTGAACGATCGCCTTTTTCCAAGAAGGCGTAATTTTGTGACCGGTTCGGGTGCGTTTGGGCTTACCAGCCACCACAACCGTCCGCACCGCTTCAACATGCACATGATAAAGCGATTCAATGGCTTTTTTAATGAGGGTCTTGTCCGCACGATCATCCACTTCAAAAGTGTAGCTGTTACGCGCGTTACCCAAGTGGGCGGATTTCTCCGTTACCACCGGCCTGCGGATGACTTCTGTTAATTCAAGTTCCATGATTCACGTCCCGTTTCATTTACCTTATTTTGGACCATCGCCAAGCCGGTGTTACTCACTTTTCTTCGCCGGTTTTGCGGCTTTAAGAACACCCTCAAGCGCCTCGCGCGTCATCAGCAGCGTACGAGCCTGAAGTATGTCATAAGCATTAAGTTCTGCCGCCGGCTTAATTTTCGCCGTCGGAATATTGCGGGTTGATTTCAAAAGATTCTGATCTACACCAACAGGGGCAATCAAGACCGTACGATCGACCTGCATGGCTTTGAGCACTTTGGTCATTTCTTTGGTTTTGCAGCTTGGAACACTGAGTTGGTCGAGAATTCTAAGGGTATTGGATTGAATTTTGGCGAGAATCGCATTGTTGCGAGCCAGCCGGCGTTGTTGAATCGGCATGGATTGACGAAATTCGCGAGGCTTTTTGCCGAACGCCATTCCGCCGCCCTTCATCACGTTGGTACGCAGATTACCACGCCGGGCGTTACCGGTGTGCTTCTGGGCATAAAGCTTTTTCGTTGAGCCTTCAACTTCGCCGCGGCCTCTGGTTGCGACGGTTCCCTGACGCTGGTTGGCATGGTACATCACCACCGCCTGTTTGAGCAATGCGGGTCGAACTTCGCCGCCCAGCAGTGTCTCGTCCACGGAGAACTTCGCCACTTCTTGACCTGTTTGGTTGTATATGGGCAATTCAATCATGAGCCATCACCTGATTCTACCGGACCATGGCTTTCCAGCCGGCCCGTAATTATCACACGTACTTAACCAGCCACCGGAATTTTTTTGGTCTTTGCTTTGCGTACAAAAACCAGCCCGCCATTGGCACCCGGTACAGCGCCTTTAATCAACAGCAGATTTTTTTCCTTATCCACACCAACCAAGGCAAGATTGCGGGCTGTGACCCGCTCGACGCCCAGATGACCGGCCATCTTCTTGCCTTTCTTGATACCGCGACCATGACCTCGAGGTGCCTGACCACCACCAATACCGCCTGGCGAGCGGTGCTTACGCTCCGTGCCATGCGAGGCCGGCTGGCCGCCGAAATTCCAGCGTTTCATTACGCCCTGAAAGCCTTTACCCTTGCTGGTTCCGACTACGTCAACCCACTTGATGGTATCAAATGTGGAAACGTCCAAAGTTGCACCCGCAGCAACGGTTGGCTTTTCAGTCAAACGAACTTCACGGAAGAACCGCTTGGCAGTTGTCTGACCGGTCTTTTTACAGTGGCCGATGAGGGGTTTTGTGCTTCGACGATCTTTGATGTCTTCAAAGCCCAATTGGACGGCATTATAGCCATCCTTGCCTTCCTCGGTTTTGACTTGTGTCACCACGCAAGGACCAGCCTGCACAACCGTAACCGGAATGATGGTTCCAGCGTCATCATAGATCTGCGTCATACCGACCTTGCGGCCAAGTAATGCAGCCAATAGATTATTGTTACCATTATCGCTCATGGCATACCTCTGCCGTCGTTACGCTCATCTGGGAACCCGTTTTCCGTCCCGCGTTGGGATGGTGTCAGGTTCTCCCGGATATCCCGTCCAGTCGGCACTGCAACGCTTTTCAGACGGTGCAATAAAACTGGCTTAGCGAGGCAAGACCTGCGAACGTTCCACGAGAACATTGCAACCGGCTTGCCCGAGATCACTCAGGTGGCGATGAACGACGGAATTTAACCGTTCATGCCGCGTGAAACAGTATCCAATGCAGGAACCTGTTTACGCTTTGATCTTTACAAACACACCCGCAGGCACCACCAGGCGGTTCAGCGCTTCAATGGTGCGGGGGGTGGGTTCCATAATTTCAATAATCCGCTTATGTGTGCGGATTTCAAACTGTTCGCGGCTCTTTTTGTCAATGTGGGGAGACCGCAAAACAGTAAATTTCTCAACGCGGGTGGGCAACGGAATCGGCCCAAATACCTTGGCACTGGTGCGTTTGGCATGGTCCACGATTTCCTTGGCCGAAGAGTCCAACGCCCGGTGATCGTAGGCTTCCATACGGATGCGAATTCTTTCATGTGGGGCTGCTGCTGACATACTTATCCTGTCCGTTGTATCGGCTTTACCCGCGTTTTTTCCGTTCAATCTGACCGGCAAACCTGCACCAGTCATGATATTTTGCCTGTCTTTGCTGAAAGTAGTGAGCTTTCGACCAAAGCCAAGATTGGGTAGTATACCCATTCGCCGATTTGTGTCAAATATTATTTTATTGTTCTTTGTTCGGGCTGGGCATGGACTTGTTTTGGCTTGCGCCTCTCCCATTCACAATTTACTCCCGCACCGCAAGCGGGTATCTTAGGCACGGTGATGCCCGGACTTAGTTTTTGTGTGTCATATCGGGACATCTTTCATGGCCGGAGGTGCAATCATAGATCGTTTATCACCAATTAAGATTGTTGAACATGATCCGGTAATTGTGCTCGAACTGCGCAGCGAACAACTATTGGACGCGGCCGTGCTGGATCGGATTGAAGGCGATATTCGGATGGCAATCAAGGAAAAGAAGCCTCCACTTGTGGTGATTGATTTCGCAATGGTGCAGCATCTATCATCCATGGCATTGCGAACTTTATTGAACCTGCGGCAGGAAATTATTGCGCATCAGGGGCAAATTCGCCTGGCCTCCATCCGTCCGGAAATCCGGGAGGTGTTTTCCACCACCCGTCTGGATACGCTTTTTCAAATTCACAGCGACACTCAAGAGGCCTTGAACAAAATACAAAGCTGGCTGCGCCTGGTAAAACCGGGCGGCATCAAATCCTGACCCACGAAACGGGCGGTCAGGCAGTTCCGCAGTTCCGACGGCTATCGGGAAGGCATCGCATAGCCGTTGATCGCGGACGTGACTTAATTGTTATTGACGCTTTGTTCGCGAATAAGACCGCGGGTTTCGATCCCGATTGAGATCGGGACTGCGGCGGGAAGGCAATAATTTCGTATTTTGTTCGATTAGAGCGTTGGTTGACCGGCATTTGGTCATTGGCATTATCAATTGTGCCTTGTACGGATACAATGCCTCGCGTGATGGAACAGATAAAGCACATCGCCGGATGGAAAAAGGAAATGGTGACAACTGCCGCCCAACCGTATCGGGCAGCCGGTCCTTTTGCATGGCATTTTGCGAAGGGAAAACTGGGCGGAGATCCGGTATTTTTCGGACTATTGGAACATGGATTGATTCCAGAGCGATCACGAATACTGGATCTGGGCTGCGGGCAGGGGCTGCTGGCGGCGTGGCTGCGGGCGGCGGAGGCCATGTGCTCCGCGGGCACATGGCCCACGGATTGGCCCAGTGCCCCAAAGGCAACAACGTATCGCGGCATCGAACTGATGCCCAAAGATGTGCGGCGTGCCAGCGTTTTAATCAGCGAAGGCGTGCAGGTGGAACAGGGAGACATCCGCACCGCGGCATTCGGGCAGGCGGATGTGGTGGTTATTCTTGATGTGCTGCATTACATGGATTCTCCGGCGCAGGATGATGTTCTGCGCCGCGTGCGCGCGGCACTGAGTACCAGGGGCACACTGCTATTGCGTATCGGAAATGCGGCGGGCGGCTGGCCCTTCCGCCTCAGCAATTGGGTGGATGTCATGGCCGCCGCTGCCCGCGGCCATGGGCTGGTAAAGTTGTATTGTCGCACGCTGGATCAATGGCGGCAGGCTTTGCAATCGTTGGGATTTAACGTGACAAGCGTACCGATGAGTCAAGGCACACCGTTTGACAATGTTCTGCTGATTGCAAAGGTCGCAAGCTGAAATACGTCTTTTAATTGTGGCTGTTTCTGAATTGCCGCAGCGCCTTGCCGCGGCTCACCATTCGCTAGGGAACCAAAATAATATCGTAGCGCGAGGCAGGCTCTTCCACGCCTGAATAGACCCGCAAGGGCGGTCTTCCCAGGGTCCATATATTATCGTGCATGGGACCGACATCAGGCGTGCGGGTCCAGAAAACACTGCCATCGTCGTAAAGCACATTCTGGCCCAGGCAATTGTGATTCCATGAATTCATGTTTACCTGTTGCGCGCCACCGCCGTAAAACAATGGATTGCGATCCGCCAGTACCGCCACATGTCCGGCTTGTCCCCAGTGATGGTGGTAGTCGGATAATTGATCTATGTAGCTATATCCAATTGAAGACCATACTGGATGATCTTCCGCGGGATTAAACAATACCGTCGTCGATGTGCCTGCAACCGCCGGACAAATCATCCGGGTCCAGGAGCTGTAGCGTGCGGGCGCATTAAGCATGGGTGATAGATCAGCCAGATTGCAATGCGCATTGGCGGCTCGATGCAACTGCGGAGCCATGCTGCGCGGCAGCCAGTTATGGTCGGCTGGAATAACCTCGCTTGGAAGCAGTCCATTGTTGGTCGCCGAATATTGTCCGAAAGCGGTACCCAGAAGAGCCAGATTGTTGGCACAGGAAGACTGAACCGCCAGTGTGCGAGCTTTGTTAAGCTGAAAAATTGTTACCGTCAGCAGCAGGGCCGCCGCAACGAGCATCACCGCAATGTCCGCCTTGCGCGGGTCCCATATTCGACGCTGGAGCCGGGTATTGGTAAGCATAGATTTGTCGGCAGGAAGCACGCTTGGCGGAATAGCGACAGCTCCCGCCGCCGCAACGGTGCGGCGGGTCAAATCCGCCGGCGGCTCAACGGGCGGCAATTGCGACAGCGCATGAATAATTTCCGTCAATCGGGGCGGACATGCCACGTTGTCAACATTTTGTTCACCGGTGTGATCCAAGTTGCCGTGCTCAAGGATTGCATCGATATACGCAGCCTCATGATCGGCTAATGGCTTTTGGGGAATTTCCTGATTATCACTGTCAGGGTTTAACATGGCATTTCACCTTTTTACTCCCGGCGCGCCGGGGCTGTATCGCCCACGGTTTTTTAATCACGTTGCTTCCTTTCGCCTGATCGCACACTCCAGGCTTCGCCAAACATGGCCAGAGCCGAGTGGAGACGACTTTTTACCGTTCCCAGCGGAATTCCCAGCATTTCCGCAATTTCTTTATACGCGAAGCGGTTGTAATAGCTTAACAACAGCACCTCGCGATAAATCGCCGGCAGCCGGGCGATGATTTGCCGAACCGCATCGGCGTCCTCCATATCAATTAACCGGTCCGGGGCGGATAGCGTATCAGACTCCATCAGGTCCAAGAATGTTCCCTGTTCGCCGTCATGGCCGGAGCTATTATCCAGCGACTGCGTGCCCCGCCGCATACTGGCACGCAAATAATCGCGAGCTTTATTGGCCGCAATGGTGAATAACCACGGACGAAACCGCCGTTTGGAGTCAAACGTCGCAGCGCTGCGATAGACCTGAATGAAAGTTTCCTGAAACAAATCCTCCGCTAAAGCCGCCTCATTGACAAAGCGCTGCAAGAAGCTGAAAAGCTCCCGGCGGTAGCGTTCCACCAATTCGGCAAATGCAGCCTGATTACCGGCCACAAACTCCGCAACAAGATCTTCATCCGTGGCCATCAGGCCCTTCCTTTATTACGCGGATAACGGTTTTAGGTTCGATCCGCGCTTCCTATGGTAAACGTTGGCTCTGACGGAATTCATTTTCACTGTAATTCGCCACGGTCACACTTTTTTCGATTTAACACAAACACGAAAATACACTATTCACTACTGGATTCGTCCGAACTACTCGCCTAACGTTACCTCGTATGCAACAAGTATCACAACAATATCCGCTTCGCATCTTTTATGATGGTCAATGTCCGGTCTGTAACCGGGAAATCCAACGCCATCTTCGGCATGATCGTCTCGGGCACCTTCGAGCCATTGACATCGCCGCGCCGGATTTCAATGCTACCGCTTATGGGCTGGACGCTCAACGTGTGCATGATGTCATGCACGTATTGACGGCCGACGGACAGGTCTTTACCGAGGTGGAGGCATTTATATGCATTTGGAATGCATTGCCCCCGCGGCTGGATCGGCGGCTCATGATCGCATTATTGCGTTTGCCTCCTGTGCGAACAATCGCGGACAGAGCTTACAGGGCTTTTGCACAAAATCGGGTGCGGCTCTTCGGCGGTTGCGATTCAACACACTGCAAGCCAAACCAAGCGGTCAGATGAGTGCCTGGGCAACGGTCATCATCCGCATTAGAACCCGTTCACAAGCGGGGTCAATGCTCCGGGCCTGACGCAGAATGGACAATTCCGTCCAACCGGGGGGTAACGCGCCCTGTCGTGCCAGCCAGTACAGCGCCAATGCCTCAAAAGTTAATAAAAGCGTTTCTCGAGCCTGAGCATGGTATGGATTCCCCGGATGATAAACACCCGGCATCGGAAGTATAGCCACGAGCGCATCAGGCGGGGCCGGCGCGATAACCTTTCGAGCATCGCGTGTCCATGACACTTCAATACCTTTGGGCTGTGGCTGTGGATCATGTAATTTTTTGCGACAAGGCGTTGTAATTCGCCAATGGTGGTGCTGTTGTACAATACGCAGCGATTCCACCGGGACCTCGGCGGGGATCGACAAGGTACCGGGATGATTCAGGCCGGCAGCTTGAATCTTCAGCAACACGCCGCCGGCTTTAGACACTTCCCGCAGGGCCAAACGATGTTCCCGGCTGTTTGCCGGGGTCAAAGCGATAACGCCATCGCAGCAGAACTGTCGAATTTGCCGAGCCGCCTCCAGCAGCGGCAGATATATCTGTGCCAGCAAGGCCGCATCACGTTTAAGGAAAGCCTGTCGTTCGGCGGCCTCCAATTCTCTCCGGGCAGCAACGTACCGCCCCGCCGCCAGCAGTTCCTGTCCGGAATTCCACAGTCGCTGCGCAAAGTCCGCGGACGATGTGGCAACGGGAGAATGTTCAACGGTCTGGCTTTTCATAATTGTCGATCATGTTTGAAAGCGGCGGATATGTCAAAGCGCAAGTTATGGCCGAACCGGGAGCGGCTTGAACTTTTTTCGGCTTTCGTTTCATTGAGCACACGCCATGCTTACCGGCTCGCAGCACCACTTGCGGTACGCATTTGCTGGCGGCGATCACTTAACGCCTGCCGGGCGGCAGCATAAAGCTGGTCATGCTGCTGCCGGATCAGCATTTTTATGTCATATGAGCTTAAGCCATATTTTTGACCAACCGTCGCAATTAACCGCTGTTCCGTGGGAGTTAATTCGCCGTCCATTACGGCGGCGGCCACCATGGCCCCGAGCCAGCGATGAATTTCATCGGGTGATTGGGGTTCGGTGATCTGCAATTCTCCGCGGCGCGCCGCGTCCATCATACGGTGCAACTGTTCATCGGTGACACCGCGCCGGTCCGCCATATGCCGCAACATGCGTTCTTCGCCACCGTCAATATTGCCGTTGTCCACTACCGATTTAACCATCCAAGCCAACAGACCACTGGGCGGCGGCGGTGCGACATTGAGCATTGCCGCAACCTGTTGGCGCGTTTTCGCGGGATCTGAAATCAGGTTATTGTTTTGCGCCAGAGCCAGAAGTAAATCCTGTGCGTCCTGTCCGTATACCGGCAGCATATCAAGAAGAATCCAGTCGCTGGAGCCATCATTAAGTACCGTACCGCAGAAACTGCATGCATTGGATGTATCATCCATAACCGGAGCGCCGCAGTTCGGGCAATGCGCGGAGGATATACCCTTATCCGGATCGCTTCTGACACTGCTTTGGCGCTCCAAAACCATCAGATGGTGGGCGAGATTGCTCTGCGGCGTTTTTCTCGTTTTTCCAGTTGCATCGGTCTGATACCGCCGACTCGACCATCGCACTTCAACCAGAGCCTTATCCATTGGAGCACCGGTGATAATTCCCATGGTTTGCACCGCCCCCACCGCACAATCACCCCAGAAGGCCCGCTGACCATCGGCCTGCGGGGCCAGCAGAGCGCTGTAGCGTTGGGTAAATGATGCCGCTGACACTTTCTGCAGCGGGTCCACCTTCCCGAGCCGATCCGCCAGAACCTTTCGCCAGAATATCACGGAAACCCGATCTTCCAATCCGGCAAGCGTGAAATCAGGATCACGGGTTTGCAGCGCCGTTACACCGGGCGTATCGCGTGATGTTTCCGGCTCCCATTGGGAATCCTGGGTTATTTCCGCCAGCACCCAGTCGTATTGACCGCTGCGCAATAAAGCGTGACAACTCTGGCATTGGGCACCGGCATTGAGTTCAATGGCCGCACCACAGTTCGGGCAATTTCCTTCAATCAGACCGGCTCCATTGGGGGTTTTTGCTCCCCGGCGGCGCAGAAAAGTCCAGTATTCCGTGAATTCCTCCACCTCACCAGATCCGGATATAACCGTGCCGTCCATGGTGGAAAGGGTTTGATCCACAGCCGAGGCGGTAATACGGACGGTTGCGGAATCAAATACATTGTCATGTATCAATTGCACCATCTGTACTTGCTGAACGGAAATATTTTTCATTCGATCACGCACGGAATCGAGTTTCTGTTCCGTGAACTGCAGGCCGAATCGTTCATGTGTGCCGTCGGAAATAAACGGGCGGATGGTTTGCAGATTCTGGGCGCACCAGGCATCCTGAATTTTCAGAAAAGCTGTATTCACCCGACCGTAAAACTTTTGCAGATCAAATGCCGGATCGGATTGCTGCAATTCGCGCACCGCCGCGGCCTCGGCGTTTTCATCGACGGCCGCAAGGCCGGCCTGCGTGCGCTGATCGCGGACATAGCCGGCGACGGAAGTGTGGGTTTTATAATATAAAATCGCGGCTACAATCAATACAGGAATACCAATGACCGGATGCTCCAGGACCAGATATTCCACGATCCACCAGATAATAACTCCCCCACCGCCGCCGCCGCCCCCGTTGTCACCGCCGCCGAATCCACCACCGCCAAAACCCTCACCACCGCCAGCGCGGGCATGTGCGGCGGTCAAGGCGAAAAGCAATGGCACAACCAGTGCGAACATCGGAAGCAGTTTCAAAACGATGGCATAAATGCGTTTCATGATGTGGAATTGTAATCGAATTTCCGATTTCCACCGCTTTTTAGACCGGTGAAAATAATTTCCATTCAATCCTGTAGCGGCACATTCGTGAACGACCATGCAAAGGTGCCAATGAACGAGATTTTTGAAGCATAAAAAAAACGCCCAAGCGGCATTACCCGCCTGGGCGTTGTCCAATACATGTTACATGGCCGGGGACAAAATTATTTTGATGACTGATAAATTTCCGCCACTTTGGTCCAGTTGACAATTTCCCACCAGTTGGTGATGTATTCAGGCCGACGGTTTTGATATTTCAAATAATAGGCATGTTCCCAGACATCCAGCCCGAGAATCGGCTTGCCGCCCAACCCGCAGACAGCTTCTCCCATCAGCGGGTTATCCTGGTTGGCGGTTGAACCAATGACCAGTTTTCCATCTTTCAGCACGAGCCACGCCCAGCCCGAACCAAACCGTTTGGTGGCCGCCTCTCCAAAGCGTGTCTTGAAATCAGCAAAGGAACCAAAGGTGGATTTGATTGCCGCCGCCAAGTCGCCGGTAGGCTCGCCGCCGCCGCCTTTTCCCTTGGGTGCCATAATCTGCCAGAACATGCTGTGATTGGCATTGCCGCCGCCATTGTTGCGCACAGCGACCCGGATATCCTCCGGCACAGCCGACAGATCGCTGATAAGCGCCTCGAGGCTTTTGGCCTCCAAAGCGGCCTTGCCGGCGATGGCATTATTCAGGTTGGTAACGTACGCGCCATGATGCTTGCCATGGTGGATCTGCATGGTTTGCGTATCGATAACCGGTTCCAATGCGCTAAAGTCATACGGTAAAGAAGGAAGCTGAAAAGCCATAATGATACTCCTGAAAAAAAATTGCCCTTTGTGCGTGCCACCCACGGCCCGCAACGATGTTACATCTGTTATTTTAGCACACCTGAGCGACGGTCAAGTCACCGAGGAGAAAAAAAACTTCATTTTGATATTGAGTAATTCACTATTTTATCACCCGATACCACCTGCACACTGGCCTTACCACCCTCATGCACAGTGACGCTCTTGAGCCAAACGCGCATCTGAGCCGCCGAGTGCGTCCAGATCAGAACGTCATATTGGCCCGGTCCCAGCTTAATGGGTTTATTGAGCTGGCCCTGCGCATTGAGCATTCGCGCCGCCACCCGTTGCTTAGCCAGCACCGGCTTAAGCGTATCACGGAAGTAACTGCGAATGCGCGTGAGCGAATTATTGGTATTGGTTCCAACCTGCGAGGCAAATAATACCGGCAGTATCTGTGACCACGGCGCATCATGCTGCAACCGCAAATTCAGCGCGTTTTGATGGTACATCTGAATCATGGTAGTGTTGGGAGTTCCGCTGATACTAGCCGACGACCAGGGTGGCTTGCCGCCATTGATCGCACGGCGGATGCGGCCCAGTCGGGCCGAGGCTGATTGCATGACGAATCTCACGTCGGCCATCCGCGTGCCGGACGGAATAATCCACAAATCAACGGGAGCAGATGACAGATTCTTAGCCGCCAATTGCACTTCAAGCGACGAATTGTTGTAGGGCAACTGCGGATAATCCGACGCCCGCAGAACTTCGAGCTTTTCGCTGGCCAGCCCCGTTGACACATTTACCGCCGCCGTCTGCTTCATGCGGAAAACCAGCGGTTTATCGTTGTCGGGAATAAGAAATATCCAGTCCTGAACCACGCGCCGATGGCCATGAACGGTTCGGTAGTCATCGACCATCGGATCATTGAGTTTCAAGGGGGTATAGCGCTGACCTTCCTTAAGGTAGCCGCTGGGAAAATACATTCCGCCGCTCGTGGTAACCAACTGCACTTCGGCGGGGGTTAATCGGAAATAGCCCTGGTCGGAACTGACGTTCGGCTGCGTACTGCCATGGCTGACTTCGGTGCGAACCAGAATCACCTGTTTTCCGTCCGCGGGAATGTTGTAACGTTTGATCATTGCAACGGGCAAGGGTGCGGCGAAGGGAACATGCAGGAGACTCGGCGGAAGAGCCTTGGCTCCGGCATATTGCACCGTATAGCGATCCGCATAAAACTGCCGCAACGGTTCCGGGTTGTACTTACTGAACGAATGCGCACCGAGACTTCGGCCACTGACCATTGCCCATAAACTCGTGACAAAACCATCGGGATTGAGCCACAATCCGCCGGGTGAATTACTGGCCAGATCCTGTGCCGTGCTGTAACGGCTGTAGCCCAATATACTGCTTGGCAGCGGCAGCATCTGCACGCCAACCATTACCGAGCCAATTAAAATCATGGCGGTGAAAAAGCCAAAGACCCCTCCCACGATGCGTCCGGGCCAGAGCGGCAATTCAACATCGCCGCGAACAAGATAATCAAACGCTGTTCGAATAAGGGAAAAGGCGAGGAAAAATACCAGCAGAAAGGTAACCCCATAGGCAAAATCCGGGCGATGATTCAGAATGGGTTTGGACCAGGCCTGATAGACTCCCATAGCCAGTGTGGATGCGAAGAAGCTGGCGCAAAGCAGGAGCAATGCGGACAGCGGCCCCTCATTGGCCATGTAGAGCGCAAAGAGGATGATGAACAACAGTACGATGAATTGAAGAATCATCTATGATCTTCCAATGCGCTGCGGCGGCGAATCGTGGCCTGAGCAACCATTCGCACGCCTGTCCCAATCAGTCGTTTCCAACTCCGCCGGAGGGCGGACTTCCAGCGGACGATCCGCCGGCCCGTGAGTTACCCGCGCGACTGACTCCGGCCTGACTTTGCCCCGGCGTTTGTCCGGGAATCTGTCCCGCCTTGGTCGCACCCGCCCGTGAGGCCCCCGCTGTTGAAGTTTTCGGCTTGGCCGCCGGCTTCTTTTCAGGGGTACATACGCGAATAACTTCCTGGATGGACGTAATGCCCAAGGCAAATTTTCGGAATCCGTGTTCCACCAGAACCATCATGTTGTTCTTACGCGCCAAGGTACGAATTTCCTCCACCGGGCGCCCAGTGGCAATGGCTCTGCGAATTTCGTCGTTTATCACAAGAATTTCAAATATTCCCGTTTGCCCGCGGTAGCCCAGGCTGGAGCAATCCGGACACTTGATTAAATTACCCTTCTGATCGCGCGATGGTTGCGTATTGGCCTTGAAGGCTGAAAGATCGCGGCCGATCGGCAAGTTCAACTTCGCAAGCATGGCTTCATCGGGTTGATAGGCGATTTTGCACGTCGGACACAGCAGACGCACCAGACGCTGGGAGATAATCGCACGTAACGGTGCGGCCGCCACCTGATTATCCGGCAGCACCTTACGCCACAATTCCAACGCCGTAAAGGCGTCGTTGGCGCGCAGGCCAACATAAACGCGGTGTTCCTCCCGCGAGTATTTTGCAATGAGTTCCGCAGTGGCCGCATCGGGGCATTGTGCCACCATTAATATGTGCGGGTCTTTGAGCATGACACTTTGCAGTGCCTTGGAGTGACTGGCATTGAGCGCGGCAGGATCAAAACGCGTTACGGAGATGGATTCAAAATCCGCGCGCGGATTAATTTCAAAGGTATTGATGCTCGTGGTATATGCATCATGATTGGCCAGCAGCGAATAAAGCGTGGTGGTACGCCCCATGTGGGCTGGCGATGAAACAATGAACAATCCTTCATTGCCCGTTAACACCTCGCGCAACGCGGTGAGTTGTTCCGACGACATGCCAAGATGATCCAGCGGCATTTTCCAATTGTCTTTGGCATTAACCTGAAGCCATAACCGCTCACCGGCGGTTGTACCGCTTGTATTGGCGGTCCAATGAACCGGATTGTTGTCCGCATCACGGGTGGTGAAATCAGCTGATTGCGGCCGACGCCGTTCCTCCAGCGAAAGACCGGTCAGTTGCTTAACAGCCTGAATCAGCGGCTCGGCGTTGGACCGCTGCATACCGGATTGGGGATACGCCACACCATCGGTGGTGAAGGACATTTCATACGCCTGATCGGACGGCAGAAGATCAATGCGCTGTGCCCGATTTTCAAGGCCCTGAATAAGCAATTGATCCAGCAGAACCACACCGTTGTAACCGGGATCTTCAACCGCCGGCAGATGCAATGGCTTACCGCCTTTGTTCTGATAGCGCAACCCCAGTTGCGAGACCGATTTTTTAGCCTGCCTCCCCAGCGAGAATTGCGTCATGTGCCCTGATATGGCTCCCAATAAATCTCCGGAACTCCCCAGAACCTGAACACGTGTTCGCCAATAATAACCAAGCAGGGCCGCGGGAATAAAGATGTTAAGAATCAGCGCAAACCAGAAATTCGGGATCAGCAGCCAAATCAGCAGAAGAATCGCTACTGACGCCAGCAGCACGCCTTTCCACAACTGTGCGGGCTGTTCCGGCATGTTGGGAAGATCATTGTCGATCCAGACCAGAAAGCGGCCCCACAGCACGAGAATCGCAACAGCCACCAGAACATAAATGACATTTACGTACATCAAAGCAATTATTCCTGCCTTCGCGCGTAGCTTCAGCTACGAATCTACTGACCGCCAACCGCAAAACTTACCATGATCCGGCTAATTATGCCAGAGCTTTCCGTACGGAATCATCCTTGACGCCGCCAATGCCTCCAAATAAACCTTACCCGATGCACCAATTTAATTCGTGCGAATGCCCTTCATGCGCATCCGCAATTCATCCGGATTCGGGGACGCAATATACGCTTCTTTGTGGGTGATGGTTTCACTGGCCACCAACTCACACAACATGTCATTAAAATCGATCATCCCGGCTCCGCGTTCCGAACGAATAACCTGCGTTAATTCATTTTCGCGGCCTTCAAGAATGTACTTTCTCACCGAAGGTGAATTCAACATCACTTCCACCACCGGTACGCGCCCAATGGCGGGATCAATGGCCGGCACAAGCTTCTGGAAGATGATTGCTTTCATATTATTGGCAATGGCCTGACGCATGTTCATATGCATGTCCGGCGGGAACAGTTCAAGCACGCGGGTAATGGCACCCGGGGCGCTGGCGGCGTGAATGGTGGAAAACACCATGTGACCGGTTTCGGTGGCCTGCACCGCGGCCTGGAAAGTCAGGCGATCCCGCATTTCACCAATCAAAATAACATCCGGGTCTTCACGCATCATGTAACGGATTGCCATTTCAAAACTTTCAACATCCAGCCCCACCTCACGCTGGTTGATAAAAGCCTTCTGGTCGACATAGGTGTATTCGATGGGATCTTCAATGGTGATGATGTGGCATGATCGCCGATCATTGACCTGTTGAAGCATTGCCGCAATCGTGGTGCTTTTACCACTGCCGGTGATCCCGGCCAGCATGACCAGCCCCTGCTCATTTTCCGCAATTTTTTCAAATACTTCCGGCAGGTGCAACTGGGCAAAATTCGGAATTTTTGGATTAATGCGCCGCGCCGCCATGCTTACCATTCCGCGTTGCCGGAAGATATTAACACGGAATCGTTCCGTCGGGCTGACCGCATAAGCGATATCCAACGAACCGCGATGCGAGAAATCATGCCACTGCTCCTCGGTGAGCATTTCTTTAACCATGGCTTCGATTTCCGCATTGGTCAGCGGTGAGCCGGTGGTGGGAATCAGCCGTCCGGATTTTCGCACGCGCGGCAGCACGTCGGCCTTGATGTGCAAATCGCTGCCTTCGACCTTGGTTACCACTTCAAAATATTTATGTACCTTTGGCGGCCCCTCGCGCCTGGAGGATTCCTGTACTTCAATTTTTGTGCCCTGCGATTCTTTGGTCATTCGATTGTCATCCTTGTAACTAAACAATAAACCTTACAACACCGCCATTCAAAAAGCCAGCCCATCGAGGGTTTTTAAGCCCAATGTTTCCTGAACGAAAAAGGGTTCGGCATACCTGCGGCGAATGGTTCCGCCAAAATAAGCGTTGATATTCTCAACATAATTGAGAATCTCCCATCGGGATTCCTCGGGGCGTCCCGTGCTGAACTGAGATTCATAACACCGTACGGCCGCGCGTTTGGTATCCATGGTGTCAGAAATATCCAGACAGAACGATGCCGGAAAATTAAACCGCAGGTGTGAACAGAAATAGTAAATAAGTCTGGGAGGATAAAACGGTTCTCCCGGAATAGTCGATTTTGTCAGCTTGGCATCAAAGCGGGCGTCTTGAGCAATCTGCGCAACTTGCCGGTGATCCGGATGGGCGTCGGTCGGATAGGGCAGAAACACAATATCGGGCCGGACGCTGCGAAAGATTGCCGCCGTGGCATGTCGAGCGGCAATACTCCATGTCACTTCGCGGTTTTTCAGCCCCAGAGATAATCTTTTGACGCCCAATATTTCGGCGGCGGCGGCGGATTCTCCGGCCCGCACTTCCGGCGAACCGAATGGCGTTGGTTCGCCATTGGTCATATCCAGCAGCGTGACATGATGTTTCTGTCTGGTCAGTGCGGCGATTGTTCCGCCCATTGCCAGTTCCTGATCATCGGGATGGGGTCCAACTACCAGAATTATCATGTCATCAAGCCCGGTAAACGTTGTGGAGTTTCATTGCAGTTCTGCGGGGCAGTATGTTGCCTCAGCGGGATTCAAACGAATTCCAATGCTGGTTTCGCGGCCCAATATATTCCGCACGGGGACGAATGAGCTTATTATTGGAATATTGCTCTAGAATATGGGCAATCCAGCCGCTGGTTCGACTGATGGCAAAAATCGGCGTAAAAAGATCTGCGGGTATATGCAGATAGTGATACACCGAAGCACTGTAGAAATCGACGTTCGGCTTGAGATTTTTGGTTCGCACCACCATGTCTTCAATGCGCACGGACATTTCATACCAGCGCTGTTGCCCCGTAAGCTTCCCGAGTTGCCGCGACATTTCCTTTAAGTGTCGCGCCCGCGGATCGCCATTTTTGTAAACAGCATGGCCAAAGCCCATGATTTTTTCATGGTTATCCAGCTTGGAGCGGATATAGGCATCCACGGTGTCGGGATTGCCGATTTCATTGAGCATCCGCATGACCTGCTCATTGGCACCGCCATGCAGCGGCCCTTTCAGCGCACAAATCGCGGCGACCAGAGCCGAATGCATATCAGTCAGGGTTCCAGCCGCCACGCGAGCAGCAAAGGTACTGGCATTTAATTCATGATCCGCATGAAGGATGTAGGCTTTGTCCAGCGCTCGTGTGGCCAGAGGTTCGGGTGAGCGCCCGGTGAGCATGTATAAAAAGTTGGCCGCCAGATTTAAATCTCTTCGGGGTACCAGCGGTTCACGATCATTGCGGATACGGTCATAGGCCGCCACTACACTGGCCATCTGCCCGAGAATGCGAACCGATTTTCGCTGATTGGCGGCCACGGACATATCCTCTGATTCCGCATCAAACATCGCCATGGCACTGGCTGCGGTCCTCAGGGCTTCCATTGGGGTGGTGCGTCGCGGGAACGATTTCATCATGGCCAGGAGCCCTTCCGGCAATTGAGCCTGTTCGGCAATGGATTGCCGCAAATCGTCAAGTTCCGCACGTGTGGGCAGGCGTCCGTTCCATAACAGAAAAACCACTTCTTCGAACGTGGAATTTTCAGCCAGTTCATCGATGGTGATACCGCGATAGGTTAAGATGCCGTTTTCAATTGAGCAGATTGAAGAGCTTAACGCAACGATGTCGCGCAGGCCGCCGGTTGTTGCGGCAATTGGGCTATTGGGGGCTTGGGTCATGACGATTACTCCTAAACGCTCACCAGACCCGTCAATAATACACGCTCGATGCGCAGGCGTATAGTTTTCGGCGCAATAAAAAAGCCGTGTGGAGGAGGGTAGGTCCACACGGCCTGGCGGAGGAGGAAACGAGTTTAAGTGATCGCGTATGGTGCAGATCACACCAGCACAGACCTCCAAGTTGTGCCCGGGAAGCGGTGGGCCTGCGCCATACACAATACTTATTTACTTGTCACATACGAGGACCGGCATGAGCCGCGAGCCTCGCATTTCTTGCACTCTCTGTCACCCCTGCGGTCACTGCCGCACACCAGATATGTATTGCAACTCCCGTGCCAGTGAGCCGAACTGGCCCCCCTTTTTTTTCATGTTTCGTTACATCAGGACGGGTATTCAAGCAAAGCGGACTTTATTTATAAGCAAACAGGGCGTTTCCCCGTATTATTGGCCGGAACGGTTCAAAAGAATCCAATTGACTTGAAAGCAAGCACCGGCCGGATCATGCATTGCACAAACTTAATTGCCTAATGTTGCCGCATGCGTTGAGCGCATTGCTTATTCCTCGTGCAATCAACCGGTTTCCATCCGCTTTTCCGCCGGGCGTGCAGTTATGTGCGCGGTATGCGCCGTGTTTCCCGGTGCAAATTCCGCAGCAGCCAATGGATTCCCGGATGGATAGCAGATTCAACGCGACGGATATGCCGTGGATAAGTCCTGCCTTTGATTTATCACGCCGTGTGCTGCCGCTCAACGCGCTTGTTGATTTGCGGTAATTGCCACGGCAAGCTAAAACTGTTGCCGCTGCCGACGAAGTGTACGGGAAATGTGCCCCCTGGTTTGAAGTGATCGGCCCGGCCAACAATAAGGATCAGTTGTGAATACCATCGCCAACAAGCCCGGCCCTTTTGACCCGCTTGGAAAAATTGAACGTTTTGGTCTGATCGTGTTGCTGATCGGGGTTTTTGCGTTTGGCTGTGTGACGGAAGTTCGATCGGCGTTTCTTAGAAGAAGAATGACCGATGTGGACACTTATTTCCGTGCGGCATGGGCGGTGCGTGTTCATAAGGATCCATACAACGTCACAGATACCAACGGATGGCACTACAATTATCCCCCGCTGCTGGCGACACTTTTGTACCCACTGGCTGATGCGCCGGCCGGATTCAGCCGTGCCGGCCTGCTGCCGTATCCAGTATCCGTGGCAATATGGTTTCTGGTCAGCATAGGATGCATCTGGCTGGGCAGTCATGTTCTGGCACGGGCGCTGGAGAAAACCTCCACGGATCCCGCCGTACGGAATATGCCCGCGTATTGCCGGCGCTGGTGGGCATTGCGCATTATTCCGATACTGGTATGCCTGCCGGCCATTGGCCGCGCCGTTGTGCGCGGACAGGTCAACAGCGAGCTGTTGCTGCTGTTCTGTTTTGCCGGTGCCGCTCTGGCAACGCGCAAACGATTCTGGGCGGGCTTCGCCAATGGTCTGGCGGCGGCGTTGAAAGTTTTCCCCGGCTTCTTAATTCTCTATGGCCTCTCCCGCCTGCGCTGGACCTATCTTGTCGGACTAGCCGCGGCTTTGGCTGTCGGATTATTTATCATCCCCGGTATCATCATGGGACCGCATCACATGGTCGCGGGATATCGCCGCTTCGCACAGGTGGTTCTGGAACCAGCCTTTGGATTAAATCACAACACCTCGCGAGACAAGGAACTTCTGGACATAAACAAAACCGATTCAACCTCGTTTGAAGCCATGATCGATCACACGGTTTATATTGGTCGGCACGCACCTGCCCCGGCAAAATGGATGAAACTGGCGCATTGGGGAATCGCCGCCACGCTCGTAGGCATCACACTGCTGGTGGAATATCTGCGAAGAAAAGATGACCCCATTTTTCGCAATCTGTTTCTCGGCGTGCTGATTACCATCATGATGCCCATTATCCCGATTTGTCACCCCCATTATTTTTGTATGGTACTGCCGCTTGTCACGGCACTGTTGGCCGGGCGCTGGGAACGCGACCGGACGCTTCCTTTAGGCGGAGCACTTGGATGGGTGCTGATTTTCTTTGCCGCCTCGCACATAATGACGGTTTTGCCACCACCTTTTTATATTCTTCGCGGTCTGGGGCTGGTTACCTATTCGGCATTGGTGCTATGGGGTGCCGGCTTATTTGCCATGTGGCATTGGCAGACTCCGCAGGAATTGCCGGAAGCTCCGGTTGTTGCATAGCGACGGCGCGAACTGACAAGCGGAAAAGCCAAAGCCCTTTAAAGGGCGGTTGATTCAGTCATGATCCGATATGGCAAGCCGCTGAACTTCCCAAACCAGCGGCGAGCGGATACATTCATTGCGTGTCATGAAATGCTCATTACACGGAAGGTATCTGGAGTTTTTTATGCAATACAACCCCTGGTTGCCCGCATCGAATCGATACGAGTCGATGGTCTACAACCGTTGCGGTAAATCCGGGCTTAAATTGCCGGCCATCTCCCTGGGGCTTTGGCATAATTTCGGCGGCGTGGATTTGCTTGAAAATCAACGCGCCATGTTGCGCC
Source organism: Planctomycetota bacterium (assembly GCA_021810145.1). Lineage (GTDB taxonomy): Bacteria > Planctomycetota > Phycisphaerae > WQYP01 > WQYP01 > JAMDCX01. Next base: position 17,031 of record JAJZJL010000014.1, on the reverse strand, counting down.
GCGCTTTTGAATTGGGTATCACCCATTTTGATCTGGCAAACAACTACGGTCCGCCACCCGGATCAGCCGAGGAAAACTTTGGCCGCCTGTTAAAACAGGATCTGTTGCCGTGGCGCGATGAACTGATCATTTCAACCAAGGCCGGCTACACCATGTGGACCGGTCCCTATGGCGATTGGGGGTCACGGAAATATCTGCTGGCAAGCCTGGATCAGAGTCTGCGCCGGATGCAACTGGATTATGTGGATATTTTCTATTCCCATCGGCCCGATCCTGAAACGCCGCTGGAAGAAACCATGGGGGCGCTGGATGCGGCCGTGCGGCAGGGCAAGGCGCTTTATGTGGCGCTGTCCAATTATAAACCCGCACAGGCCCGTCAGGCGTTTGCCATTCTGAAATCGCTGGGAACACCCTGCCTGATTCATCAGCCGCGCTATTCCATGCTTGAACGCTGGATTGAAGATGAATTACTGACTGTGCTGGATGAACATGGCGTGGGTGCCATTGCGTTCTGCCCGCTGGCCCAGGGATTGTTAACCAGCAAATATCTGCGGGATATACCCGAAGATTCGCGTGCCGCCAAAACCCACAGCTTCCTCAAAGCGGATAAAATTACACCGCAATTGCAGAGTCGCATTAAAAAGCTCAATGATATTGCCCTGGCCCGCGGACAGAGCCTTGCCCAGATGTCTCTGGTTTGGGTGCTGCGTGATTCGCGCGTTACCTCCGCCTTGATCGGTGCCAGCCGGGTATCACAAATTGAGGAAAATGTGCAGGCTCTTGGTAATCGAAACTTCACTTCGGATGAACTTAATGCCATTGACGCCATACTGGCGGGTTAAAGCATCGCGCACGGCAAACATCAATTTGGGAACATAAATACATGGAAAACATTGACTTGAAACGCAATCCATGCGATGCCAATACACCTGCGGAAACAGGCGATGTTGTAACATACCATGCGCCGGCCAAATTAAATCTCGGGCTGCGGGTTTTTCCGCGCCGTCCGGACGGATTTCACGATATTGAGTCCTGGTTTGTGCCGGTTTCACTTCGCGATACGCTCACGTATCGCAGGGCCAAATCGCTTACCCTGCACCTCTCCGGGCTGACGGAGGGACTTTCTGATGAGCCGGAGAAAAATCTTGTCGGCCGGGCGGCGCTGGCACTGGCGCAGGCTGCCCATATTCAGCCCAATGCAGAGATTACTGTGCATAAACTCATTCCCGCTGGAGGCGGTTTAGGCGGCGGCAGTTCGGATGCGGCAACGACGCTACTGGCTTTAAAACAGCTTTGGAACCTTCCGATCTCCCTGCCGGAGTTGTCCCGGTTAGCCGCCACGCTTGGCAGCGATGTACCCTTTTTCATTTACGGACAATCCGCGGTGTGCCGGGGGCGCGGCGAGATTATTGAGCCGCTTCCGCTTCATCGTCTTTTATTTGCCATACTGATCATACCACCCTACGGTACGAGCACCCGAGATGTGTATCAGTCATTTGACAGCCAGAGCGTGGCACCGGATACCACCGTGATTCCCTGGCAGAAATTATCTCAAAGCCATGCCGCGGACATTAGCGCCGTCATTCGTAACGACCTGGAAGCCCCCGCATTTTCCGTGACTTCACCTCTGCGAAAGCTGCGCGACGAGATTCATGCCATCACCCATCGGCCGGTGCATCTCAGCGGAAGTGGATCAACCCTGTTCATTCTTGCCGATCAACCAGCTCAAGCCGATGCGCTGGCGCAACAACTTGAACAACATCTGCCTGAAGATATGCGTATCGTTCCGGTGCGAATCGGCAACGTGTAAGGCAGGAATCCGGACTCCGGCACACGACGCCATGTGATCCACCCCGGTTGTGTCTCCGGAATTGCTCCGGAGCGCCCGGCGTTGAACGATCTGCTCATCCGCTTAAGGCTTGCGCCACCGGCTTTAACGGCATGCTGATCGGCAGGGCCAGACAATATCGCCGTTTGCTGCCCCGGACTACCGGCAGGCGGGCTTATCTGCCTGATACCCAATGTTCAATCAGCGGCATAGCCGGCTCGCCCTGGGGAGAATAGGCACCGTAATCGGTGGGTTTACAACCTGGCAACCATTCCCAGATAAACGCTCCCACAAAGGCGCTGGACGGCAATGTACGCCACACACGCACAAATGCCTCATAGGCAATATATTGATTGCGCGGATTCACCAAGCCCGTCCCTACATAATCCCATGGCTTGGCCAGGGTGTTATTCAGGTTGTCCCATCCGATTTCTGTAAACAGAACCGGCTTGTGCTCCCGGGCGGCAAATGTCAAAATGCGGTGTTCAATGCGATTCCAGTGGGCAACAACCTCCGCGGTCGAGGGAGCTCTGGAATCAGAGAGATCGTAATAGCTGTTCATGCCGATGTAATCGAGATAGGGCCAGAAATGAACATATTGATAATGATCCCAGTTGGCACTGTAGGTGAGCTTGCCATGAAAGCGTTTGCGAACCATGCGGATAATACGCAGCCATTGTGTATTAAACGGTTCAGTGGAAAGCAATTCACTGCCAACGCAAAACATATCGGCGTGGGTCTGTTGCGCCCAATCAGCGGCGGCGAGAATATAGGCGCGGTAGCGGGCGAACCAGACATTCCAGTTTCCGGGTTTAATGACACCGCGCCACTCATCGCCGGTCGCATGATTCAACAGCACGATGGGCATAAGCATGGTGTGCATGCCCAGATGATGGGCGGCAAGCAGAACTTTGCGAATCTGCGCCGGCGTTAACGAAACCCGCGGATCAATATGAATGTTGTCCGCATGCACATCGTGCTGTCGGGCATTGATGACAAAATTAATCCATGTGCAACCCATGGCATGGAGCCGCACAATTGCGTGCAAATACGCGGCCAATGCGTGCGGATTATCCAACTGCATGGAAAAGCCGCGAATCGGCGGCAGACCGGAGAGAGGAAAATGCAGCGGTGGCAAGCGCCGTGTAATGGCTTTTTGCGGCCGGCCCATTCCGGCGGCGGCCAACATAAACGTGGCAACGGCCAGCGCACAGAGGCTCATCGACATGATCGCAACAAATCTTCGGACCAATGAATGATCTCCAAATTGAGTTGACATATCGCGGCGAAAACACAACCGCGGCCAGACCACGGATTAAAACATTGCTCTAACTGGCCGCCGGGCGCGGCACTGATTGCAGATAGAAATATAAGGCGTATATCTGGCTGGCAAAGCGGTATTTTCCACGCCCCATCTCCGAGGATTGCTGCACGACCCCCAACTGCTTGATTTTCCGGAGAAAATTATCCACGACCCTGGCTTCATCGGTTGAAACTCGCGCCACAAGCTCCGCTTTGGAAAAGTCCAGTTGCAACGGAGTGCTTACCATTCTTTTCAATATCTGCCGATAGCGCTTGCTCCAGATGGCATCGAGCACCCTTGGCTCTATATATTTTATGCCTATGATTTCCGCCGCCCGAACAATTCCGGATAGAGCATCGTTCTCGTCAATAACGCCATCGGTGTCGCTCTTGAATACCGCATCACCAATTTCATGGAGAAACACCGGGTAGCCGCCGGAGAAACGCCACAGCAGGTCCATCGCGGCCGGCGATACCCGTACGTTTACTTTGGCCAGCGACTGCCGATAGAACTGCCGGGTTTCCACTTCGTTAAATGCGATGATATTGATAATATCAAATACGCGGTCAAGCGATGGCTGCTGCTGAACGAGTTGGGTTCTCCGTTCAGGCATGCCCGCCAGTACCATGGTAAGAGGCAGTTCCTCACGGCTGGTTGCCAATTCATCGACAAAACTTTTGAGCCAGTTGGCAAAGGCCTTATCTGCCGCCAAACCGTTAAGGTCGTCCAGAACGATCATCATTCCTTTCCGATGCTGGCCGATCTGTTTGAGCAGTCTGTGCAGCGTTGGCCCCAACGCTCCGACGGCTTGCGAAAGGTCGCGCTGCGACGCTTCAAACGCCAGCGACACGCCGAACAGGCCAACCTCACGGACATTATTGCCCAGGAATTTGCGCACACTTTCAAACCAACTGCGGTCCTGGCTGACCTGCAAAAGCCGCTCGAATATGCGACGCACCATCTCCTCCAGAGAGGTCACACCACCGAGAAATACGTGCAGTCCCAGCACCTCATTTTTCTCCTCCGCAATACGCAGCGCCATCCGGCACAGCGAACTTTTGCCGATGCCGCGATCTCCGGTTATGAAAATTCGCTCAAGGGATTTTCGCGACGCAGATCTGGCCACATGGTCTACAATTTCGGTTATTTCCCGTTCTCTACCCACAAAGAATTCAATCGGCACTGGCACGCCCGGTGTGAATGGTGAATATTCCTTGGCCATGCGAAGCTCCTGTTCATCGGGCCGGCAAGTCAGCCACCCCCGAGCAATGGTCCATTATGCCCGCGCTAGCGGATTGGTCAAACGCCCCGCTCGTGCGCCGGCAAGATGTGGTGCAATGGCAAAATATCTGAATTAAGCCGATCATACGTCAGGAAAGTCACGGCTCCTGACTCACGGCGCTGAACTATTCGCCATTGGTTCGGCTGCCACTGCGGGAACCATGTATCGCCCATGACCGGAGAATCGAGTTTGATAATACTCACATACATGCGGTCCGCCAGCGGCATGGCCAGTGCATAGATTTCCGCACCGCCAACGACAAACAATTCGGTTTCACCCGATTTCTCCGCCATGGCAATCGCTTCCTTCAAGTCTGTGAACCAGTGCGTGCCCGGCGGAATGTGTGCCGGCATCTTTCGGCTCAAGATCAAATTGGTGCGGTTGGGCAGCGGCTTGCGGATGGAATCAAATGTTTTGCGCCCCATCAGAACGGTATGACCTGTGGTCAGATTTTTGAAATGCTTAAGATCTTCGGGAACATGCCAAGGCAGTTGTCCATTAAACCCCATGACATGATCGGGCGTCATTGCGGCAATAAGACTTATCAGCATAAAGCACCTTTCATTCCCACATTACCGCACGCACTGGCTGCACGGCGTAATTACTCCGCAATCTGCTGTGAATAACACTGCGTCACGCAATGAGTTTTCGTTAAATGATAGGATCGCTTTATAATTGATGCAATGGATTTGCCGGAAAAAAATATTGCTGCGCGACGCGCTTTGCATCACGCACTGCAAACAGCGCTAAACGATATCAATTGGCGGCTTTCAGGGCGGCGGTTTGCGGGAGCACTATGCGCCGGTCTGATGTTATGCTTTCCCGTTCTTCCGCTGATGCTGTGGTATGGCTTATCAGCCCCCGAGATGCTTACCATTACGGGTCTGATCATTGCGGCTTTTGTTGCGGTTGTATTGCAGCGCGGGCCTTGGGCCAATGGCGTTGATGCGGCGGTATATCTGGAAACGCAATTTAATCGGCCGGGCTTATTTATCACTGCCGCGGAAGCGCTGGCGCATGGCACAATGGATGAAGAACAAAGCATTTCGAATATCGAAATTATCATTGCGGCGGCGAATGTCTGCCACGCCCAACGCGTGCGGAATGCAAATGCCACCCGACTCCCATCAGCTTTTCCGAGAATCTGGGCACTTAATGGATTGCTGCTTCTGGGTCTGCTGATCACCGTGGTGGTGGGTCAGGCGATAATGGAACCTGCGAGCCACAGGAATTCAGCGAAGGTGCCGGTTGCAGCGGAAATAGCGGCGACGCTTCAGAACGCAAAGGTCAGCGGAGTGCCGAGCGTGACGGACCGGAATGCCAGGTTGAAAACAGCCGAACAGCCCGCGACAAAGCAGTATCCGCGAAATTCGTCGGGAGAAAGCCGTTCCGAATTATCAGCGCAGCGTCATGCCATTGAGGTGATAGAAAAGTTACAAGCATCGGTAAAGCAACTGCTGATGAAACCAGCCCCAAGCGCGGATATCATCCGGGGGAAAGAAGCGGAGACCCGGCAGGATTTCAACGGAGCCACTGGCAAACAGAGTGCCAGGAAATTAGCGGATCAGATGGTATCTGCCGCCGCTTTGCCGGGGCTTGGGAAAAAAGTCCGTTCCATGTTACTTGCCGCCGCGGCTGGAATTCACAGCTCATCACGGGGGAACTTCGCGCCACAACTGCGCCGAATCAATCAGCAACTTGAAGCATATATTGCATCAGCGATGGCGAACAAGGTGGCAGAGCGCCCGCAGTTGGGAGAACCTGCTGAAACCAACGGTTCCGGGAAACAGCAAGTCATCGAAAAAAACGGCGCGGGCGGCGGCGGTAATTTAACGGACATTACAGATCATTCGGGATCAGGTGTTGTCACAGATATTCCAGGCAAACAAAGCATTTTGCATTCAGCGCCTCCACGATGGGAATACGGGAATCGGGTTCAGGTGGGAGAAATTCCGCCGAAGTATCGGAAGGCGGTACGGCGATATTTTTCCAACGATCCAGTTTATTGAATTGAGCCGGATTCGGTGGCCCCCTCCGACAGGTCTGATATTCAGCCATGGAGGCCAATTTTTCGCTCAATGACATTTCCAATTGATCGCAGCCGTTGCCCGATGGGTGTTATGTCGAATCGCCTTCCGGCGAAATAAAAAATAAAGGCTGCCCCTTGTGGCAGCCCTTATGAAAGGAGCATTCCCATGAGACCATGGAAAGTTATGGTTCGTCGCTGACGTTTGTAACCTGTTTAATTTGATAGGGGTTTTCCGGTGTTTTACGTGAAGGAGCCTGAATAGCGGGCTTCTCCATCGGCGGCTCTTCATTGGCCGCTTTATTAAGCTCTTCGCGGGTTTCTGTAAGCCCCTTTTTGAATTCGAAAATCGAGCGGCCCAAGCTTTTGGCAACGCCGGGCAGCCGATTACCGAAGAATATCAACGCGATAGCCAGAACGATCAAAAGATCCGGCCCGTCGAAGAGATTTCCAAAACCCAACGCCAATGGTAATGTGTTCATAGGCCCTATCATGGTTTAGTACCTCGCAAAAAAAGACGGCTGGTGGGCCTGCTTATTTTCCGCCAGCATGACCAATCAATTCATTATTATACGCATAAGCCAGGGCAACACCAAATAAATTGCCAATATCTTACCGCAAATTTTGTTTTCACGAATTAAAAGCCTGAATTCCATGATATTCAACACTTTTGTGATCTACTGCCGACGCCTGGTGATTTGGTGATCAGCGTTTCCAGTTGAAGGGGGCCACCGTAGCAGGCCCGGAACAACTCAGAGCGGCTGGAAACATTCAATCGAATATAAAGTCGCCGAATATAGGAATGAACCGTATGTATGCTTAATCCCAGGTGCCGGGCAATCTGTTTTTCACCGTCCCCGGCAAGCAACCTTTCCAGAATTTGCCTCTGGCGCTCCGGCAGCAATTCCGGAAGAATGGCTCTTTTAACGTCGGAATGCTGTTGCGCAAAATGCCGGTGCAATTCGCTGTGCAGAAGCGTGACCAGCAAGCCGGCACCGGGGTTAACGTGTGCTGTACCGCTGTATAGTAAATAACTGGTGTACTTGATTGCCAGCGGGGGCGGAAGTGCGTCATAGAATGTCAGTTCAATCAGAGATTTATCCCTGCCGGACCTTTCGCCGGCGGATGCGTTTGCCGAAGAAGCGGCTCCGGCGGCTTGAGCAGATCTGATTCCGGCGGCCAACATTTTTTTTCGCATGGCGCAGTAGCGCTCCAGCGGCAGCGGCAATGCGTGAGACGCACCGGAACCAGCCGGCCCGGCCCAGGTTACTTCAACGCATTCCGGTGTTGCGCGGGAATGCTGAGTTGCCGATTCGGGTGCTTCGGGTGCTGGAATGCAGAAAATACCTACCACATGCAAATGAAGCACATTGGACAGCCCCTCTATAAGCGTGGATCTCCAAAGCGCAGGTGCCGCAGACACCCGGATCAATTGCACCATTAAACGCAGCAGATCACGTGCATCGGACAAGCGCACTAATTGAGTATCCACCACAAGGCACTCCCTGATTATTTCCGCCGTCGTAAAGCTTCCGGAAGGCTGTATTATGACCGATACCGCGGTGATATGTCATCTGCCAGGTCTGCGGCCTGTTCAGGCGTCTTGCTGGTAATATCTTCACGTGTATACTCGTTTATAGAGGTGAGAGTGCTCATCTTATGTCAATCTTACAGAATCTTTTTCAGGAGATTTACCATGCGCCATGAATCTTCAGTCACACCTTGCATTCCTACGATATCACAACCGCAAGCCCGGAGGGCACTATTCGTAATTGGGGCAATTGTCCTGTCCGCAACCAGCGCTTCTGCCATGGCCACGGTTACGGATGTGGGACAATATGTGGCGGGAAAAACGGCGAATTACACCCAAACCGGTACCGGTACGCCAACCATTGCCTCGATAAATCCTTATGAATTTCAGACGGAAATTGACAATGGCTCATCGGGAACCATACTTGCAAGCTCGACGTTAACACCGCCGGCGGGTGCCACCGGAACGGTAACTTATGCGATCAACAGCGACAATACGCGCGTTAAAGATACGCAGTATTTTACCTCCGCGAACGCCCTTAATTCGGCATTTCCCGACGGCAATTATACTTTCACCATTAATACCAGCACTCCCAATACGTATACATCCACTTTGGCGCTTAGCGGCATAACATATCCGACGGATATACCAACGATCAGCAACACCAGTTGGTCGGGTGGAAATCTCGTGATCGATCCAACGGTTAATAACACCATTACATGGAATGCCTCGAACGATCTGCATTTGAACTTCGGTTTGGACAACACCTACGTAAACTTAAATACGTTCAATTCAGGATCCGGGCTGCCTGACAGTTACACCATTACAGCCAACACACTAAGCCCCGGCCAGAGCTATACCGGCTACTTGGATTTGGCCATCGGCACAATGGACAACTCGCAAATTTCCGGCGTCATGGGAGCCACTTATTTTCAAAATTCAACCTATTTCACTGTGATTACCACACCGGAACCAACTGCGGGCTTTTTACTGCTGATGGGGGTGGCGGCGGCAGGTTTAATGGTTCGGCGACGCAACTTGGCCTGACCCGGGTGAAATCATCGAGCATTGGCGACAGACGAAATGCAACCCGACGGTACGCCGTTCGATTTAACTTCCTGGCACACGCAGGCGGCAATATGAATTCCCGCGGGTAGCGCGCAAGAAAAAAGCCCGCGATAACTCGCGGGCTAATGCGTTAGATCGCATATTTGCGGCCAAGCAAGAGGCTCCGAATAAATCGGAGCGCCGCAGATGACACGAATTACCGCCGGCTTGCGGATTTCTTCGTGCTTTTCTTGGAAGATTTCTTCGGTGAAGATTTCTTCGTGCTCTTGCTGCTTGCAGCCTTCTTTTTCGTCGCCATTTGTATCACCCCCTTTCAATTGTGGTAAAGACAAAAATCACGACATCGTAGTTATCGGCACTATTGCGCATTTCTCATTAAGAAAAAACTGGAATTTTTATTTTTTTTCTCCGCGCCGCGCTTTTCAACTTCATTGCGCCACGAGAACACCGGAGAAATGATGCGTGAGAATCTCCTCTATATCTTGTGATGTCAATATATCAATATATATCCCGCCGCAACTCCGGACGCTCTGTGACAGTTCGCTTCGCCAGCGCTGCAATGCGGTGATATAGGCATCGTGCGCTGATTTTCCACCCGATACATCACGCCGGCGCGAAGTCTCCGGATCGCGCAGCGTAACCGGCTGGAGAAACGGTGGCCGAAGTTCTTCCGGAGACAATGTGTGCAGCACGATCAGCCGGGTGCCGCCCGCGGCAACCGCGGCAAACGCACGGGTCAAATCCTGTGGCGGCAGACAATCGGAAATGACTATCAGCAGGTCTGCGGGCTTTCGGGTGGACATGGTAAGCAGCGCCGGCAAATCCAATTCGCCCCCCGCCTCAAGCGAGCGCAGTTTCGTAAGCATGTCGGCCATTATAAAGTGGCTGTCTGCAAGGTCGGCGATGCGCTGCGCGGGCGCGGAGGCCGGGGCGGTTACCAGTGTTAATTCATTGCGACCATGGAGAGCAATTATGCCAAGGCAGGCGGCGAGCGACCGGGCCATATCAAATTTGCGAGGTCTTCCCAGCGTCATGCTGGCCGAGCAGTCCAGCGCAATGGCAACACGCAAAGCACGCTGGGCATAAAACAGCCGCACAACAAGCTGATCAAATTTCGCCAACTGCCCCCAGTCCAGATGCCGCAGATCGTCTCCCTGAACGTAGGCCCTGGAATCCGCCGGTTCCATGCTTACGCCCCGGCGATTGCTGCGCTGGCCGACAAACCGGGCCGAACGTTGCGCCGCCGTTGGATATATCGCAAGCCGACGCAGCAGCGCCATCAATTTTCGATCAGGCCATGGTAGCGCGGTATCAGGCATATATTTCCAATCAAGCCGGGCCGCATTGCGCACAGAAGCCAGGCGTATTCGCAGCGCCGCACCGTCACTTCGCCTCTGCCAGCGTGGCTTTTGGAGGAAAGAACGGCATAACAGCCCGAACAATCCGCCACGCACCGGGAACCACATGCCTTGCGGCACCGGGTGATCATTTCGCGGTTGGCAGCCGGCACAATCCATCGGTTTTCCCGGCAGGCAAATGTTCTTTTTCCGGCCACTGGCGCCATATTCCCGCACCACGCGGACAAACTCGGCGATACTCCCCGGGGCATAACGCTTTTTTATGCCTTACAGGTTGGCGCAGCTAATTAGCTGCCCGCAGGGTTCTGCATCCGAACAAGCCGCCGGCCATCATGCCAGGATGCGCCTGAAGTCGGACCGTTATATGCTGTTTGCCCGCGGTCAGCGCTGCCGGAAGTTGCCACCGCTGATGAAACAACTTGCCCGGCTGGTTGTTATTAAGGGTTTCCGTGGCGATTTTCCGGCCATCCACCAGCACGTTAAAAACTCGTCCGCCGGCGTCCGAACCCCAAAATGTCATCATTAACGTCATGGGCTGGTTTGGCAAAACCTTCATGTTGAAGCTGAAACCACCACCATTGCGGGCATCGCGCCAGGATCGGCCATCAAAATTGCCGGTATCACTGTTTTCCACGTCAGCCAGATTGTGGCGTTGTTCCGATGCCGTATTGCCCGGCTCGAAATGGTCAACGGTATTTCTGGAAAGCTCCTTTTCCAGCTTCGCTTCCGCTTCGGCCTGCTTTTGCCGCTGTTGCCATTGGGCTTCTGAAAGCTCATCAAAGTAGACGACATACCGCTCATGGGCGACCTTGTGAAAGGGCACAAGTTTGACATCCATGGGCCGGCCCGCGCCGTGGGTGTGCCATACCAATGGCTCCATTGCGTCGGGCTTGACCCAATCCTCAACGGGTTGATCCGCCGGAACCATCACGGGTATGGTTACCGGATCGGGTACTTTTGCCCATTCGTACTGGTCTCCATTGGCATATGGAACAGGGGGCAACATCAGATCATTGCCCAGAACCGCGGCCAACACCGTCGGCCCGGCAAGGATAGCGAATTTGGACGGGTGATGTGCCATGCGCTCGATACGCAGCGGGGTCTGCAATTGAATTTCCAACACATCGCCATTCGACCATTGTCGGGATATATCCAGATAGGTTCCCGGCTTTCCGGCGTCGATGGCTTTCCCGTTGAGTTTGATGCTCATGGCCGGCGTGGACCAATGAGGGTGTCTTAATTTAATGGTGGCCTGCGTGGGTTGTCGGCATGTAAATTCCACGCGGACGTTGTTTTCATCCGGGAATCGCGTGGTTTGGCGAACCTTCATTCCCTTATTTTTCCAGTGCAACTCCGTGGCCATAAATACATTGATCCACAGGGTGTCGCCGTTATGGTAATACACTCCGCGCGAGTATTTGGCATGGTTTTCCATACCCGTGCTCATGCAGCACCAGCAGGAATCCCATGGGGTGTTAAAAGTCTTGAAATGCCCCGGTCGCATGGACATGTAATATGTCATCATGCCGGTAGCCGGATCCTGGGAGCCGAGAATATGGTTGACCAGACCGCGTTCAAAAAAATCAGCGGCCTCCATGGTGGGATTCCAACTGAAGTAATGTTCGGTAAGCTTGAGAATATTGTAGGTGCAACAGGTTTCAGCGGACCCGACGGAAAGCTGCTGGAAAGCATCTCCCAGCGGGAAAAAGTATTCACGATTGGAGTTGCCGCCAAAGACGTATGTGCGATGCCGGGCAACATTTTCCCAGAAAAACTCGGCACCGGCGCGGTATTTGCCGTTTCCGGTGAGTTCATATTCACGGGCAATGCCGATAACCCGCGGAATGTACTGATTGGAATGCGTGCCGGTAAGAATGTCCTTTCGGTGCATCAGCGGATCAAGCTGGGAGTGTTCATTAAATGCTTCGGCACCACGGAGATATTTCCGGTCGCCGGTGATGCAGTAAACATCCGCGAGCACTTCATTCATGCCGCCTTGCTCGCTGATCAGCATGGTCTGCATCTGCGCAACTGAAAGCCGGGCCGGATATTGCAACGACCAGTCTGCCAGGCCGATCAGAATCTCTTTTGCCTGCGGCCTTCCGGTATGCAGCCAGGTATCACGCAGCCCGGCGAGAATTTTATGAATGGAATACCAGGGCGACCACATGCCGTTAAGTGAGAAGGTAAACAGCGCATGGGGATTGCCGACATTAATTTTGCCATCCAGTGCATCACCAAACGCCTTAATACTGCCGGGCAGGCCGGCAAGATAACCGGCGAAGCGCGGATCGATTTTGCCATTGGCCTTCTGGCATTTTGCCAGATGCGGCAGCAGATAATCGATTTTTTCCAGCAGGCGATGATCGCGGGTATGGGCGTACATCATGGAGCAAGCAGACAGATAGTGCCCGCAGATGGTGCCGCCCTGTCCTCCGGCGTCCCACCCGCCCAATGTTGGAGCCTTGGTCGGCAGGCGTGATACTTTCTGGAACGAGGCCAGCAACCGATCGCAGTCATAAGCCAGCAGATAATTCAGATCGCGGGTCATGTTGTCATGAAACGGTCCATCCAAAATCTGAACATCCGAGAGATCAAAACTGTACGCCTTCATGGGCACGCTTCCGGAATCGATAAAACCGGATTGGTTTTCCTGGGGCACACTGGCCCGCGTTACCGTGGTAACCGCCAGAGCCATTCCCCCGACCGCCGCTGAAAGCAGGGCCTGCCGTCGTGTTGCTGTCAATTCTGCCATGGTTGAATCCTCCACAGTTGAAGTAATGGCCACCATTGAGACCACCAAGTTTACGTTCCGCCAGTCAGGTGGCAAAGCGACCCATTAAATGGTAACGGAAAACCCGACGGCATCCAAGGTTATGTGGACTTATATTATCGGAACGTTTTCTACTCTCGGCACGCGGTTATGAGACCATGGCAGCGCACCGTTACGTGTGATAACCATAAATTCGCTGAAAAATCTAATTTTTTCTTTGACTCTTGATGCGGTTATTTTATAGTTGGCTTATCAGAAGTTTCATGCATCGGGAGAGATGAGAAAACTCAAGTCCCGGTTGTGGAGCTTTTCAACTTACGCATTGCACGCTGCGGGGTTGCAGGTCCGCGCGTTGACGAAGTTACCTGTTTGTGTTGCTTAAGGGGATAGAAAGATGTTCAACAAAAGCTTGATTGCTTTTGCGGCTGCAGCCACCATTTCAACCGTTGCGGCCACGGTACATGCCGATACAGTGGCGTTGACCGTCATTGATACAGGCTCAACGGTTGCGCCGATGACGTATTCAAGCTCTGCCGCATCAGGATATGTGCTGGCAAGCTCAAACGGCACGCAAAGCTTGGGTAATTTTCAGTACAATATTTCGGATATGGCGAATCTGGGTGCCACGGCGCAGTCACTGCCAACGGCGGTGCTGTCTTATACCGCCTCGACGATCTCCAATACCGGCAACACGACAGACACACTGGAATTGATTTTAAGTGCCACCGGATTCAGCCAGTCCGGTTCCGGCGCCTATAACGCGGTACAGTTTAATCACAGTGACGGCGGAACGTTTGAAGGAGGCAGTTTCAGCATGTCGTTTCAGACATTTGCCGATTCCGCAAACACCCTTTTTACGACTGCACCCGCAGTTGGCGCATCAACCGCGGGGACCACCATCAGCACCGGAGCGTGGAGTTCGACTTCGCCCACAATAACCAATTACAGTTTATCCGCAGCGTCCGCGGGAAATCTGGTAACTTCCGGCTCACCGTATTCATTAACATCAGTGCTGCGGGTTACGCTGGCACCAGATCAGTCACTAAGCTTAACCAATAACGGCCAGAGCTTCATTTCGGCGACAAATGTTTCGCTCTCCAGCACACCGGAACCATCCGTGCTGCCCATGTTTGCGGCGGGCTTGCTGGGATTGGGCCTGCTGGGACGCAAAAAATATCGCCCGGGTTTTGACCAGAAATGTTGAGGATGTTAGAATCTTTTTTGAGAGCGTTTTACCTCTAAAGGAGGAACCGAGATGAAGCCAAACAAGATGTACGCAGGGGTTTGCGGATTATTGCTGTCAGGTATTTTTGCGTCCGCAGCTAATGCAGCTCTGGTCGCAACATTCAGTTCCGGCTCGAACACGGTGAGTGTCAATGGCACATTGGACTCCAGCGGCCATAATTATCAGATCAATGCAAGCCAGATTTCCGGCATTGGAAAATTCACGATCTATGGCTTTACCGCCTCATCCAACAGCCCCTCGGCCCCAGCCGATGGACAAGTACCTCTGGAGAAGGCCGCAGCAGCTTTTGTGGCGGCCAATTCCAGCAACAGTTTTCAGACATTGACTATTAATCTTCTGGATAATAACTTTTTGCCATCCCCGTCAAGTTCTCTGGCGGTATTGACCGGCGCGGCATCGGTTACCTTTTTCGCACGACCATCCGACAGCCAGCAGTCCGACTATATGCAATACACCAGTTCCGCCAATAATACCTCCGTGACTTCCGGCATGGTAACATTGAATTCCTTGGCCACTGGACCCGTAACGACAGTAAATGTCGCGGTAGGCCCGGTTGATTTTGCGGTTACCAATCCCTACTCGTTAGGCTCCACGATCACCCTGGGACTTAATCCCGGCGATATGGCCACGCTGAGTTTCCAGACGGATCCCCCCGCCCCCGTGGCATTGCCACTGCCAGGCACCAGCGCCATGCTGGCCATGGGCCTTGTCAGCCTTGGTGGTCTTGCCTTGCTGCGTAAAAAGCGCCTTGCCTGACCGACTAAGGGAACAAACTGCGAATGACTTTTACAAATTGACGCCATGATTCGATGGCTTTAACATTTTTAATCAGGCCCGAACGACAGTGTTCTCGGGCCTGATTATATTTTGGGGCATGTTAGATCAAAGGAGTGCTGTATGGCCGGAATTCGCAGTGTGATCTCCACGCTTGCCGCCAATGGCGAGGAAATGATGGGGCCGGAAGTCATTCTCTGGCATTACCCCAACAATGACATCATGAATGGTTCGTTGCTGACCGTGGAAAGCAACCATTTTTGCGTGCTCAAATCGCGCGGTGCGATATTAAATGTCTATGAAACGGGCCAGTTTCCAATTGAAACACCTCAACGGCCATTGATCGGTTCCATCCAGCAGGCTTTTTACGGCGGCCAAAGCCCCTGGCAATATGAGGCTCTGTATATCAATAAAGCCAAGCTGGTGGTTCAAACCCAGGGCTTGGCGTTGTCGCGGGAAATGGCCGAAATGACCTACAACGTGGATTACTATATCCACGTTGATACGAAGGAAGATGCCATCGCCCTGGTGCAGCACATGCCCTATCGCGGCCACACACTTACCACTAAAGATCTTAATGCCTATGCCGGGCCGGTGGTGGAACAGGCGATTAACCAGATGATTCAATTAACGCCGCTTGAATCGGTCAATGAAAAAATTGCTGATCTTACGCAACTGGTGTTTGGTCATTTGCAGGAATTTCTGAAAGTTTACGGAATTCTTCTCAACACCGTCAAAGTTCTGGTGCATCCCGCCGATCCGCGAATGAAAGCGCTCATTGCGCTGAAGGCGTTCGGCCTGACAGAACGTGAGGCGGTGCAATATTACACCGCCATGCTCATGGCCGAGAAGGGTGTGGTCAGTGCTCCGAATATGGCGGTGGGGTTGCCATTTAATATTGGCGGTGCCCTGCCAAATGTGGCGGTTGGTTCCATGCTCGAAAATGTCGCCGACGGCGGTTCGAATGCATCCAAGTTGACATAGCCGCTCGCCTGTCGGCAGTTCAGACAATCAGGCCGCGTGCTGGAGAATGCTTATGCCCGAGATAACCAATCCCGTCATACAGAAACTTGAACTGCTGATGTTGGGCTGGGGATTTAATTTTTATCGCGCGGAGAATCGTCTGCGGGCGGATGACCTGCTGGTGCGGCAGAAGATCTGCGTCCCTTTGGGCCACGGAGTGGAAAAATTGGGGACTTTGGCGATGGAATTTCAAACCCACTGGATGCCAGCACCAACACGGGAGCAACCATACCCGCCGGCGGAATTAACCGGGATACTGCGTGAACTCAATGCCCTGCGGTCAGGAATTTCCGCGGCGGCCGCTTATATACAGGGTTTGCCTGCGCCGGCGGAGGATCGAATCTGGCGGCGATTCCGTGATGAGCGAACGCTCATGGAGCAGTTGCTTGGGGCCGATCTGCGGATGCTCCAACTTTCAGCGGATATTGAATCTTCCGTTGAAAAGATCGTCTTGGCAGAATTAAAAAAGCCGGAATCCCTGCGGCCCGTTGTCCTGGCACTGGATAATCTCAAGAACGCCTGCCGCGACAGACAAAAACTCCTGGAAATTCAGGCGTGAATACAGCAATGATGCATCAAGCTTTGCGCCATGCGTTGCGGCCCCATCCGTACTGCAGGAACCACCGGCACAATTGGCGACATATCTTTCCGACAGAAAATCGCATTGGGGCCACTTATTACCATCAATAAAACCAGAGTTTAGCCCCGAAAAAGTGATTTTTGGTAGAGAAAACCCTTGATAGCACTGCATTTTCCTGCTTTTTGGGGTGGTTTTTCTACGGCAATGTGTTCTCATGTAAATTATTGTTTTGTACTTGA
>JAJZJL010000135.1 GCA_021810145.1 Planctomycetota bacterium | reverse complement strand
CCCTGCCAAAGAGTGCGGAAGACAGATACCGAGGAAGCCGGATGCAGGAAACCTGCCCGTCCGGTTTGATGAGGGGGGACTCAACTTACGCCACCACGGCTCGTCCGCGGCCGCGGAGTTGAGTCCTCTACTCTACCGTTATCCGCGGTCCATTGCATCACACAAAGCCATCCCGATATTACAAGAATCAGTCAGGTCATCGGGATAAACTCCGGGGACGAAGATTCACGATGAGGTACAGGAGGCGGCGGAGGCAGGTGGAGGTTTAAGATCAAGAAGGACGCGAGGATTTCCGCCACAAAGGCACGAAGTGCGCAAAGAGCAAATATTCACCTTAATAATCCTTTGCGTTCTTTCGTTTCTCTGCGGTTGGCAATTTCTTTCGGCGTCTTCGTGAATAAAAAGGATTGGACCGCCCCGGCGCGCACGGGGTAAACTCTCTAAGCGGATGGTGCGGATATTTGCTGGCGGACCCACCTAACGCCCACAGGATCCCGGCTGACAGGGCCGAACCGGAAGACTGGTTGCCACGCACTTCCGTGCATACTCCCAGTTGGCCGCGTTATGCATGAGCGTATGATTCCGCGGCCGCCCCCGTGGTTTCTATGGTGTATGAACACGATGCTCCGCTAAAACTGGCGGTCTGCGGCTGTTTTGCCGATAAAACATCTAGCGAGGTCTGTGTTGGAGCTTTACGGTGGCATGCGGCGCGGCCTGGCTGAGAGTCTAGTGTTTGGAACTGGCAAGATGGGTATTGACCCGCGCACCATTTTTCTAGCAATTATGCTGATCTTGGCGGTTATGGGGCTGGCTCAATTTGTTTTCTACCGGTTGCGCCCGCGCGAACATTACTTTGGTTACTGGGGACTCGCCAATTTCGCCGGGTTGATAGCCAATTTGCTGTTGTCTTTTCGCGGAAGCATAACTCCGCTGCTGTCGATTGCAACGGCCAATACACTGATAGTCGTGGCGTGGTGCTGCTGCTTGACGGGGTGTCGGGTATTTTCCGGACGCAGGCCAAAAGTGCTTCCCCTGGCGGTTCTGGCTGCGGCAGTTTTCGCGATGCTTGCTATCCCATCGCCCATCAGTGAACAGCTTTCATGGCGGATCGTGGTTGTATCCTCCGCCTGTGATCTTCTGGTTCTTTCGAGCGGATTTTTGTGTTTTGATATTGCACGCCGGGAACGGCTTTCCAGTGCCTGGATTGCGGCGCTGCTGTCAACATGCGTTGCGGTATTAATTGTGGTGCGTGGCTGCTGGGCTGCCCGATCAATGGGATCTGGCGCCTTTCTGACATTGCATGATTTCGGGGCGCTGCTGTTGCCATCAATTGTTGTGGTGCTGGCGTGGAATTTGAGCTTAACGCTTATGGTTGCCGAGCGCTTGCGGAATATGCTTGTTGGGGTCGCCAGTCGCGATGAACTTACCGCGGTGCTCAATCGGCGTGGATTTCAAACGGCATTGTGGCGCATCATGCGACAGAAAAATGAGGCCTCAGGCGGCGCGGTGATTTTAATTGATCTGGATTATCTCAAAACAACTAATGATACGCTGGGCCACGCGGCGGGAGATCGGCTGCTGTGCTGCCTGGCTGAGGCGGTCAAAACGCAATTGCGCTCCGGTGACGCAATCGGCCGCATGGGAGGCGATGAATTTGCCGTGGTGCTCGCTGGAGTTAACAGTTCGCAGGCGGCGGAAATTGCCGAGCGGCTGCGTGCCAGTTATGTAACGGCCGCGGCCATTATCGCACCTGATCTGCACCCGTCGATGAGTATGGGTATCGCAATGATCAGCGATGAGGATCAATCAATGAACGAACTGATCGAACGCGCTGATAAGGCGTTGTACCGGGCGAAAGCTGCGGGGCGCGGCCGGGCGGTTGCCTGGTGGGGCCAGGGCGGCATGATGGTCGAATTACAATGCGCCGGATAGAACTCTGGCCCTGCAACACACCCCATGGCACAACGGGCCTTGCTTGCCGGTCACATTGCGTAGCAGCACCTGGCAGCTTTGACGCGGTTGAAACGTGCCGCTGTTAACCGACATAGAAATGTCACCCTGAATTTCCAGGTTTTCCGTTGCGGCTCCGGCGCTGCAAATCCAATGCAAAATGATGCGCGGTAATGTTCATGCCATGGCGCAGGTAGAAACGATGCGCCGCAAACCGCTGTACTCCGGAATCCAGAGCCAATTGCTCACACTTGTGGCCTCGGGCCTCGCGGATCAGCCAGTCCAGCAGAACCTTTCCCAATCCCTGTGATCGGTACTTTTCATCGGTTACCAGATCGTCAACATATAAATTGCGGCCACGTGACAGACATTCCGCAATGCGGTAGCCCGCTACCGCACATGGCTTGCGCCCCGCAAATACAGCCACAAGGCGGAATCCTGCTTCTTCCTGTCGGCGCACGCGCATGACAAATTCCGTCTCTATCAGATGCGGTCGCAATTGACGAATAACCGGGAAGCACGCCTGTATCTGGCGATCCGTCCTGATTCTCTTTACATTCATGGTTATGCCTCTAACTACCGCGGTATTTTAACCCGCCTGCGCCGGGTTGTCCCGGATGAAAGAACCTCCGGAATCGTGACCTGTTCGCGCTGGATTGCAAACGGCTGCGGGTTCAGTATTTAGCATTTAGCATTTAGCATTTGGTATTTAGCATTTAGCATTTAGCATTTGGAACTTGGCATAGGGAACAGGAATTTTCGCCACGAAGTCAGGACGATACAACGAGCAAATATTTCCCCTGAACAATCCTTTGCGTCCTTTGCCTCTTTGCAGTTGGTAATCCTCTTCCGTCTTTTCCAACTTCCAGAGTCAACCCCGGTGGGCGCACTGCGTTGCGGGCCCTCCAGGCATGGATCAAAAGAGTCCCGCCTGCCGAGCTGCCGGCCGTCTCATTTCGGACTGACCGGCACCGGGATCGCCGTGGTGCGCCGTTGTCATTTAAACTCCTTTCTGATTTTCCTCATGTCCGGCATGCGGTTATAGTTAACTCCCGGTCGGTTTCGGGAACGTATACAGGGTGAAGACAACCAATGCCGGATTATTCATTCCAAGTAAATTGTCTGCCGCGGGCCAGGGTGTTGATGCTTTTCGCACTGTTGTTTCTGGCCGGATGTTCGCAGCAGGTGCCACCGACACCGCGCAAAATGCTGGCCATTCCCTCCGCCTTACAGGAAATACACGCGCTTAATGATCGTGCGGCGCTTCTTAATAAATTGCGTATGACCGGAAATGTCAATTTAACGCTGACCAATCACGATGGCGGAGTCTCAAGTTTTCAGGTGCACGCCGTTTTACTCGTGGATCAGAATCGCGTGCCGCACTTGCTGCTTGTGGGTACATACCTTGGGCAGGATGCCTTTGAAATGGGTATGAATCGGCATATCTACTGGTTGATAGATCATGAGCACAAAATTGCCTACGCGGGGCGTGTAGCCATGGAAGATCGGCTGCCCTCCGGCGTCATGCCGCTGCGGCCTCAACGCGTTCTGGATATGCTTGGAATCACCCCGCTGATTCTTACCGATCAGAGCCGCATTGCCATGTTCAATGTGCCGCATACGGCAAGCTACAATTTGCTGTTGCTGCGATCCGGTGGCGGCACGCTGGAGCATATCAGCCGGCAAATTACGATCAGTCGATATAACGGGCAGGTTCGGGAGGTGCGGTTGTATGATCGCACCGGTCGGGTTATCGCTTACAGCGAATTAAGCGGTTATCGACCGTTGGACCAGGCATTTGATGGTGTAGAACTCCCGACGCGTATTGTGATTCATTATCTCGATGCCCGGGCGGAAATGGATTTCCATGTTCAACATGCGGCATTAAGTTTCCCCGGCCAATCAAAATTTATTTTTGCCTCGCCAAGTTTCCAGGGTATGAAAGTCGCCGATATGGACAACCCCGCGAACTGGATTACCGCCCCCAAGGCCGCCCCGGCAGCGGCTAAATAAAGTCTTCCGGCCTGTGTTCAGGCTCGGTCAGGCTGCCAGGGGCGGGCGGTAATAATTCCGGCGGTGCTTACAAGCTGTGGCTGTGCGCGGCCAGATACTCGGCCACACCGGCTGAATTCGCTTTCATTCCGGGCTTTCCGGGTTCCCATCCGGCGGGACAAACTTCCCCATTTTCCTCATAAAACTGCAGCGCATCGACCATGCGCAGCGTTTCATCGACATTACGGCCCAGCGGAAGATCATTAATGAGTTGATGCCGCACAATTCCCGCCTGATCAATCAAAAAGGTGCCGCGTAATGCCACCGCTTCATCATGAAGTACGCCATAACTGCGGGAAATCGCCTTGCTTAAATCCGAGACCATCGGGAAATGCAGATTGCCGATGCCGCCTTCCTTAACCGGCGTGCGTTTCCAGGCGAGGTGCGTAAAGTGTGAATCCACGCTAACGGCGATGACCTTGGTATTGCGCTTTTGAAATTCTTCATGCCGATTATCAAATGCGAGAATCTCCGATGGGCACACAAAAGTGAAATCCAGCGGGTAAAAGAATAGAATTCCATAAGATCCCTCAAGGAAAGAGCGCAAATGGAACCGCTCGCTGATAGAATTGTCTGCCATAACGGTTGGAGCCGTGAAATCCGGCGCGGGTTTTCCTACGAGAACGTGCATTGAAAATACTCCAGATGTTAAAACCAAGCCAATACAAACCAAAATCCAAGGCAGGAATTATGGTTATACCGCGATGCTTTGCAAGCTGCCGGCAATCCAAATTTGCACAAAAGCGGGTTTTGGGACGGTAATAATGTATTAGGCTTGTGCTCGATGGTACATTGAGACGATAACGGTTATAGGGCGGCGGTTGCCTCCCGGGTGTCAGGTGAGTTTACAGCGGAGCAAAACAAGCAATGGTCAATGCCAAAGCAGCGATAAAGTATTTTGTTTTAGATACCAGCGCCTTGCTGCACAATCCCAATGCGCTGTTTTCTTTTGCGGATAACGAGGTGGTCATTCCCTTTGATGTGCTGGAAGAACTCGATAAATTCAAGAAAGATACCAACGACGTTGGCCGCAACTCGCGTATGGTCATTCGCCATCTTGATCAGCTCCGTGAGCGCGGCCATCTGGCGGATGGCGTAAAATGGAACGGCCACCATGGCTGCATCCGAGTGGCCATGGAACAAACACCCGTTCCAGGGCTCAATGCCGGTGTGCCGGATAACCGGATTATTGCGGTGGCTTATCATCTTAAGGAACAGGGCAAGCCGGTTACCTTTATCAGCAAAGATATTAACGCCCGCATCAAATCCGATGCCCTGGGAATCAACACCGCGGATTTTGAATCGCAGAAGGTCGATTACGAAACGCTTTATGCGGGCTATCGGGAATTAAAGGTGGATGGGGCCGTTATTGATCGGCTTTATGCGGAAAAGAAAATACCCATTCAGGACCCGGTTCTTTCCAAACTCAATCCGCCGCTGTTTGCCAACGAATTTGTTCTCTTTCGCAACAGCATGGATGAGCATCAGACCGGTTTGGCCCGATATGTCAGTTCATTGCAGGCGGTGTTGCCGCTGATGCGGGCTAAAAAAGCCTGCTTCGGTATTCTTCCCCGCAACGTCCAGCAGACCATGGCCTTGGATCTGCTGCTTGATGATGACGTGCAGATGGTTACGCTTATGGGCACCGCCGGCACGGGAAAAACCCTGCTGGCGCTGGCCGCCGGCATGACCAAATGCTTCAATGAGCAGCGCTATGAGCGGTTGCTTGTGGCTCGACCGATTATGCCGTTGGGGCGGGATATCGGGTTTCTGCCCGGCAGCAAGGACGAAAAATTGGCCGCCTGGATGCAGCCGATTTTCGATAATCTCGAATTCCTCCTCCAGGACCGCCGGGTGCACAGTGCTGAATCGGCCAATGTCGAAGCCAAACTCAAGGCATTGATCGAAAGCGGCAAGGTTGTGCTGGAAGCTCTGACGTATATTCGCGGGCGCAGCATCCCGCATCAGTTTATGATCGTTGATGAGGCCCAGAACCTTACACCCCACGAAATTAAAACCATCATCAGCCGCGTGGGTGAAGGTACCAAAATTGTATTAACCGGTGATGCCGAACAAATTGACAATCCATATCTGGATGCCAATTCCAATGGCTTGTCATTTACCATTGAGAGGCTTAAAAATTCCGAACTTGTCGGCCATGTTACGCTCGAACGCCCCGAACGCAGCAATCTCGCCAGCCTGATCGTCAAGGAATTGTAATTTCTTGAGGCGTGTTGGATGTTGGACAATTGTAAACTCCCGATCATCTGCCCGGGAACTTGCCGATGACGATGATTTTCCAGCCCCCGCATGACAGATATCACGCGGCGCATGATATGCTTCCTCGTGCGCCGGCAACGGAGCCGATTTCAGGCGATGGTTTGATTTTTCCGTTTGCCCCGTTCCACCGGTTGAATTTGCCCATGCGGTCCAACCCGGCGGAGGTGTCAGATAAACGCGGTCACATTGGTGGTGTGCGTGAACAGGTGATGGCACGGCGGCGTTGATCCGCAATGCAGTGGGATGAATGTAACTGGACATATACCTGTAATGGTCCTATCGGCTTTAATGCGCCAGCTTTTCCCGTCGCTCGCGCCGGACTGTTTTTATACGCAGATAGAGCAGATATATCAGAATTAGTATGTTCGCGATCAGCAAACCAACCCGAATAAGGTCCGGCTTGGCAACCAGTTCGATGGCCTCGAATGGCATCAGCAGGCATACTTCCACAATCACCAGGTATTCCCCCCACACTTTCTCCCGATACAGCCCGATTCCTTCCACCAGAAACAGAATCGCATAGACAAATGTGCCGGCCGCAAGCATCTCAAGCTGCTTCGCGTGCACCAGTTTCACATGATCCAGACCCCAGTCCACATATTTGTTATGCGGATCCAGGCGAAATTTATCCATCCAGTGCGTGGCGATAACCGTTAAATTGGCATGACGAAACGTAAGGGCCAGTATGCCCGCTGTTATCAGGGCCGCCGCTTTAAAAAATTTAAATAACGCGATGGTCAGCAGAATGCGGTTGCGGTGGGGCGGTTTAACCGTTGCGGGGCTCGGATTATTCGATGCGGTATCACTCATACCGACGTTCCTCCAGGCCCGGCAATCGCACGAGCAAGTGCCCTTGATATTAACTCCACGCCTGCGGCATTGGGGTGAACGCCATCCGCGGAAATCCAATGTTCACGCGGTACGCCCAGCGCTTCCTGCCGCTTAACTTCTTCGCGTACATTCACCAATTCTACCCCCGTCTGCTTCGCCCACTGCTCAAAGGCATCCTGATACTTTTCCCGCCAGGTATGACGATATGCAAAGACCTCCGGCAATGCATGAAAGAATAGTCGATTGGATCGTTCCTGCGGAACCATCGGCGAACTGCCGATGGTCAGATACGTGATCATCCGCGCATTCGGCGCATGTTCACGGCATGTTGCGAGAATCTGGTCCCAAATCTGCCGGAAGTTGCCAATGCCCTCTTCCCGATCATTGGCGTTGTTAAACGCGCACGATTCAATGACCACAATATCCGGCTGGCTCTGCGTTAATGGCAGCATCCGCTCGCGACCATGCCAGAATTCATACAACAGTCGATACAAAACCAGTTCCGCCCGGGTCCCGCCAATAGCCCAATTGGATATCTCATAGGCCCGGTCCGGCTGTATGTCATGCAGAGCATCGACCAGCATGCGCGGCGGCCGGTGCAGATATTCCGTCATTGAATCGCCATACAGAATGATTCGCATGGGCAGCTTTGGCTCCGGAGTTTATGTTCTCACGCCGGAACTTCCCGGCACAGCGGTATATTAGCCGTTCCGCTCAATGGAGGAAAATGAGTCGGCCACATGCTCATCGGGCGCGGATATGTTTCCTGGCATGCCAGAACGAACCGCACTTCGCAACTAAATCAATGTCCGATCGTGGCGTATCTCCAAAAAATAAGTGCATTTCGATCGATCAACGCGGCCCCGGTTCCGGGCAAAAAAATGACGGCAGCCATTTGATCATCAATCCATCGGTAAGCCAAGGAATACAATTGTGCGCATAATATGAAAAGATAATAAAAATGTATTTCATTTATTCTTGTATTGTGCGCTAATATGCTGTATGTTTGCTTTTCGTGCTTTTTCGGAGGATATCGCCATGCAATTCGCCACGAGGCAAGCGGTGGCTGCGGCATCATGCCGCCGTTGTTATGCCAAGCGCTTTTCGAATCGATTCGCTCCTATCGCGGCTGCATCATTTGCTTTCTCGGGTGTGGTTGCCGCTGCCCCGGCGCTTCCGGTCATTCCCAACGGCATATTCAATGTTACCAGTTACGGAGCGGTGGGAAATGGCAGCAACACGGATACGCTCGCCATTCAAAACGCGATCAATGCCGCATCTGCCGCAGGCGGGGGCACTGTTTTAATTCCTGACAGCGGGACCGGCGTATTTATGGCCGGGGCGTTAAATCTTTCCAGTAATATCAATCTTGATATTGCCAGCGGGGCAACCCTCGAGATGCTCGCGAAAAGCCAGTACACTTCCGGTTCAAAGCCATTTATTTTCGCCAATAATATCAGCAACACCGAGATATCCGGCGGAGGAACAATTAATGGCAACGGCAGTTCGTGGTGGACAAACCCATCGTCGCCGCGGCCGTTTCTGGTTGATATTCAGAATTCATCACAAATTGCCGTCGAAAACGTCACACTTGAAAATTCGCCCATGGAGCACCTTGCGTTTAATAAGACCAATAATGTCACCATCAACGGCGTTACCATCACCGCAGCTTCCAATTCCCCCAATACCGACGGGATTGATCCCTCCGGCTCCAATTATCTGATTGAAAATTCATCCATTTCCACAGGGGACGACGATATCGCCATCAAGCCGCAAAACACCGCATGCAATAACATTGTTATTACCAATTTGACCATCGGTTCCGGCCACGGCATTTCCATCGGCGGTCAGACCAATGATGGCGTAAATGGCATGACGGTCAGCAATGTGACATTCAATGGCACCAGCAACGGTTTGCGGCTCAAAGCTGGTGCCGGATATGGCGGCCTGGTGCAAAATGTCAGCTATAGTAATATTCAGATGACTAATGTAGCGATGCCAATCGCGATTACCAGCTTTTATGAAAATGGCGGCGATAACTTTCCCAGAGATCCTGCCGCCGTTACCGCGGCAACGCTCAACAGCACCACACCGCTGTGGAAAAATATTGTCTTTAATGGCATAACCGCCAGCGGCGCATCGCAGGATGGATTAATTTATGGCGAGCCGCTGACCGGAAGCGGCGCGCCGGCGACGAATTTTACCGGCTTGTCGCTTAATAATATGCATCTCTCCGGCAACAGTGGATTGGGCGTTTATTACGTTCAGAACCTGCAGTTGGGGAGTAACAATTCATTTTCGGCGCTCAGTGGTCCTGGTTTAAGCATGTATGGCGATACGCTAACCGTAGCGGAACCGTCAACTTGGGCCATTGTGCTTCTTGGCATCGTGGTGCTATTATTCCAAGAAAATTCCAAGCGTATTTGCATGAAGGCGCGAACGTAAATGATTTATTCGTCAATATGATATTGCGCACATTGGAAGCTAAGCGGGATCGCCTGAATTAGATAGTGCTGGGACTCAATAGCGTTAAGCCTACCGCCTGATAAAGTGATCGTGGCGTATAAAAAATCTTATATTTACCGTGTTTTTGAGATTCTTATCTAAGGTACTTCGGTAATGATTTCACGGGAGGAGAATGAAGCTCTATATCGTGCGCACAATATCTTTTTATATTTCTAAAATAAAATTTGAACGAATATCAGTTTGTGCTTGACATGTGCGCCATAATATTGTACACTTGTTGTGGAATTGATAGTTCGGCTTTTGCTGGGCGGTTTCTGATTCGCCATTCATTTTTGTAAAGCCGAAGCGATGTTGGCCGCAAAGTTGTGTCATAACGTTGCGGCAGAATCCATAAGTGTGTTTGAAAATTTCAAGTGTCCGCTTCATTTACGACTCGGCTTGTTGCCGGAGGCGAAGAATGGAGCAAGCCTGTTTTTTAAGGAGTGAGAACTATGATTCTCAAATCAAATGGTTCAGTTCTGGCGGCGGCGGCATTGTTGGGTGGAGTAATCGCTACGGCGGGGGCGGTACATGCAACGAGTATCGGCGTGCAGTTCAAAGAAACCGGTAATGGCGACACGGTCGAACTGAACAATTCAGTATCCACGATCGGACCTGTGCAGAACCTGACCGCAGGCTTTGGCAGCTATGCTCAGAACAATTGGAACGAAGTAGCTGGCAGTGGCAGTTCCTCGTACTCCACATCCAGTCCGATCTCCCTGAGCGGAACGACTGTCACATTGAGCATTTCCAACGCTCATAAATTCAACCAAGCTAACGGCGTAACATCGGTGAACAACGGTGGATCGGGGAGCACTGCGAGCCCTACGGCGAACGAGGTGCTGCTGTCGGGTGGCTTGGAAAATGATTCCGGCGGAACGCCGACAACCATTGAGTTCCAAAACGTGGCAGCAGGAACTTACAATCTGGTGCTTTATACCGCTTTCCAAGGCAATGGATCGTACGCCGGTGCCGTGGGCTTCAGTGTCAACGGCGGTGCCGACACGTACATCGTCGAGCAAGATGGTGCAGCGTTCTACCCGAACGACACCTTTGTAACCAACCCGACCACCAATGTGGGTGACCTCAGCACAGGCTCCGTTAGCAACTACCTCCTGTTCAATAATGTTTCTCCGGTCAATGGTAATATTACCATTACCTACGGCAAATACGCATCCGGGACCGTAGCAAATGACGGCAACGGCAACGCAGTAGACGCCGTGCAACTGTCTTCGGTCCCCGAGCCCGCCTCTCTGGCACTACTGGCCCTTGGCGGACTCGGGCTAATCCCGTTGAGGCGCAAAAATCAAACCCCGGCATGACTGACTTGCCGACAGTGTTTTTGCCAACGGCAAGGATGCCGCTCTCCCAAATTGAATTCCGGCGGCTTATGGAAAGGGATGCCCATGGGCTGTTGGTTTCCGGTGGCAGTGTGTGGCCGTCCACCTGAGGTGAATTGCTGCGCGTAAGTTTATGCCCACCGTGTTCAGGTTTCGTGCGCCAACGTTTTGTCAGCGAGTTCGGAATGGATAACACACCTTCTTTACCAGGGCATGACGCTACGGACCGTTCGCCCGGCTCCGGCTTCGCGGATTCTCCGTCGCGCTTGCCTGATTCATTAAAAGTTCCGCAAACCGGTGAAAATATCACGGTAAATTTCCGCAGCGAACCACCGCCATTGCAAAAAGTGCGAACTTCCCGTATGTTTTCACCCATGTCCAAGGCACCGAACCAGACTCTGATCGCACGGCAACTTAATTTAGCACCCGGTACCGTCTCACGCGCATTGCGCCAACAGCCCGGAATTAAGTCCGAAACGCGCGAACGTGTTTTGAAACTTGCGCAAAAACTTGGTTATACCGTGCGTCTTCGTGGCAAAGCCGCCGCAGAAGCAGAAGCCTGTTATCTCGGCGTTTTAGTGCAATCTCCGGAAAGCAGTTGGACGCATACGCGGTATCTCGTTGGCTTAAGTCAGGCCGCCGCCGCCATGAATGTTACACTCATTGTGCATCATGTTTCCTTCCAGGACTGCCTGAGTATTGTCAATGCCGACCGCCAGCCACCGGCCATGCGCGATGGCCGTGTCAAAGGCCTCTGCCTGGTACATCGTTGGCCGGAGGACGTGGCGCGGCAATTGGCGGAAAAATTCGCCTGCGTTTCCATCGTGCATTTTTACCCCGGTGCCAAGGTGGACCTTGTTGATATGGATCATCGCGGCGGAATGAATATCCTCGCTGAGCATCTCTACAGCCTGGGCCATAGAAAAATTGGTTATTTTGGTTACTGCAGTGATATGTCATGGTCGCGTGCCCGCTATGCTGGATATGTGGAGGCCATGACCAAGCTTCATCTGGAAGTAAATCCGGCCTGGGCCATTGAATTTGGTGCCGACGTATTTGAACACCGCCTGGTGCCGGATGCCGCGCCGGAACAGGCTCTGCGCTTAATTAAATCCGGTGTGCGTGCCTGGATGGCCACGAATGAATGGGCCGGACAGATGCTGGCGCAAATCGTCCGCGATGCCGGGTTGCGGGTGCCGGAAGATGTTTCCATTACCGGCTTCGATCACACTGATACCGTTCCCCGGCCTGTTGTCCAGCTCACGTCGGTGGGGGTGTCGCTGTCATTAATCGGCACCGCCGCCATTCAGCGTCTTCACCATCGCCTGGCCCATCCCGATGAACCGCGACAGAACATCCTATTTGACGTTGAATTTGTCCCCGGTGATTCCACCGGCCCGCTGATGACCTGATCACCGGCCCTTGAAAAGCTTGACCAGACTATGTTCCGCGATGGCCGGAAAGTGCGATCAGCCGAGGAAGGTCCTGTGACAGATGCCGCAAGGCCTTCATTGCCCTGATCCTGGGCTTTCTACCTCTGCCGCTACCGGCACCATCAGCCAAATCCATGCTCCAATCCGTTTCGCCCGGTACACGTGGTTGAGTTTTCACCACAACGGCGCAATTGCCGTAACTGATCAGTATGTGCAGAATTGGGCAGTGGATTCAGTATTGGTCAGTAGACACGGAACCTGGAACCTCGAATCTGAAAACGGAAATTCAGCATTTGACACCTCGCCCCGGCCCGCACGGGGTAAAGCTCCTGCACGGATAGCGCGGATGCAGTGCATTGAGCACCGGGCATTTGGCATTGGGTATCTGGATCTTGGAACATGAATCTTCACTTGCCGGACCCGCCTGCCGCTCCAGCGCGCAGGGGACCGCCGCACCTCTGTCACTAACTACTGGTCATTGGTCATTGCTTCCCGGCGCGTCCGAACGTGTCCCCCGTATCCGCGTGATCCGCTTTATCCGCGGTCGATTCAACAAGACTTCCATGTAAACTCTGGCAGCGGATGAACAAACCAA
>JAJZJL010000013.1 GCA_021810145.1 Planctomycetota bacterium | reverse complement strand
CTGCCCCGTGTGCCGCGACTCGTTGTTCGTTGACGCCCCACCCCGTATCCGCGCAGTCCGCTTAGAGAGTTTACCCCGTGCGCGCCGGGGCGGTCCATCCCATCCTGCCAGGAAGCTAATCCAACTCACCATCGCAGATCCCCTCCGCGCCGGGATTCATTGCGGCACCCTCGGCTTCCTCCTTGTGAATTGAAGTGTTTTTCACCGCCAAGGCCCGAAGACACGAATCGGCTCTTGCCCCTTGAGTGCGTAGAGTTCTGAACCATGGGGGTTGCCACAGAGGACACCGAGATCATAGCCGAAACGTATCATTCAACGAGATCGGCTCTCGACCACTCAATGATCACTGATTATTGGTTCCCAGATCGCCGGGAGTCATTGTTAATTGCTTTTCCCCGTATCCGCGCAGTCCGCGTAGAGAGTTTACCCCGTGCGCGCCGGGGCGGTCCACGTCATCCTGTCAGGAAGCCAATCCAGCTCGCCATCGCAGATACCCGCCGCACCCAAAAGTCAGTTTGCCCGTTGCTTCCCGGGTGTGCCGCGGGGAATTGATCATTGCTCGTTTTTCGTGGTGTTGGCAACCGATCGCATGGATGTTGCAGAAGCGGTCACAGGCCCGGCGGCAAACGGCAGTTTGCGGCGTCCTCGAACCTCAACATATTCGGGAATATGCTGCGGAACTGCGTCCTTGCATCCATCCATTTGCCAAGCCAATGCACCCGCATCGGACTGTCCAAACAGGCTAACGCCCGGTGTCTCCTGCGCTACGGCGCGGAATGCAATAACTTTGCTCATATAAGGATCGGTTGAATTCACAAGCATTACCGGTGTCCGGTCAGACGCCTGGCCAAATCAAGAGCTGCTGCGCTTACCGGTGTACGTGGCGGAGCGTCCATTGCTGTTGCCGCCATTGGAACAGCCAGAATGGTGTCATGCTCCTGGACATTCAAAGCTTCCCCATGAACCTGCAAGGGCTGAAAGAGTTCCCCGTGCCAAACCAGTTCCGGCTGCGCCAGAACCGGATCGCGCATCAAAGCCAAAACTTGCGGTGGGGCGGTTAAATAATCGGCATTGATTCCCAATTCTTCCTGAAGTTCGCGGTAGAGATGCTCCAAAAGCACAGCGGCACCGCCGTGCGTGTGCGCCGGCCAATCCAATACGCCGCCAAATAAATGTGCCCAATGTGGATAAGCCGCCACCGCTTTGCTGCGCACACCCAGATAGGCTGTATTTCCATGTGTCAGCAGTATGCTGTTTCCCAGTGCCGGAGTGATTGCGGCGGGGGAGTTGAGCCTAAAGCACTCCCGATCACGCAGGTTTGTCACGAGAAACGTTTTATAATCCGTTTTCGCCAATTGCAGTTGCAGCACTCCGTCAATAACCGCAGCGCTTTTTAAGCAGGCCACCGGACTGTTAAACAGAGTTCGGCCCTCCCGGGTGGCCGCGAGGGTATATTCATTCCAACGTGTTTCGATTCGGCTGGCAATATCGGGTGGAGGCGACGGATGGGTGGTATATGTCAGCGCAATATGGTCCGCCGCAAATATTCCGCAAGCCATTATCTCCGGTTCATCGCTCATGGCGGAATAGTAACAGAATCGTCTCTACTATGGCCACCGCCAGAGCACGGCGGAAAGCGCCCGGCGATTGGCGCGCTGCACACATCGGCTCTGAAAGATTCCTTCATGGAAAAACACGTCTGGTGATGCACGGGCCGCCGGGTATGGCAACGCCAAAAGTGCCGTATACGGGCAACTTCATTCGCGAATGAGGTTTCACAATATGAGAGCCTTGGCGGGCCAGCGGGCACATGTGTTGAATCTGGGTGGGGGGGTTATGACGCGGCAGTGGCGGCTTGAAGGCCGGCTGTGGCATGCTCGAAGAAGTCGGTGCGGACACATCGGGCGGCGATGGCGGCTATGTCGGCATCCAGACTCAGATGTCTCCAGCGGATCATCTGTTGAAGGAACCACCGGACATGTTCAACGCTGGGGGTACAGTGCTGAAGTTGCCAGGAGCGAAAATGCCAATCCATGCCGCGGTGGCGCTGCACGTGTTCCAAACCCAGATGATCCGCTTCCAGGCTGTGCATGATGAGTTCCTGGCTTTCATCAACATATTCCGGCTGGGAAAGCAGTTCCGCCAGCGCCGGCCGATGTTCGGGCATCTGGCAGTAGGCGCAGCCGCGAATCAGGGCCCGGATAATGCGCGTGAGCTGATCCGGCTTTTGCCGGGCACATGACTCAGTGGTGAGCAAAACTTTTTCCGGATGATCCGGATAAATATCCGTTGTTGCCAGGGCAATGCGGCCCCAACCGCGGCTTTCCGCCAGAGACCCCCATGGTTCACCCACGCAGAAAAGATCCACATAATGTTTGGACATGTGATCGGCCAGAAGAATCGGTTTGAGCTGCACAAGCTGAATGTCATGATCGGGATCAATTTCGCCGCGGGCCAGCCAGTCGCGTAACAGATAGTGGTGCATGGAAAACATGGAGACATGAGCACATATTATTTTTCGGCCCATGCGGCGGGAATCAATAACTCTGCGCAGGGCCTGCGGAGAATCCACACCCAGTTCCGCGAGTTCGGTGGAAACCACAAGCGTACTGCCACCGGATCCCAGGTTCATCACGGCCACCATGGGTTCAAGAAAATCACTGCGCCCCAGTTGGCTCATAATCGACATGCCCAGAAGCGAATGGCTGGCATCCAGCAGGCCGTAGCTGAGTTTATCGCGCACGATCATCCAGCCACCCTGGCGCTCGATGTCAACGGCGATACCTTCATGCTCAAAATAACCATGGGCGGCGGCGACAACCAGAGGGGCCGCATCAATTAAACGCATGAATCCAATACGCATGAAAACCGAATTCCTTGGAAAACCAAACGGTTCCGGCATCGTTTTACCAGCGGTTGGTGTTGCAAAAGCATTGCCGCGGTAATTTTTTTCCGAGAATTTATTTTTGCGATTATTAAACGCCGGTTTGTTTTTGAAATAAACGGCCTGTTTCATGAATGGAAATTGATTTGCCGACTGGAAGCTGCGGCTTGCCGAAATGTGCATAAGTTGTGCAAAACCGGATTTGCTGCCCGCATAAGGTGCAGAGTCAGATAAATCTTGCGGAAAAATTCTTGCCAATGAAATAAGAGTGCCGATAAAACAATCTTCACGCAGGCGACGGCAGGCCATGCGCTTATTATAATCCCTTTGGGTAGACGGATTTGGCTGCCGGTTGCCAATCCGAAACGGCGGAGGTGGTTGAAATGGATGTTGTTCTAACCGATCGCCGAAGGAGCATGAAAAATGTCAACAATTCACAAGTTTGTGGTGGTGCCAGCGGTTCCGGAGAAACTCGCGGCCTTGCATGAACTGGCCTATAACCTATGGTCCTTATGGAACTACGAGGCGGCGAGCTTATTTAATCGCCTGGACCCGGATTTGTGGGAGGCCACGGGGCATAATCCGGTGCGACTGCTGAATCTGATCGGTCAGGATAAATTGCGCGCGGCCTCCGAAGACGAGGGATTTCTGGCGCATCTGAATCGGATTACATCCGATTTGAAATCCTACATGCAGCAGAGCACCTGGTTTAAACAGCGCTATCCGGATCGCAAGCCGGTAATCGCGTATTTTTCCGCCGAATTCGGCCTGCATGAATCGCTGCCGATTTATTCCGGCGGCCTGGGCGTGCTTTCCGGCGATCATCTCAAAAGCGCCAGTGATCTGGGCATTCCGCTGGTGGCGGTGGGGCTGCTGTATCGGGAAGGATACTTTCATCAGCAGCTTAATGCCGATGGCTGGCAGCAGGAGTTAAACCCGGAGAATGATTTTTTCTCCATGAGTCTCGCGCAGGTGAAGAATCAGGCTGGACAGCAGGCGATCATCACCGTGGATTACCCCGATTCTCAGGTGCGGGCCGCGGTGTGGCGCGTGCAGGTGGGCCGGGTATCGCTGTATCTCATGGATTGCAATCTGGAAATCAACAGTCCGCATGATCGGGACATAACCGCCCGCCTTTATGGCGGTGATCATGAAATGCGCATCCGTCAGGAAATACTGCTGGGTATCGGCGGATTGCGGGCGCTGGCGGCGGCGGGAATTACACCGACGGTATGCCACATGAATGAAGGACATTCGGCTTTCCTGGCTCTGGAACGCTGCCGGGTGCTTATGGAGCACGAACAACTGACCTTTGCCGAAGCCCGGGAAATGGTTTCCGCCAGCAACGTATTTACCACCCATACGCCGGTACCCGCCGGGAATGACGCATTTCACCGCGATTTAATTGAAAAATATTTCACCGGCTATTGCCATAAACTTGGTATCAGCGTCGATGAGCTGATGGCCATGGGACGGGTGAATCCGCATGATAACAATGAATTTTTCGGCGTTACGGTTCTGGCCTTGCGCATGGCGTGGCACGCCAATGGTGTCAGTAATCTGCACGGGCAGGTTTCGCGGCGCATGTGGCAGCGGATCTGGCCGGAAATTCCCGCGCCGGAAATACCGATCCGCCACATTACCAACGGCGTTCATACACAATCCTGGCTCAGCGAGGGGTTCGCACGGTTGTATCAGGAATATCTCGGTGCCAACTGGACCGATCGCCCCGCGGATCACAGCATCTGGGGACGCACCGATAAAATTCCGGATGTGGAAATCTGGCGCGTGCATGAACGCCGCAAAGAACGGCTGATTCATTTTGTGCGTCAGCGGCTGAAAATGCAGCTTGCCCGGCGCGGCCATTCCTCGCTGGATATTCAACGTGTGGACGAAGTACTGGATTCAAAATCGCTGATTATCGGTTTTGCGCGGCGATTTGCCACTTATAAACGCGCCACACTGCTGCTGCGCAATCCGGAGCGATTAATCAAACTGCTGAAAGATACCAATCATCCGGTGCAGTTCGTTTTTGCCGGTAAGGCCCATCCGCGTGATGATGGCGGCAAGCGCTTTATTCAGGAAATTATTCACTTTTGCCGGCGGGAAGATGTCCGGCCGCGCATGGTGTTTCTGGAAGATTATGACATTGATGTCGGACGCTATCTTACTCAGGGTGTGGATATCTGGCTCAATACACCCCGGCGGCCCATGGAGGCCTCAGGTACCAGCGGCATGAAAGCCGCCATCAACGGGGCACTGAATTTAAGTATTCTCGATGGCTGGTGGTGTGAGGCCTATGCTGAAGACAACGGCTTTGCCATCGGTGCCGGTGAAGATTACAACAACGATGAATATCAGGATGAAGTTGAAAGCCGCAAGCTTTTTGATCTGCTGGAGCGTGTGGTTGTGCCGTTGTATTACGACCGCAGTCTGGATGGTTTGCCGCGGAACTGGATCAAGCGGATGAAGAATTCCATCCGGACGATATGCCCGGTATACAACACCAACCGGATGGTGCAGAACTATTCGGAAATGTTCTACCTGCCCGCGCATGATCTGTATGTGAAACTTATGGAAGGCCATGGCGCCGGTGCCGCCGCGTTGGCGCAGTGGAAACAGCGTATTGCCCAGCTTTGGGATAATGTCAAGGTTCTGCATGTGGAATCGCCGGGAGTTGGCACGGTAAAAGCCGGTGACAGCGTCAAGGTATTTGCCACCGTTGAATTAGGCAGCATTCCCGCGGATAACGTGCGTGTGGAACTTTATTTTGGCCCATTGGACGCGTTTGGCAATATTCAAAATGCCCGCGTGCATGAAATGGCACTGGGCACAAATGTTGAAGCCGGTGTGTTTCAATATGTTGGTGCCATCAGCGCCGGGGCCTGCGGGCAGCAGGGATATGCGGTACGGGTGTTGCCAAATCATCCCAATATCGCTTTGCGGTTTGAACCCGGCCTGGTGCGTTGGGGATAATGGCCCACCGGCGGAAGCTTTGCATGTGTTATCATTGCAGGCACGCGACGCTGGAGCAGGGCGGCAACGCCATAAGCAAGCCAGCAGCGCGGAAAATCCACGCTCAAGACCTTGATTCCGCTGCCGCGGCCGGCATAGTTCGCTGTCATGTCGCGGCTTCAGGCGTCGGGGGCCAATTCGTCCAGCGTTTCCACATGCTCACGGTGATAAGTTCCCCGTACCACCCAGTAGGCACCGAGCAGGTTCCAGCAGATGGGCATAAAGCGGATGGCCTGAGCCAGCGCAAAGGCCTGACTGGCGGTATCCACGCCGCGCGTGACAAAGAAGTGCAGCAGAATGGCGTCCATTACACCGATGCCCTGCGGTGGAACAATCGGCAGGCTTGCCGCCAGTGCCGCGACCGGTATATAAGCCATGAAGCATCCGAATGATGCGTGCATGCCAAAGGCCCGTCCCGCAAGAAACCCGGCCAATGGCAGAACCGCCTGGGATAACACGCTGGCTCCCAAAGTCGTAGCCACCACGCCCGGATGATCGCGGTACACCCGCAGGGTTCGGTCCGCGTGTTTGATGAATTCCGGCAAGGGGAGGCGTTCAATCAATGCATCAAGATGCAAAACCTTTCGCAGCCGCGCCGAGAAATAGACAATCCCGCCGACAATGGTCGCGCCCAGCAGGCCGGTAATCAGCCACAGTACATGCACCAGCACCGGATCGGAAACCGCTTTGCCCGCCGCGAAATAATGGTTCGCCAGCAACTGTGCCGCCGCCGCCACCCCGGCCACGATCATCAAGCCGATTAAACCGATAACGCGATCCAGGATAACCGTAACGGCACTTTTGGTCTTTTGCCCGGTAATTCGGCCGGTATAAATAATTTTGACAATATCGCCACTGGTGGTGCCGGGGAGAAATGTGGAATAAAACTGGCCCACAAATGTCAGCGTCAGGCATTTGCGGTACGGCAGATCCATATTCTGCACCAGCATCAGTTGCCGCCAGCGCCATGCGGTGATCACAAATGGAAGGCACAACAGCAGCAACGCCGCCAGCAAGGGCAATGGTTTGGCCCGGCGCAGCAGGTCCGGCAGGCCCAGCGACACCGCTACTTTGCCGTGGTCGGTCACCAGGTAATTTTCGGGCACCGCCAGAAGTTTGGGGAATTGAATCGGCGGCTTGGTAGCCACGGCGGTTATCAACTGCCCGTGCGGCAGGCGCACGGAAATTTTTTGATCCTGAAATTTCAGCGTATATAACTTGCCCTGACGGGCCAGCAGAATCAGGCGGGTGTTTTGCACGAAGGTCACATTGCGGATGACCTGCCCTTTTTTAATCACGACCTGATCATGCCAGGAGATATGGGAAATCACGTACCAAAGCCCGATGACCGCAATCAGAATTTTGATGACGGTAACGATAACTTTGCGGGCGTTGTGTGGTTTTGCCTGCGTCATGATGTCCAATGGTAAGAAGAAAGGGAGATTAAATCCCCAGGTCCTGCCGCGTTAAGATGGATTCAAACGTAAAGCCCGCGGATTCAATATTTTCCCGCGCGCCTTCCTGCCGATCAATGACCGCAACAATTTTTTCAACCTGCGCCCCGGCCGCGGTAATGACCTTGGCTGCCTCCAGCACCTGTCCGCCGGTGGTGGCAATATCCTCCACCAGCAGCACGGTATCACCGGCTAAAAGAGCGCCTTCAATAAGCTTGCTGGTGCCATAGTCCTTTTTGGAATTACGCACAATGAAAAAGGGCAAACCCGCCGCCAGAGATGCCGCCGCCGCCAATGCCACACCGCCGAGTTCCGCACCGGCAATGCGCGTGGTCAACGGCGAGCGCGCAGCGGCCATACGGGCACCGAGTGCGGCGAGAATATCGGGCTGGGTTTCAAAGAGATACTTATCCATATAATACTTTGATTTCCGCCCGGAACGCAGCGTAAAATCTCCTTCGAGATACGCTACTTCCTTGATCCGGGCAGCCAATTGTGATTTATCCAGCATAAAAAAGCTCCTTAACCATAATGGTGGGGAATTATAGCGATTTTTCACCCGCTGGCACGCCGGAGCACCCCGATTCTCGCTTTGGCCGCAATCCATGAACGCTCAAACGCGTTCGCGATCCCACGCGATTGGTTCGGAAGCATAAGCCATAGGTGCTTGGCCCAGCCAATGGAACGGCGAATCTGAAAGACACTGTACCCCCTCGATGGGATCAGGACCGCCACGTCGCCGCCCTCGCAGTGCGGTGGGCGTCGGAGCCGGAGATTTACATTTTGCGCCTGTGATTAGCGAGATGGAAGACAAGCGGTCAGGGAACGAGTCCTTGTCTGCGGAGAATCTCGTAGGCAGACAGGGGAATTTGTGATGCCTCGGTTTGTTGACGGATAAAGTTGAGAACTCCGGAATCTAATGGTTGCTTCATTCGCAGTTTTCCAGCTTTCCGAAATTGCTCCAGCTTGGTATCGGTTACGACAAGCGCGCCGGGGTACTGAACACATGTGTCATGTTTGATGAAGGGGTGTTGCCCCGCGCGCAGTACGCAAGCCTGATCATATTTTTCGGTCCAGGATACGAACAGTACGATCACAACATTCCCGCTATCAAGCAATGGATCGGAAATTACCGCCCACAGGTGATCGTCAAAATCAGGCAAAAGAAAAGTATCGCCAGCTTTCATCCTCAGGCTGCCCCAAAGAGACGGGCGGCCGCAGCCTCAGCTTCAGTGTCCAAGGCAAGTTTATCTCTCAGTTCAAGTATGCCGGTGGCACTGAGAATATCCTCAATGGGGATGGCTTTACAAGCCCCCTTTTTGGGTTGATTTTTCACCCATTCCGGAAACGTGTGGGTAAATTCAGCAACTTCCCAGTCGTTGCAATCGCGGAATCTGGCGGCCACTTCATGCAGCTTGGCAATCTCGTATCGGGATAGTTCGCCAACACCAGGCTCCGATTTCAGAACGGCGTCGCGCCCTTCATTTTGTATATATTGCTCCCATTGCGGGGAGAAATAGGCTTCTCCCTTAAGAAGTTCATAGGTCCCCGTCAGTACCGGTCCGTGATCCATCGCAACAGGCCGGTCTCCGGTGATTGACCTGGCTCGCTGCTGCAGAAGCGAGCGGTCGGCGATGTAAAGCAGTTTCAAC
Source organism: Planctomycetota bacterium (assembly GCA_021810145.1). Taxonomy (GTDB): domain Bacteria; phylum Planctomycetota; class Phycisphaerae; order WQYP01; family WQYP01; genus JAMDCX01. The sequence continues at coordinate 44,938 of JAJZJL010000013.1, read as the reverse complement.
AGGCGCAGCCGGCTAAGGCGGTGCGGCGATTCCGCTTTCAGCAATACGGCGGCGGCCTGAATGGTTTTCATGACGTTGAAACGAAAAATCATCGTTCCCTCGCCAGCTTTCCTGTGGTAAATGGGGTTATTCTTCATCGGCCGCTCCAGTTATTAATTTGGTTTCGCGTCGTGCAGCTGAAATTTACGCAGTTCGTAAACCAGTCGCAGGAATTAATTACAAACGCAGCCCAAAATCTACCCTCGAGCCTCATTTATTCTGCTCGCCTTCATCTTATTGAAACTCCCTCAACCGTTGAATTGATTATAGCATTGTAATGGGAGTAATGAAAACCCGGATTTGGCACAACGCCGGGTTCAAGGCCTGAGGCGGTTTAAGCGGCATGCGCGGCCAAGTGAACGGAGCACCAATGGTGGAAGACGCAGCGGCGTGCATGACGCCTTGCGCGGCGATCAACCGGCCTGACGGCCGCGGGTTACCCGCCACGGTTGCGTTCGCCTTCGCATTTTTAGGCTTTCCGGCGCGGGGAACGGCTGCGAAATTTTACGGTTTTGCGGCAACTGAAAATTGTCGGTTAGGGTGTCGCGGATATTACGAATTCATGCGATAATACCGGTCGATGGCGTCAGGTGGGAAAGCCTGATGGTAAAGGGCCGGCGTGGCGGGGGGGCAGAGCCATGCGTTACATACGAGAAAGGCAATTATCAAGATGATTTCACAAACGGCCAAGCAAAAACCGCGCGGGGCGTTCTGTCTGGGGCAGCGAGAATTTGACTGGATTTACGGTCCGGATGAGAGACGTGATATTGCTGAATTGGTCATGCTGCCGGATGGCCTGTATACGCCGGAGTTTCTGAAGAAAAATCGGGATGCTCTGGCGGAAACCGAAGTCATTTTATCCGGCTGGGGCGGACCGCGAATCGATGAGCATTTCCTCGCCGCCGCGCCGTCGCTGAAACTGGTGTTGTATGGAGCCGGTTCGCTTTCCGGAATTGCAACGTACAGCGCCTGGGAGCGGGGTGTGCGTTTCTGCAGCGCGGCGTATGCGAATTCCATTCCCGTGGCGGAATATTCGCTGGCCGCAATTCTGCTGGGACTCAAACATGTCTGGCATCATGCCACCGCGATTAAAGGGCAAAAACGCTGGACCGATCATTATCCGCCGCCGGGTGCGTATCACAGTGTGGTGGGTCTTGCGTCCCTGGGGCTTATTGCGCGGATTCTTATTGATAAACTGAAATCGTTCGACCTGCGGGTTATTGCGTATGATCCATTTGTGAGTCCTGAAGAGGCGCGGGAACTGGGCGTGGAGCTTGTAGGCCTGCGGGATTTATTTACCCGCTCCGACGCCATTTCCGTTCATACCCCGCTGCTGCAGGAAACGCGCGGTATGATCACCGGAGAGTTGCTTTCTTTGATGAAGAAGGGTGCCACACTGATTAATACCTCGCGCGGCGCGGTGATTAATGAAGTTGAATTGCTGGATATTGCCGCGCAACGTCCGGATCTCCAATTTGTTCTTGATGTAACCGATCCGGAGCCGCCGATTCCCGGCTCACGCATTTTTGATTTACCCAATGTGATTCTTACTCCGCACATTGCCGGATCAATGGATAGAGAATGTCAGCGCATGGGCCGGCTGATGGTCGATGAATTGCGGCGCTACCTGGCCGGAGAGCCGCTGCGGCACGAGATCACCGCGAAAATAGCCAGCCACAGTATTCACAGACCGGTCGCAGTGTGAAGCATTCGGGAAGCAAGCCAATCGCAGCAGTTCCGAAAAACTTCCTGCGTGGAGACTGTTGGGGTGAACACTGCGCATTGAGCAGCGAGAATGTGGCATTTCGTCCCGCCACCGCGGAACAGATGCAAAAGTGCGAATCTCAAATCTCAAATTTCAGATTTCAGATTTCAGATCTCAAGTAGCGGGTTTCGAATTTCAGATTTTAGATTTCAAATCTCAAATTTCAAATCTCAGATCTCAAATTTCAAATTTCAAATCTCAAATTTCAGATCTCATCCCGGTGCCCGGACAGATTCCAGATTCTAAAAAGCCCGCCCAAGCGCGCCTGCCGGCTGTGATTCAAATAACCGGGTGTGGATTTCTTCGAAGCGTATATCGGTTATGATGAATCGCATGAAACGTAAAAAACAAAAGTTCCCGATACGCGGAAAGCAAAGTCGCCCACTGGTGGGCATTGCGGTGGATGGTGCCATGGGACATGGCCGGTCGTTGATGCGCGGGGTTATGCGATTTGCCAACGCCCGCCGTCGTTGGCTGCTTCATGAAGAATTGCGCGCGGTATTTCCGGAAGGCATACCCTGGCCGAAGTGTGATGGTGCCATTCATGCCGGCGGGAACCCGAAAATGCTTGCTGAAATTCACCGGCGCAGCAGACATCTTGTGCTATGCACCGGCAACGCGGATACATCGCAAACGCCGGTGGTATGCGCAGACGATCATGCCGTTGGAGCCATGGCGGCATCGCACCTGCTGGACTGCAATCTGGAGCATTTCGGTTTTTACGGCCGGCTGCATGAGCCGGTATCAGCGGGGCGGCACGCGGGTTTTGCCGAAGCATTGGCGCAGCGCGGCAAAACGTGCGAGGTTTCACCGGTTTCCTGGCCGGACGTATACGAATGGATCAACAAGACGCACTGGCCGGCGCTGCGGAAATGGCTGGAGAATCTGCCGAAACCGGTTGGCATTTTCGCATGGGATGATATGGCCGCACACGATCTGGCGGCGGCGTGCTTTCAGGCCGGCATCGGTGTGCCGGACCGGGTGGCGATTCTGGGCGTGAATAATGACGATCTGCTGTGCGACAGCGCCTGGCCGCCGCTTTCAAGCGTGGAAGTGGATTTTGTGCGGGTGGGATTTCTGGCCGGGCAAATGCTGGAAATGTTGCTGTCGGGTGAAACGATTTCCAAAAAAAACCGTGTGGTGCGCGTTGCTCCGAAAGGGGTTGTGCGCCGGCAGAGTACGGATGTACTGGCCGTTAAAGATGCGTTTCTGGCTGATGCCATCCGGTATATCCGCAATCATGCCTGTGATCCGTGTACCGTGCGGGACGTTTTGAAGCATGTGCCGGTGGGAAGGCGCTGGCTGGAGCGGCATCTGATCGAGACGCTTGGGCGCACGCCGCACGATGAAATAATCCGCGTACGCCTGGCCACCGCACAACGTCTGCTGCAGCACCCGGAAGAGAGCATTCCGCATGTAGCCGATATTTGCGGCTTCAGCGCTGTGCCCAATATGACGCGCACGTTTCAGCAGGTACTGGGCACCACGCCGGGCGCTTTTCGCCGCAAGCATTTGTGGGAATTGCGATCGAGCTGATTTACACGCTGTGAAACGCTTTGAAGGCGTAGCGTGGCGGACCGCTGTAGTTGCCGCCGCGGGCAACGCTTCCGGTGCCGTTGCGCCAGGTTATTTCAAGCGTGTTTTGCCGCCCTTTCTGATAATCCAGCGATGTGCCGTCATCTTCATAAAGCGTGATCGATTCACGCGGCGTTCCAAATGCATACACCGTTAATTCAAAACAGGTCTCAGCGGTGATAAACGGCACCGGTTCCGCCAATGGAATAATGGAACCGGATTTAACAAACATCGGAATCCGCTCGACCGGCGCGTCAACGGTAATCCAGCGGCCACCATCCATGCGTTGATGTGTCGCAAAATCATACCAATGTCCCGCCGGCAGATACACCCTGCGCCGGCGGCGGCCGGGTTGCACCGGAGCCACAAGTATGGCCGGGCCGAACATGAATTGATCATCGATCGTGTGCGTTGCAACATCGTCGGGCCAGTCCATAACCAGAGGACGAATCGGGGGCATGCCGCGGAGTCGATATTCATTAAATGCGGCGTACAGATAGGGTATCAGACGCATGCGCAGTTCAAAGAGTGTTCGAACCACTTTTGTGGCCTGCTGATGCTCCGGCATCAATTGGCCCTGATTGCTGCGGTCACGGTTGATCTGCAGCCACGGCGGCAATTTCATGTACCAGCAGTTTATCAGCGCCATTGGAGCGAAAATGACCAGTTGCACGCGCCGGTACAGCTCCTCGACACTTTCGGCATTGCGAACTTCCGGCACCCACATGACCCCGGAAAACGCCTGTTTGCAAACACCCCGCAGGTAACAGTTGAAATCATAGCTGTCGCTGTAAACGGTGAACGGCAGCGGAGCCGCGAGGGCAAACGTATCGCGCACCAGCGACCAGGTGCGAAGATTCCGCCGCGTAAGAGGTTGCAGCATGGTCTGTTGATACAGTTCACCGAAAAGCGTGTGCATCAGTTCGCCATCGAGGCCCGAGGGAAACACACTGGCCTCGGGGAATGACCAGGGATGGGCGCGATACGGCTGGTTGTCACACTCATCGAGCTTCACGCCGTCAATGCCCTTGGAAAACATGATTTTATCGTGATGATTCATCCAGATTTTCCGGGCCTCGGCTGTGGCGAAATCAGGAGTCAGCCCGCCCCAGACCAGAAAATTTCCCGACCATGGCCGCAGCGGCTTGAACAGCGGTGAAATCGGACTGGTAAAGGCATGTTCCCACGCATTGAGGTGGTAGTTCATCGATTTAATAGTCTTGATGAATGCGTCCGGATCGGGAAATCGCGCGCGATCCCATTCAAATGAACTCGGGTACACCCGGCTTTGCCAGCCCGGTTCCAAACCCCACATATCACAAGGCATTTTCTCGGCGCGCAAACGCCTAGCCAGTGCCACAATTTCCTGATCCGACATCATCGACTCGCCGCGATAATGAATTCCCAGCCCCCATAGCGGTGGCATCGCTCCACCGCCGGAAAACAGATTGTACCGCTGTACCGCATGACGCAGGGTCGGACCGGCGAAAATATAAATATCCAGTCCACGCGAAGGATGCACATCCACCAGCATGGTTTTATGGTGCAGCGGTGTTGGTTCGTACAACCCCGCAGTGCTCAAGGCCGGCTGGGCGGTTCCGGCGAGTTCACCGGCATCCGCTTTGGGTACGACATTCCCGGTGTAAAACCAGGCGTAACGTGCGGTATCCACGTATACGCCGTAACCCCGATTCGATACATAAAAACTTACCGGCGCATGGGAGTAATTCATTTTGTCCTGCGGGGTATCCGATGGACAGCAGATCGCCCGCCGATCCGTCATGTCAAATATTTCAGTGTCCAGTCCAAGCCCATAAATGCGCTCTTCGTGCGTCATCGGCAACTGCACGGATATTCCCCGGGCGGAAAGTGTCCAGGAAATCGCATGATGTTCCAGCGGCATGGTCTTTACCGGGGGTAATAACCCAAGAGCCGATGCGTTTGTCGGGGCGGAACGAAAGGACAGCGGAGTGACTTGTTCGCTCTTTCCACCGACGTGTATGCGCCAGATTCCGGGCAATACCTCCGTGATGTTCTCGCCGGTGACAACGCCGGATGTCATTTGCCCATAGGTATCGTCGGGATTGACAGGGGCGGCCACAGGCGGCGCGGCTTGCGCGGATGGGCCGGTTTCAGCGACCGCCGCCAGGGCAGCCACGGCGGATCCCAGCACTTTGCGGCGTGTCAGCCGCACCGGACGATGCGAAGGATTCATATAAGACTCCAAAGAAATAAGCAAAGGCTCATGAGCGCCTCAAACGGCCAAATCAATATCCGCCGACAGGTTTAAGTCAACCGATGGTCCTCGAACCATGACTTTCATTTTCCGGCATTGCAGTGACGTGCGCTCCGGAAGGATGCCTCCGATATGCCGACCCGGGCGGTACGGGATGGCCTTGGTTGCGCTGCAAGCACATGCAATGTTGCCCCGCCGGCAGCGGCTGGAAAGCTCCGCTGTTTGAATGCAATGCTTTGGGCGGCGTTTTTCATGATTGCTCCAAAACAGTTGTGTCAGCGGGTGCAATTGTACCTGATGGCGGCAGACCGGGAGTATTGCGGCACTTGCGGCGCATAAATAAGCCGATAGCCAGCATCACACCTCCGCAGAACAGGAATCCCACGCGACCACTGATGCGATTTGGGATCAATGCAAAGAGGCTGATGGCCACCCCATACATGGTGCCCAGCATGCCCAGGACCTTGTACAGAGAGTGATTTTTCGTTGCGGTGCCGGCGGAGGCCTCATGAACCGGCGTGTTTAGATTGCGTCGCATGGTCTCAATGCGTGCGCGATGAGCCTCGGATGAATGTCGATAAAACAATCCGGTTATCAGGAACCAGGCGGTTCCAATACCCACGACGGCAAATGTTGTTGTGAAAAACAGCGCATCGGTGCGTTCCGTCGGCGAGATATGCGGGTGTAGACCGGGAAACAACAGGGGAAGAATGTGCGGAAACTCAAACTTGACGAGTCCGGACACAACCAGCCCGACCGCGGCGGTACTCCATCCGGACCAACCCGGCGTGCGCAGACAGATCAGACACAAAGCCAGGGGCACGGTCATCGGCATCAGAAGGCTTGCCGCCAATTGGTTGGTCAGGCTGAAAAGTCCGGGCACCGTGCCTTGGTCAAGCAACACGCCAATGCTGATGATAATGACACCGAACGCCAGGGTGAGGATTTTACTGATTCGCAGAAGTTGCTGTTCGCCGGCTTTCGGATTGACCACCGGCAGATAGAAATTGCGCACCACAACGCCAACCCCCTGATTGAGTACCGCATCAAGGCTGGTGATTGTGGCCGCGAAAATCGCACTGACCAGCAGACCGATCATTCCGCGCGGCATGGTGGCCAGGCATACGGAAACATACGCCGCCTCGGATGGATGTTCCAGCAGCGGAAATTGGTGGTGCAAATTCTGGTGCGTCAGAATGGCGGTCATGGATGGGATAATCCAGATCAACGGGCCGATCAGCAGCCCAATAATGGGAATCAGGGTCATGCGGCGGGCTTGGCGGTCGTTGTCGAGCATGAGAAATTTCGGCGAGTTTTCCACACTGTTAAACGAAAAAATGGTAATCAGCACCATGGCGACAATCCATCCGCCGATGACACTGGCGGGTGTATTTGCGGTCCAGTCAAAATAAGACCGTGGCACGCGGTGCAGTAAGCCGGAAATTCCGCCCACCTGCGGTTGATGCAAAGCCAGCCCTGCCGCGACAAACGCAATAGCCATCACCAGAAACATCTGTATAAGATCATTGGCTGCCACCGCCCAGGCTCCGCCGAAAAACGATACCAGCGTTACCAGAACTCCGCATACCACAAGCGTCGCCGTTAAATTCACGTCAAACACGGAAGACATGAAAACGGCCACGGCATAAAGTGCCACGCCGCCAAGCAGCCAGAGAATCGGGATTTTTATCCAAGTGTAAAATTGCTGCGTGCCGCGGCCGAACCGGGCTTCCACCGCCTCCATCCAGGTAATCACACGCAGGCGGCGAAATCTGCGACAGGTCCACATCCAGACCGTCGCATAGCCGATGACATTGCAGTAATACAATGCCAGCACAAAGGTTCCGGTTTTATAAACTTCTCCCGCGGCACCGGTAAAGGTCCAGGCGCTGAAATTCATAAACAACGCCGCCCCGGTCATCCACCAGGGAATGCCCCCGCCGGCACGAAAATAATCGGAGGTATTTTTGCTTTGCCGGCGCAGCATCACACCGGCCGCAAAGATAAGACCGAAGTACATTGCAATGGCCAGATAATCGTAAATCGACAGCATGAGGCCTCGTATTTTCGCCGGCAGCCGAAGCGGTTCCGGGATTATGATCGCCGGGCACCCAGGCCGTATTTAGCGTTTGCACTTCGCTTTTCTGCCACGGCGCATTCGGTACTGCTGCGGCCCATTGTACCGCACGGTTACGCCTTAACACCGCGCATGGGTCTGCAATTTCCACCTCACGGGCGGGTTAAAAGGACAACGGTTTCCCGGGGCTTGATCAGCATGGGGCCGTGCATAACCACTGTTTTTCCGGTCATGAGATTCACCGCGCGGGTTATGCCCGCCACCGGCTTAAGCATATACGTATGATGCCGGGAGGTATTCATGCCGATCAGGTACGGGCCGAAACTCAGGCGGTAAAAGGCGGCACGCCCCAAATAGGGACCATAATGCCCGCGAGGAAACGGGCCATAATGGCCATCGGTCTTTATATATCCCCGAGGCAGAACCGGAATGGGAAGTTTCTCTCCGGCGTAGGCATTATGAATTTTGTTTCCCGGCGGAATAAATCCGTGGAACTGGACCTGATCAATATCGTCGGGGCGGACAAAATATTTGCCGCTCGGTGAGAATTGAACCTGTTCATACGCCCGGACCAGCCGGTCCATGGTCGGCGTGGTGTAATGTATACGTGCCAGGCGGTTGATGCCATCCAACGCGCGGTAATACAAAGAAATGTATAAACGTGTGTGATCGTGCTTGACTACCACTACGCCATCCTGCGGGTCGGCCCATGCAAAGTCGGGTTGTCCGGGCGTCATCGGTAATTCAACATGCGCTGGCGGGAGCTTTTTGACGGCGGCATACTGGCCGGGAATTTCCAGCATCTGCTTTATCGGCGCACTGCCAAAGCTGTAGAGCATGGGCCGCATTGACTGAAAGTACTGATTATCCGCCAGGCATTGCTGGGCGTATCCCAGCAATGTTTTGGATTTTTCTCCAAGCAGTGACGCACACTGCATGCCCCCGCCACCGAGTGTCCGGTCGCCGTAGCATACTTCCTCCGGGTACAAATTGTGCCGCCAACTGATCACGCCCTCCAGCCGCATGGCACGATAACCGTTGTGATCCTCGCCTGGAGCCATAAAATAACCACGGGCTTTAACCATTTTTATCAGTTGCTTTTCAATTTTGGGATTGCCATTTGTCGCGTCGGCCATCTGCCAGAGGAAATGGGTAATGGTTTCCCCATAAATGGCGACATAACCCAATTCCCGGGAAAGCCCCATCCGCGTTACTTCATAATAATGATGCCCGAACGGCCACTGCCAGCCGGCAGCCGTCTTATTGCCGCGCCAACGCACCAGTCCGATGGCTTCATACAAATACCTCAGTGCCCGCTTACTTGACATCGCCGCTTTCGGTTCCAGCAATTTCAAGCCCATATTGGCACTGTAAATATTGTAATTCACAATCATCGCCTGATTGGTGTAATAGCGCTCGTGGGTGGTCAGGTACGCGATGGTCTTTTGCAGCAGGCCCGCCCATGCCATGGCGCGTGGTTGGCTTTTTCCATGATTCACCTGAATCGGTTCCTGCAGATATGGCTTCAATGCCGGATAAATAAGTGAAACCGCCCGCCCCACCGGCGCATAAAGCCGCCAGCTTTCATTGGCCTCGTGACGCCTGCCGCGGCCCCGGGCCATGGCATCAACATCCCGGATAATGCGCTTGATAACCAGTGGATTGTGATACGCGATGCACCAGTTCGTGTTGTACGCCCGCGCCAGCATATCAACGCGCTGCGGGCCGTCGAGTCTGGCACTTCGCAAATTCCCCGCCAGCGCCCGGTTCACGTGAAATTTCAATTGCCTGAGAATGGCCGGGCCGGGAGCCGGCCGCACCGGCGCAGTAGCCGGCGGTGCGCCTTGAACATCGCCCGGTGGGGGAGCAAAAAACGGACTTGTGCCGATGTAAGCCTTATAAATGCCGCGCGACGGGTGCGTGAGATGATGCTGATAGCTGCGGAAGTTGCTGGCGTACATCCAGTCGTAGCCGATGGCCTGGATTTCCAGATGTATCTCGTGCCTGTTGCGGGTGAGCTTAAGCGGCAACGGCTCGGTAACATAAAAGAAGCGTCCCGGGAAAGGCTTGGAATTGGTCAGACTTTCCGTGCCGGCGTTTTCCGATCCGCTGATCAAACCGTAATCCGACATGAAGCGGTATCCGACCTGCAGGCCATTGCAATACAGAATCAGTCTTCCCAGATCCTCGCCCCGGTCGTTGCCCCAGTACTTAACGGTGATGTAGTTGGTTTTTGTCGGGTTGCACCGCATGGTAAAGTCCAGATGACCGCCATAAATCTGGTATGGATGCAATGGCAATAATACCCGGGCGGGTTGCCCCAAGCCGCCATTGATAACCCCCGAAGCCACCGCGCCCAGATGATGTGACAATTCGCTGGCCGGCTTGCCGAAGGTGATGGTATCTATAAATTTCCCGGCTCCCGCCGCCGCCGCAGGCTTCGCAGGTGACAAAACAGGCAACAGCGCAAGGGTAAAAATTAAAGCCGCGGCAAAAAACGTTCCGAAACGGTACCGGGGGTTGGTTGAATATTGCAGATTGTAAAGCAAAAGAACACTCCGTATTTGGGCGCAAAGATTTCCGGCATTAACACCGCCAAGTGTAACAATATTCGGTTTTGATTCGCCATGCAATATCAATTTGCGTTTTTCTTTTATCATTCAACGACAACGGTGTATAATGCTCCGGCGTATGCCAATGTGAATTGCCCGGGGACGGATTTGGCAATACCGCGTTCGGGCGATCAAGCGGGATTTTTACCGGACTTGTTATTTGGATAAAGGAATGATGTGCCATGGCCACTGCGCTATCTCCAATGATCAGCATCTGGTTCGGCAATTTCTTCGAACCGTTTTTCAGCGATCGGGAAGCGGTGCGGCGGGGGATTGCCGAGGTTGTGGAACTGGGCTTTACCAGCATCAATCTGGATTCAAAACCCTGGGAGGATTTCTTTGCCCGTTATCGCGGCGAGCCGGCAAGTCCTTATGTGGCCATGCAGGAATTCATGATGCATGAAATGCGCCGATACGGGCTGGACTACACGCACCTGGCATTGTACCTGTGCGGCGATAATCTGTATCCCACGATTCGGGATGTGCCGCCGGTGCGCGGAGAACAATCCATTCGCCCGGATGGACAACCCATGGGAACGTACAAGTACTGGTCGCCTGTGGCTCAAGCCACCATGGTGGAGCATGTGCGCGGATTGCTGAAATTGTACGGTGCCGGCATGCGGCGAAAACCGGGATCGCCGGGGCCTGTTATTCTGCAGACAATGTTTGAACCGATTCCAAAACCCAGTTTTGATTCCGATGGTGTGCAGCGTTACATCGCCTGGCTCAAACAGCACTATCACGGCGATCTGGCATTATTGAATCAGCGCTACCAACTGGCGGTCGAATCGTTTGAATCGCTTAAGCCCGGGCAATATTACCTGCGGCCGGAGGAACTGAACTGGGTGGATTGCGCCCGGCCACGCCCGGAGGACTTTGCCCGCCGCACCGGGGATTTTTATCGTTGGATTGATAATCAGACGTATCTGGCCGATGAATTGCAGCAATATCTGGCGGTGATGAAAACACACTGGCGGAAACTTGATACGCCGATTTTTATTGAACCCGTACTGCACCAGTGGGGTTATTTTTTCAATCCGCCCGGCCACACCATGTGGCAGACCGGTCAGCGGGCGCTGGATGTGTACAAATGCGCTGAGCACGTGGATTCCGTTTTATTTATTGCCGCACCGCTGAACGCGGAAAATCTTCCCGACGCCACGGCCCTGAGCGTGGAAGGTTCCATCATGCGATCCGCCAACAGCCGTCGCCCTTTTACCGGCGGATTGTATATGGGCAGACATGTCAACGGTGATATCTACAGCCAGGTTTCCCCGGCTCAGGCCATCGGCACCCTGGTGGCCAACGGCGCAAACGCCCTGCACATTTACGGGTACAGCGGATTGGATGACGGCGGCGTGCTTTACCGCGCGGATTCGATTTTCAAAGAATCTCTGACACTGGGTAATCGGTGGGCGGCGGAAGTTATGCCCCTGCTCGACGCTCCAAGACCGCAGGAGGTCGCCATTGTCTTTCCCGCGGAAATGAGTTTGTATGAACCGCTGGAGGTTGATCCGCAGGGGCGCCACCGGATGGATTTGCTGGGCTGGTACGCCCAGTTTGTGGATCTGGGCTGGCATGTGGATATTCTGCACCCGATGCAGATCGCCGCCGGGGCCTTGGCGAAATACCGCATCCTGGTTGTGCCGCACTATTCCCTGTATGACCTGACTGATCACGCGGCAATGGAGGCGGCGGTAAAAGAATTTGTAACCGGCGGCGGCACGGTCGTTCACGGCCCGGATTGTGATCTTGCCGGAAATGCATTGGGTATAGAGGCGTATGATGTTGCATTTGATTGTATCGCCTGGCGGGAAAAAATCATTCCGCACGGCTGGTCCACAGTGGCATACCGCCAGGGTCGGGCCATCGGCACATATATCCAATCCGGTGCACCGGCTATTACGCAGACCGATGTGGGGGCGGGGCGCGTTCTGTCGTTTGGATTTCAATATGGCTATGCGTATTGCCGCCGGACCATGCCGATTGTTCCGCCGCAATATGGCCGCCTTGAAATGCATCCCGTTGTCCTGCTGCGGGAAACGCCGGTGGCCGCTCTGATCGGACCATCCGGCAACCTGTCGATTCCGCCGATGCGCGGCGTGGAATTCGCCCGTTTCGGGAAACAAATGGTCATCGTCAATCATCGGGCCAGTCCGGTGGATATCAGCGGCATTGCATTTACAAAGCAGATCGCGCAAGTCCCTTCCGGCCCTGGAACTCTTGCCGGTCATGCGGCCACATGCCTGACCCTGCCGTAAACGGTATTTCTGTCCTATCCGCACTTGGATGCCGCGCCCGGTAGAACCGTGAGAAACATCCGCCGCCGGCAAATACTCGCAATGCGTTTATCTCACATATAAAACAATGGTTTGCCGCGGGCGCACGGTCAGAGGGCGGGTGGCGGATACCAGCTTACCCGTAACAAGATTTCGCGCATGGGTTATTCCAAGCGGCAAAGTTAAATGATACAGTCCACGGCGGCTGGTATTCATGGCGATTAAATAATGCCCGTAATGCAGGCGATAAAAACTGGCCCGGCCCAGATAGGGGCCTTCCTGGGAAGTTTCCCCGTTGCGCCGGGCATGAATGTTGTAGTCATGCGGCAATACCGGTATGGGCAATTTCTGCCCCGCGAAAGCCTGCTGCGCGTGATCCTGCCGTGTGTATCCATACCGGAAGTTCACATCGGTCCAGTTCTGGCGAATATTGTACATGCCGCTGGGCGGAAACAGCACATGCTCATGGACGGTAACCAGCCGATCCATTGTGGGCTGTGTCAATTGAATCCGTGCCAGCGAATTGATTCCCAGTTGCGCCCGGTAATAAAGTGACGCCCACAACCGGTCATGACCGTGCTTGATCACCACCACGCCATTCTGCGGGTCGGACCAGACAAAATCCGGCTGACCATGGCTCATGGGTAATCGATAGCTTTCCGGAGGCATGCCGGCAACCTTGGCGTATTGCTGCGGTACGGACAATGCGGTCAATACGGTTGTTCCACGGAAGAATTGTGATGGGGCCTGTTGTTCGGCGCGGAAAAATTGATTATCCGCCAGGCATTGTTGCGCATATCCCACCGCCTGCGGGCACGACATGCCCAGTGCCGCCGCGGCCTGCATCATGCATCCGGTGCTGGGATCGCCATAAGCGATAATCGACGGGTATAAATCGTGCCGCCATCCGATGACTTCCTCAAGCCTCATGCAGCGGTAGCCGTCGCGATCGCGCGCGGGGTAGCGGAAAAAACTTCGGGCAAGAAATATCTTTTCATATTGCTTTTTAATCGCCCGGCTGCCGCTGAGCCGCCACATGCGGTAGGGCCATATTTGTATTTCCCCGTAAGTGGCCACATAGCCCAGCTCCCGCGTAAGCCCCGCCCGCGTCACCACCGTGTAATGATTTCCGTAGGGTCGCTGCCAGCCATGGGCGGTTCTGCTGCCCAGGTAGGGGGCCAGACCCACAGCCACTTTTAAATAGTGAAGCGCTTTGGATTCTCTCCACGCCAGCGCCGGGTCGATGTGTTCCAGCGCTTTATTGCATGCATACAGGTTGAAATTAACAATCATGCACTGATTGGAATAGGCCCGCTGATGCTCCGCCAGATAATCCCGGCCGATTCGCAGCGCGGCACCCCAGAGCTTCACCCGTGGTACCATTTTGCCATTCACCCGGACTTGCTGGTGCATGTACGGGCCGATATCCCGATATATGCGGCAAATCGCATCGCCCGCCGGGCCAAACGTGGACCAGCCCGCGTTACTGAATGCCTGCCAGCGCCCGCCGCGCCCCCTGGCCTGTGCCGTGGCCGCAATGGCATGAAGATCAATATCACGCATCAGCCGCTTGAGTACCGCGGATTGATGATAGGCCACCGACCATGGCGTGTTGTAGGCTTTCGCCAGTACATCCAGATGATTCATGCCGTCAGGCAAATGCCGATTCCGCATAATGCCACGCAAATAACCGTTGACCGCATTTTTCAATCGGCTAAGGGCCTGCAAACCGGGTTTTGTCCGCACCGGTGCCGGCGGTAATGGCGCCGCCTGCCGATCTCCCAGCGGTGGCACGATAAAAGCATTGGTGTGAATAAAAAGTCTGTACATGGCCAGACTCGGTAACTGCTGCACGTACTGATATTGCTTCCAGTAACCGCCGTACGGCCATTCGCGGCCAATGGCCTGAATCTTCAGGCGCACGGTTGTGTGGCCGTGCGTCATGCGCAGGGGAAGCGGTGTGGTAACGAAATAAAACCGATCCGCAAACGGTGGAGCCGGCGGGGCATTTTCGGCACCGTTAAGCGTGTTGTAATCTCCCTGCACCTGATAGCCAACCTGCTTGCCGTTGCACGAAAGTATCAATCGGCCACGCTCCGTGCCGAAGTCCGATCCCCAGAATTGACAGGTAATATAATTGCGCTTGACCGGGTTGGTTCGCATGGTCAGCGTTAAATAGCCGCCGTTATCCGTCGGCGGATTCAGCGGCAATAAGCGAATGGCCGATTCTCCCAGGCCGCCGGTGATGAACTTACCATGATGCACCACCAGATCATGTGACTGATCGGAAAACGCATTGCCGAAGATGATCTGATCCGCAAGGCCGTCGCGCTGCGCGGCGGCCGCGGCTGAGGCCTGTATCGGCCGCAGTAACAACAGCATCGCCAGCGTCATTGCAGTGACTGATGGCTTAACATAATTTAATTGCATGTATTATTCCTCCGCGTTGAACCATCTGAACAGGATGGCTTAAGACTTGAACTTCTTCATTACCATTTACGGAACTTTCATCGCACGGCGCGACGTATATTTTCATCAGGTACCCGGCCCTGCGCCACGCCATTGTCAGCCGCAGGGGGGCGGTTCCGATATCCGCACCATGGAATGGTGGACGGAATTCAGGCTGCCTCCGGATTACCGCCCCAGAATATGCGTTATGCCGGTTTTTACATCGATGGTCCACGGAGCCGGCCGGGGTAAACGAAGGTGCCCGTTGCCGATTTTCAGCGGCATCCAGATATATCGGGAATTCCATAAGTGTGCCGGATTCCAGCGATCTCCCATATAAATAACGGATGTGGCGCGGGAACCGGTAATGCTCAGCAGAAATCCGGATTGAGAGTGATACGTTTTGGTTTTCGGCGGTGCGATATTATGGAATTTTGACCATGGGCCGGCCAGAGATTTCGCTGTGGCATACACATCCGGATTGGGCCACCAGCTTGTTAAATGCGATCCGAGGACGTAATACAATCCATGATAATGCACCAGCCCCAGCCCTTCGAGGTGCTGGTGAATCAGGCACACCTGTTTTTTGACGCTCAAATAATTGCGCGATAACTCCACAATGCGGAACCCGGACGGGCGGTCTTCAAACAGCAGATAAGCCTTGCCGTTGCGGTCTGTAAAGCTGCCGATATCGCGGCTCTGGTGTCCCAATGGCCTGAACCGTTTGACGAACCGGTAATTGCCGTCGATGGTTTTGCATACAAACACAGCCACTTCAGCAAGACTGTAGCGGTGTGCGTCAATGTGCGTATACATGACATAGCTCCGGGTGAGCCGGTTGTAGAACACTTTGGGCCGTTCAATGATCCATGTTTTGTCAAAGCCATCGGGTTTGGCGAGTTGAACCACTTTATTGCGGAACGTCCAATGCACCAGATCATGCGAGCTGTAACAATTGACACAGCGTTTATCAGGGTCAACCCGCCGGGGATGATCCTCACCGAACCAATAAAAACTGCCGCCCTGTTTGAGAATACATCCGCCATGGGCATTGATAATGCGTCCCCTGTTATCGCGCCAGGTGGCACCGGGTCGGATCACCCCGGATGCCGCAGCACAACCCGATGTCGTGGTCAAAACCAGCGCTGCTATAACCAGCGCTTGCCTGACCAGGCGGACAACATTATTCTGTTTTTCGTCCATTGCAATCCTTTCAGCGGTCATCAATCGCCGCTTAATCAAGTGCATAATGCAGGGGCCACGCCGGTTACGCCGGGACACCGGAATCATCACACATTTTGCCCCCTTTTTGCCAAGCTTTTATCCTCGCTTTGCCATGTCGCGGGGTTATGGCTTTGTTCAGTTACCGCGCGGATTTTACAATATCAAACTCGCGAATAACCGGTCCGGCGGACTTGATACGCGGATGTATCGCCCGGCCCCATTGGTATGCCCCGATGATAACCTTCATGGGGAATCGTGTTCTCGGTGCAATGGGCAGAAAGTTCAAGGTCCGATTATCCGCAGACAACTGCACCGGTCCGCTGATGACAAAAAACTGCACCGGCAACCCTAGGCTTGATGTGGCATGCAGGAGAATGGATCGCGTTCCCACGGCCACATTCTTCAGTGCCGGAAAATCAATACTCTGCGGCTTACCCGCAGTATTTCGATCCGCCAACCAGAAGTGAGCCGGCCGATCGGTCGATTGATACTGCGCATTGCCAGGGCTGTAGGCGATCACCCACGGCTCCCATGGCGGCCCCTGCCGCCGCACCCCACCGCAGCGCATCCAAACTCGAAACGTATGCGGACCGACCTGCTTAAGCGCCCCGCTGCCAATGGTCCAGAATTGAATCGGCGCGGTGCTGTGACCGAGGTTCTGCCCATTGTAAAGATGCGGTGTTGGCGATTGGTTGAGATACCGCGCCGCAACATTGAATGTCACGCCATCCGGGTTGAAATGTGCGGTCATACTGGCAAATCCGTTCTGTTTTAATGGGGCCGGCTTTCCATGGACCACAAAATCAATGAGCTGCGGCTTTTTGGCGAAGCTGTGCACCATGTATGCGTTAACGGCCTGCGCCAGCTTACGGTTGAAAAACCACGATTCATGTGCCGGATTGCCATGAAAATCACGGTAAGGCATGGCCCTGGAATATTTTGTGCCGTATTTTGTTATGTCAATCACCCAGCCCCTGCTTTTATTAATTGCCAGCAGTTTGACGGGCCGGTTCCGCGGTTCATTGGCCGGGATGCGGTACTTTACCGCGTCGCGGATAAACATTGCCACGAGGGGGGCGGATTTCTCACACCAGTCAAAATGGCCGGTGCCCGCATCCAGAAATTCACCGGTAATGCTCCGGGGCCACTTTTTTCGTGCGGCAATAAAATCGCTGATGTCCCATGGAACCAGCAATCCCCAGCCCGCGCCCCATTCGCTCCACTGCGCCTCGAGATGAAATACCGGTATGCCCGGCTGCAGCCCGCTCTGGCCGGGTGAAGGGTATCCACATTTATCAGGGATCAGGGCAATGATTCTCTGTGGATTCCACTGTGCGATTCCGTAGACAAAAGATGCCGCCGCCGAGTGTCCGAAAATCAGCAGCGGCGCATATTTGATTTCGGAATAGCCGGAAACCTTTGCCAGCCGGTCCAGCGCCCCCTGCAGAGCCGCACCGGCCTTGGCCGGCGGACCGAACTGATTGCCCAGACTCAGGCCCGAATCATGCACACTCGTGGATCCCGGCGCAATCCAGACGATGCCCAGGCCGGACTTCGCACATGCCCGGCGGATAATCGGATCCGCAAATGCCGGCTCCTCAAGCATATTTTGCAGGCCCACGAGCAGCCCGCGTATGCGCCGGCTCTTCGGTGAAATCCACAAATAAGCCCGCTTTTTCGTATAGCCCGGTACCCGCACCGACCATTGATAAACCGCAGCGGCATGAACATTGGCCGCGGAAAACAGCGGCCAGAAACACATGGCGGCAAGAGTGGTGATAAGTAAATTCTTTAATTGCATACTTTGGATTCCTATTGTAAGGAACTGGTAAAAAAAAGGCCATCACGCGTAATTGCAATGATGGCCCTCGAGGGAAGAATCAAAAAGGCCACGTGGTGGGAATCGCGGCCTAATTTAACGTGCGCAATATTTCCGCCGCCGTAGCAGCAGCATGCCTGCAGCGCCGGTGGCGACAAGGGCAATACTTGCTGGTTCTGGAACCGGTGCAGACAACTGCGCGTTGGTAACGTAGTCGAACGAATTGCCGTATCCACCGGCGTTGTTGGTAATGCCGAACTCGGTGATATTGCTTCCGGTGAATATCCCTGTGGTCGTGCCCGTTAACGTTACCGCGCTTCCATCAATCACAAGGTTGGAAATATCCCCGGTTGTCGTATTAACGTCGTAGGAAAGTGAATGCGTGCTGCCGACATTAAATCCGCTGATCGTCGCCGTCGCGTCGCTCGTGCCATTTTCGAGCAGCGAAACGCCTCCGAGCATACTGACCATCACACCGCTGAAACCTGTGGTCGCCCCGGGGCTACCGGTCGTCGTCGCATTGCGGAAGAATCCGAGGCCGGAACCAGCACCGTCGCTTCCAACATTCGGAGAATCGGATGCAATGTTGAAGTTGTAGGAAAGTTCCAGGTTGGTCGCTGTGACGCCGGTTAATGCGATGCCATCGCCGGCCTCCGCGCCCAATTCAAGCGAAGACGAAGGGCTGGATACGATCTCGTCTTGGTAGACGCCACCGGAATAGTAACCATTCTGTGCCCAAGTCGTGCCGGGGAGGTCGGTGGTATCCGGGGTCCTCCCGTTGATGTCGGCTCCAACTGTGCCCGTCGTGAAAGTGTCCGAGATAATTAGGGATGCATGCACGGGTGCGGATTGCCCCGCGACCACGGCCAGGCAGGCTGCCGCAGCCGCGAGTATTCCGCGATGCAGAGTCCTTTGATCCAAAAATTTTTGTAACATGATAAAAGCCTTTCGAGAATCTGCCGCTGAAGAACATAACTTCCCCGGCAATACACACCAGCGAATTTGCCAAATCGAAATGGGGCGCCCGGGCGGACTGCCTCGCCGGAAAACGGCACTGCCCTTTTTCTGGCACCACATTTACAGCAATCCCATCAGGAATGCCGTCATTGAGTGACTCTCTGTTCCCACCTCCTTTCCTTTTCGAACAACGTCGGATTCCACCGTTTTGCACTCGGAACACAGTAATTGGCGGATTAAGCAATTACGGTTGTCCCGGTACGATTTTCAAGCCGTACATCGTCGGCGTGTAGGGCGTTGAGCCGCCGAGGGCCGCAGAGACTCCGTGCTCAATTGGAGCCGCCGATGTGACGGTGATCAGCTCGGAGGCTACATGGCCGTCGACAAAAGCTATGTTGGAGCCCCCAGCTTGCTGCGGGCCCATTGAGCCGGGGAACCACTGCCACCAGAAATCGGGCGTCCAATATCGCACATTGTGAACAGGGAGTAGAAATGCCCATGGATAAGGGCAAAAGTTGTTCATGTATTCAAGCCCGGACGTTCCCATCGGAAGGGCGGTGGTGCCTTCCATAAACCAAACCGTTGATGAGGGATCCACAACATCCGCCAATGGCACCGGTGACTCGCCCGGATTTGCCGGCCCCGTCGAGGTGGTGTAGACGCCTGTATCGCCCGCCTCATTCTGGCCGGCCATCAGGGCGTTGATGCGGTAGGACGTCCAATTGTGAACACTGTGCCACCAGGAAAGGTCAGCCGGATTTGAGGCGACCGTGGGGCACAGGTAGACGGTCTCAATGGTCTGGCTCGTCCACTCGTCGAAGTTCCAAACGGGTTTGGGGCCAACAGTGCCACCGGCCACGTATGGTAGGAGCAACTGGTCCCACCTGGTGTAGCAGTTCGATCCCAGTGCGGCCGTGCTTCCGTCCATAAAGCTCGGCCCGCGCCCATCATTGTTTTGCGAGTACTCATAGGCAGCCAAATCGACTTGCCGCATATTCGATGCACATACGACCTCTTGGCTGAGCGCCTTCGCCTTCGCAAGGGCCGGTAGGAGAAGGGCGATGAGGATGGCGATAATCGATATGACGACCAATAACTCAACGAGCGTGAAGCCCCGAAGCCGGGCAGCCGACGGGTAGCGATCCGTGGATTGCCTTTGGTCCCCGCTGACCGAACTCGTACCTCGGGAACGCATCTCCATGTTTGGTACCTCCGAAAAATAATGTTGCACACCGTGCCGATAAGTTGTGCCGTCCGCTTCAGCGCACGACCGGTTTAGTTTTCCTTCACAGCCACCGCCCATCCAGTGCGATTTTGGGACGCAACAAAGAATTCCTTACCTGCGCCGGGCGGAGACCGCTGCACATTTGCCACTGGAGATTATGGAACACGAAAACGCCAAAGTCAATATCAAAATGCGTCTAAATTTTATCATTTAGCGACATCCTTTTTCGTGCGGAACATCGCGGAAAAGTGCATGAAACACTCTATTTTCAATGCTTCATCGCAACTCAAGCAGGATAGTGGGTGCCAAGACGTACTACGCAGCGTGCCTCGCCGGACCTGCGGCTGCGGCACCAGGCAACGGAAACACAGACCAATAGTGTGGAGCCTGAAGAAGTGCGCATTTAGCATTGAGCATCGAGAGCCTGGCAGTTCGTTCCGCCACGCCAGCAACACATTTCAAATCTCAAATCTCAAATTCCAGATTCCATCCCGGCGCACCGGGACAGGTTCCAGTTTCTCACCCCCAATTCCCACCCGAGCCTATTTTTTCCATCCTGCCCGCACCAACGGCCGCAAGGCAAAAGTTGGGTTATCTCGCGGTGCCGGTTAAAAATAATGTTGTCGGGACGATGCCGGATGGGTATGCTGGTTGACATGTCCGGGCGGCAGAGCTGGACCACCGCGGGAACAGCCCATTTGTTCCTGAGGCTTTCTGAACTGTCAACACGTGACATACCTATTCTGAATTCTTATGTTCAAGGAGAATGTATGGTCTTTGGACGTTTCCGGTCTGGTATGCTTGCCGTGGCAGGTGCCATGATGCTCTTCTCAGCACATGCCTCCGCCGCTGATATTGTATTGCAGGACAGCAGCATGCGGGTTGCCTTTGACAGTCATTCCGGCGCATTGACAGAATTGGAATACAAAACCACGCACTGGCGCGTTGAACCGCAATCAAAATATGCCGAATCCTTTCGCATGCTGGTTCCCGTCAAAGGGCGGCGGGACAACCGGATTCTGGGTTCGATGCAGCATGCACCCCGGGTGCGGAAAATCGGTGCCGACAGTGTTGCGTTTCAATGGAATAATCTGATCAGCCAGCATGCCGGCACATTGCCTATCACCTTTACCGCTGTGGTTACGCTGAAAAATGGCGCACTGACGTTTGCCGCGACGGTTAAAAATGATTCGAAGTTAACGGTGGAAACAGTTGGTTATCCTTGCCTGGGGAATCTCCGTCCGCCGGCACCGGGAATCAGCATGGCGATGCGTTCGGCATGGTATGGTAATCTGGGCTACAATGAAATTTATCCCAACTTCGGCAATGGCGAGGGGTATTGGGGCGTCAGCTACCCCACTAAGATGCTGGCCCCATCTTCAAGCTCACTCTGGGCCCTGCTGCGGTGCTCAAATCGGCAGGGCTTGTACCTGCAGATGGATGATCCGCGGGTGACTTATCTGATGCAATACACCTTTGTGCTCAAGCCCGGCGAACGGGCTTGGGAATCCGGCATGATTCCGCGGAACTGGAAAGTGGCCGGCAAACCGATGCACCTGGAAATGCGGGCCACGCATTTCATTTATGCCGCGCCGCAAAGCACGGTAAAGCTTGCCCCACTGGTGATTCAAGGGTATCAGGGAGACTGGCATGCCGGCGCGAACATATATAAAAAATGGATGAAAACATGGTTTGTTCCGCCTCATCTGCCGCCATGGATGAAACAGGTGAATTCCTGGCAGCAGTTTCAGGTGAATTCACCGGTGGAATCATTGAACATGTCGTATAAAAACCTGGTGAAAATCGGACAAGATTGCGCCCGGTACGGCGTGGGAGCAATTCAGTTAACCGGCTGGCAGAAGGGCGGGCAGGATGGAGGTAATCCGTCCATGGCGATCGATCCGGAACTGGGAACCTGGCAGGATCTGCATCATGCAATCGCCCGAATTCAGGCCATGGGCGTGAAATGTGTGATGTTCATCAAGCCGCAATTCGCGGATATGAGCACAGCCTGGTACAAGCGGCAATTGTATCGCTATTGTGCGGAAGATCCCTTTGGTGTGCCGTACACCACCGGTGGCTTCGGTTATTTCACGCCGCCGGAACTGGCCAACATCAGCCACCGGCCCTGGGCGGTGATGGATACATGCGATCCCGCCTATCGGGCAATTGTGGAAAAGCAGTTTAACAATGTGCTGGCGCTGGGTGCCGCGGGAATATTGCAGGATCAGGTCTGCGACCCGGGGGCAATGTACAGCTTCGCGCCCCATCACGGTCATGCCGTGCCGGGCTATCTGCCGCACGGACAAATGCTTCTGGGCCAGGCGTTTAATCGGGCGGCGTTCAAGAAAAACCCGGATTTTCTGTTCGCGGGCGAGGGGCCGGAAGACTGGCTGCTGCAATATTATCCGCTGATGTACATCCGTGTCGGACCCGGCAGTGTTCCAGTCACGCGGTACGTATTTCCACATGAACCGATCATGATTGCGGTAACCGGACTCAATGACCGGGAAACCATCAACCAGGCGCTGCTTGACCGTTACATTATCAGCTATGAACCGAATTATTTTAAGGGTCGGCTGGAAGATTTCCCTCTGACCATGGCCTATGGTGAAAAGGTCGATGCCCTGCGGCGGAAATACAAAGCCTATCTGTGGAATGCCACATTCCGCGACAACCTCGGTGCCAGTGTGAAAGCCAACGGATGGCAGTCGTACAGCGTTTTTCAACGCCGGGATGGTAAGCGCGCTGTGGTGGTGATGAATCGGGAATATCATCGGGCCATCGTAGCGCATGTGAAATTACCGCACTCCGGCCACCTGCTGGTCGTAACACCGGAAAACCCGAATCCCGAAGCCACCGACGGAACGGTAAAAATACCCCCCAATTCCGCGGCGGTTATTCTGGAACGGTAAGTTCTGCGGCGTAGTGCCGCGATTGGAAATCCATGACGTCAGAATTGTGCGGCCTGCTCATGGCGTCTGAGGCAACAACATGAACCGCGCGCGGTGCGGTCCGCGGCCACGGGCGGACAAGTCCACCGCCCAACATTGCCGCAGTTGAAAAAACATGCCTGGCTTGCGTTTTGGGTTTTGCAGGCGGATACTTTATGTCATGCCCAGTTCGATTTTAACAATCGATTCTCTGCGCGTTGATTTCGCCGACGTTGTGGCGGTGCGGGATGTGTCGCTGGCATTAGATCCCGGCGATGTTTGTGGTTTGATCGGTCCCAACGGTGCCGGAAAGACAACAACCCTGCGCGCCGTGGTCGGCCTTGAGTTGACCACGCACGGAGAGGTTCGTATTGCCGGATATGACCTGCGGCGAAATCCGACGGAATTCAAGCGGCTCGTGGGGCTGATGTCTGATACTTGCCCGGTGTACGATCAGCTTACCGTGGTGGAATTTCTTGACCATTTTGCCCGGGCTTACCGCGTTGCGGATCGTGCGGCGCGGGTGGCGGAATGTCTTGCATTTACGTCCCTGACAGAAAAACGTGATGCACCCTGCGGCACGTTGTCTCGGGGAATCAAGCAGCGGTTGGTATTGGCTAAGACACTGCTGCCGGATCCGAGCGTATTGCTGCTTGATGAGCCTGCCAGCGGATTGGACCCGCTGGCGCGGGTTGAACTGCGAAATCTCCTGCAGAAATTGCGGTCACTTGATAAGGCGGTGCTTATTTCCTCGCATATCCTCGGTGAACTCGCAGGCTTTTGTAATAAAGTTGCAATTATGGAGCGCGGGAAACTGGTCTCCTCCGGCACCATTGCCGAACTATCCCGGCACGTCGGGAAACAGCGGATGCTGGTCAAGTGGCGGCAGGAGCAAACCGGCGCATTGGAGGTATTGCGCGGGTTCTCATGTGTTAAAAATATAACAGCGGCTCCGGATGGTGCGACCTTCGATCTTGAGGGCAATGCCGATGCCAATGAAACGTTGCTCAAAGAGCTGATTCAGCAGGGTGTCCGGGTAACGCAGTGGCGCAGCCTGGGTGATGATCTGGAATACATCTTTTTTCAATCCGGCGCAAAGGAAGTGATGTGAAGCACGGAGAGAATCCTTTTTTCGTGACACAACGAAAGCTCGTTCACCGCGAGGGTGTGCTTGCCGCGGTCATTTTGGCCGGGATATTGGGCTTGAGCTTCTTTTCGGGGCTTCTGGTTTATCGCTGGAATCCGAGGGAGACTTCCGCCCACACGATCAGCAGACCCGGTGACACGCTGTACGGATGTGTTGTTGCCCTAGAGCTGCTTATATTGGTTATCGGTGGATTCGGACGGATCTCAGAAAGAATCTGTACCGAGCGCAAGTCCGGATTGTGGGACAGCAACTGCCTTGCGCCCCGGCGACCGCGGGATATGGTCTGGGGGTACTGGCTGGGAGCACCGCTTCGCGAAGTGTACATGGCCGTGATACTGGCGATATGGGGGCTTGGAATTATTCTGGTGGCGGGAATGCCCTTCCGGGTCTGGCTGCTCACGCAGTTACTTATAGTCAGCACATCGCTGTTCTTCGGCCTCCTGGCGGTTTTGGTGGCCATATCCGGTAATCCGCGACGCGGCGGAATGGTTATTTGGCTGGTATTGGTGCTGCTTCTGTCACAGATATTTCTCCAGTACGCCGCGCGGCGCATGATAACCAATTACATTTTCCCCGTTTATCCATTAGCCTGGAGCTTCCGTGGCTGGCACGGCGAGCCAAGTTTGCCATTTTTTACAATCAACCCGGTGATCGTAACGCTTGGTGTGCAATTGGTCCTTGGTATTTTTCTCTGGCGCGCGGCAATCCGAAGAATTGCCGACCCCTTTCTTCCGGTGCTGGGGCGGTGGGAGGCGCTGGCGCTGTATTGCACAACGCTGTTTTTGCAGAGCGTGCTGGTCTGGACGCGCTGGCACGGCCAATTCGGCCGTTGCGCGGTTTCGCATGGGTTCGGTGGCGAGCTGGCCGTGATTCAGGGCTACATGATGCTGCTGGGAATTGTTCTTCTCACGGGTCTTGAGGCTAACGGTGCCTGGCCCAGGCGCGTGGCACTATGCGCACCGTCAGCCCGGCTGCGATCCATCCTTTCCGTCAGCGCAGTGCCGTCGGCGCTCGCTCTTGGGATTGCATCGGCAATAGCCATCCTGTCGCAGTGCATGTTTTCATTGGCCCACGTCTGGAAAGTCTATGTCGTGGCGACCGGCAATGTCA
Source organism: Planctomycetota bacterium (assembly GCA_021810145.1). Lineage (GTDB taxonomy): Bacteria > Planctomycetota > Phycisphaerae > WQYP01 > WQYP01 > JAMDCX01. The sequence continues at coordinate 19,492 of JAJZJL010000013.1, read as the reverse complement.
TGTCGTTTTTTCTGGCGTTCGTGCTGTTGCTGGAATATTGCCGATTGCGCTTTGGCCGGCAGGGCTTGGGGTTTTTCATGCTCTGGCTGTTTATTTTATGCGTGTTTCCATTTATCCTCAGCATTGTGCTCAACAACTCCACCGTTGCACGATTGTCGCTGCTGGCACCGGGAATATCCGTGCTTGCCGATCCGGCCGGGCGCTGGGCCAACTTTGCACTTTTAACCGTATTGGCTCATTTTGCCATTGTCGCGTTGCTGCTTTTATTCTGGTATCGGCAATGGCGCCGCGTGTTTACGGCTGCGGCCGGCCGCGGCATATCTCATTGAGGCACATTCGATCTTGTCCGGCGTGCGGCCGTTGCGGGTTGCCGCGGACACCAAATGGACCAACTTGTTTTCCGGGAAGACAAAACCAGGGCGCATATGGTGCGCTTGAAGGGATGTTGATCCAAGTCGGAGGTACGGCCACGCCTGGCCTGTGATTGCAACATTCGGCGGCCATTTGCGGGGTATTTACGTACTGGTAAAAGGCGTTTTGCCGCGCAGCGATTCACGGTAGCGCCCATGCTTTCCTTCCGCCGCCCGGCGGATAAAAGTCAGCAGCCGGTTGATTTCCGGGTTGCCGGGGTAGAGCTTTTCCAGCTCCGCCGCTCCGACCGCCAAAGGCTTTTCCCTGCGGTACAGCAGGCGATAGGCTTCTTTGATCGGTTCGATCTGTTTTTCATCAAAGCCGCGGCGCTTCAGCCCCACACGGTTGATTCCGCGCACGGAAGCGGGGCGGCCGTCAACGGTAAGAAATGGCGGCACATCATGCACCACCACCGCCACGCCGCCGACAAATGAATATTGCCCGATACTGACAAAGTGCGTTACCGCCACGGCTCCGGAAAGTACGACCCCGTCTTCCACTTCGATATGTCCCGCCAGCATGACGTTGTTGGCGAAAATGCAGCGGTCACGCACGAAGCAATCATGGGCCACATGCACATTGGCCATCAGCAGATTGCCACTGCCGATTTGCGTTATCCCGCCGCCGTCTTCCGTGCCCATGTTCACGGTAACCAGTTCGCGGAAACGGTTGTCATCCCCGATGATCACGCGGCAATCACCGCCGCGGTATTTCAAATCCTGCGGAATACCGCCTATTACGCAGCCGGGAAAAAAATGATTGTTTTTGCCGGCAACCGTGTTGCCATGAATGGAAGCCCGATGATGGACCACGCAGCCAGGACCCAGAACAACTTTGGGTCCAACATACGCAAACGGCCCGACAACCACGTCAGGTGCAAGCTGCGCTCCGGTTTCCACAACGGCCATGGGATGTATCTGCGGCATAGATTCCAACTCAAAATAAACTTAACTCAACGCGCGGCTCTTCGCCACACGACGCCGAATGTGTGCCCAACATCGTGTATCCGGCACGGTTCGGCACCGACGAATCCGGCAGTGAAACCCCCAGATTTCACGCCCGGTGGGTTAAACCCACCGGCTCGCATTCGCGTTCCCAACTCCCGATTTCTAATTTCTAGCTCTAACTCCTGACAGAATTTCATGTCTGCGACTCATCAACGAGCATAAATTTCAGCACCGCTTCGGCCGCCAACTGATCACCAACCATGGCCCGGCATTTCACATGCCCGGTGCGGGCCTTCACCCGGATCGTTTCGGATTCGAGTACCAACTGATCGCCCGGAACCACGGGCCGGCGCAGTTTAACTTTATCCATGGAAAGCAGCATGGGCAATTTTCCGCTGTGTTCGAGTTGCCGGGCCAGAAGCAATCCGGAAAGCTGGGCCATGGCCTCGACAATCAAAACGCCGGGCATTACCGGAGCGCCGGGGTAATGGCCCTGAAAAAACGGCTCGTTCATGCTGACATTTTTAATTCCCACCGCATGGTTGTTGGAATGCATTTCAATAACGCGGTCCACCAGCAGCATGGGAAACCGGTGCGGCAGCACACGGGTGATTTGTTTGATGTCCATCACCGGATCACGAATGCTCAGGGCCGAATGGCGTTGTGCCTGAAGCATGGAAACCAGTTTCCGCACCAGGGCATGATTAAGCGAATGACCGGATTTGTAGGCAATGATTTTTCCGCGAATGGAACAACCCAGCAGGTACAAATCACCGATCATATCCAGAATTTTGTGCCGGACGCATTCATCGGGAAAACGGTATTTTGTGGCAATGGGGCCGTCGTTATCAATCACCAGCACATCGCCGGGCTGCAGGTGCAATCCCAGGCCGCGCTGGCGGAGCATGTCAGCTTCATGCCGGAGCACAAACGTGCGGGCCGGCGCAATAACGCTGGCGAAATCATCTCCCAGCGTATAGGAAAACAGTTGATGACCGATGGGCGTATTGGCACCATAGTCCAGATCAAAAATCATTTGAAATTCATCACCCGCCGCCGGGGAGGCAATAAGGGTGGAAGTTCCATCGGAGACTTCCACCGGCTCGCTGATGCGGAGGAACTGCTTTTCCGCGGACTGCTCAACGATGCCGGCATTCTGCAGCGCCTGCACAAACGGCAGGCACGAGCCATCAACGCCGGGAACTTCTCCACCGGCGATGTTGACTTCGATATTATCAATGCCCAGGCCGTGAATGGCGGACATGCAATGTTCAATGGTTTCAACGGAATCGGCACCATTGCGGATGGTGCTGCGGCGGGTGCGTTTGGTAATCTGCTGCACCAGGGCGGGAATCCGGACCGGCCGATCCAGATCGCTGCGGACGAACACCACACCATGGCCCGCCGGTGCGGGTTTGAATGTCAGTGTGGCCGGTTCACCGGTAAATAATCCGCGTCCGCTTACGACGGCTTCACTGGCTATTGTTTTTTGTGGAGGATTCAAGCTCTGTTATCCGTTGTTCAAGCTGCTGAATTTTTTGTACCAGCGCCGGCAGCTTGTGCAACGCGCGCAGTTCCGAAAAATATTGTTTGCCCGGACGGGCGGGCGCTCCGACAACCCGGTCACCGGCGGCCAGATCTGACACCACAGCCGAAAAACCCGCCACCTGCGCTCCAGGCCCGATGGTCTGGTGATCCGCCACCACCGCGCCGCCCCCGGCTACCAGATAATCACCTGCCTTAACCGATCCTCCCACGGCCACATGCGCCACGAGAATCGTATGCTTTCCAAGCTGCACATTATGGCCCACTTGAACAAGATTATCCAGTTTGCTGCCTTGCCCGATGATCGTATTGGAAAATTTGCCGCGATCCACCGTGGTATTGGCACCCAATTCGCAATCGTCTTCCACCACTACGCCGCCAATTTGCGGAATTTTTACATGCCGGCCACTGGCAAACCGATATCCGAAGCCGTCGGCACCAATCACGCAACCCGAATGCAGAACCACGCGATTGCCAATCCGGCAACCCTCCCGGATCACCACCTGCGGCCAAAGGACACATTCCTGCCCGATTTGCGATTCCCGCCCGACAAAACTCTGTGCCATCAGCACGGTATGCTCGCCGATGGTTGCGCCGGCCTGCACAACGCAATATGGCCCGATGCGGACACCGGCCCCGACGCTTGCGGAATCATCAATGACAGCCGTTGGGTGAATTCCCGCGGGTGGATAGGGGGGTAAGGGGGCCAACCGGCCAAGAATTTCCGCCACCGCCAAATCCGCATCCGGCACGATAATAAGGGTCTGATCCACCCGGCGCGAAACCGCCAGTCCTTCGCGGCACACCGCTCCGCCCGCCGGGCATTGATCAAATTTCCGGCCATAGGCGGCGGTTCCAATGAAGGTCATCTGATTGGCCCCGGCCAATTCCATGGATTCCATGGAATCAAACAACTGGCCCGGAGCGCCTTCAATTTTCCCGCCGCACCATTCGGCTGCCTGTAGCGCTGAAAAGGGCATGGAAAGCTCCCGAAATGAACTGCGGTTTCCGGCAATTACTGCGGGTGCGCCTTCTGGTACGCCTGATTCATAATTCGCACCAGCGGGGCGGTAATATCCACCGCGCCATCATGATAAAGCACGGTCCGGTTCGCAATCTGCAGCATCAAGGCCCGGGTGCTGGTGACGTTGTAATCGAATTTATGCGTTACCAGCACCATGTCAATGCCATGGGATTTGGCATACGCCGCCACCGCCGCATTGACATCGCGGTAAATATCCGCGGTGAGCATGCGCTGTTTAATTTTCAGCCGGTCCTGTGTGAATTGTTCAAATACCCGCAACTTCAGGGTGGCTTTAAGCAGTTTGTTTTCCTGTGCTTTGTACTCCGGCGTGCCGGGTTTCAAGGCAATGACACTTTGCGGATTCAAAGGCTCTTCGAGTTTTTGAATGGCCTTTTTACGCGTATCAACTTCCTGCTTAAATGCCGAGAGTTGGGTCTGCATGATCTGCTGATCGGCGGATTGTTCGGTCAACTGTGACGTGAGTTTGCCTAAATCCACCACGGCCATCTTCATCGCGGCCGCTTTGGCCGCCACCGGTGCCATCAGTCCGCCGGCGCACAAGGCCAGAGTAGTCATCAAAACGGGAATCGCTTTTGATTTTGTGATTCTGCGATACATATCAATTGCTCCTGAAACAACAGTTCAACCGGCATCCATTGGCCGAAAGCGGAACTATAACGCCGGATGGCAAATGTATAAAGCGTCGGCACATTCTTCCATCCGTCCGCAGGGCCATCGGGATGGCAGCCAGTGGTTCATTGGTCCGCCGGGCCAAGCATCACGCGCCGTGCGGCGCTGCACCGGGTTATGATCGGGAAACCCCGCAGCCTGCCAATAACTGCCATGGGTGGAGCCAGGCACTATTTACGCTGTATCCCCGGCAAACAGGATCAAAGCCTGCGGCCGGCGCGGCCGGGAGCCGACCGAACCACTGGTTGGCTATGTGACTTGCAGATTCGGAGAATCAACGGCAGGCCGGATGAGGCGGGTTGAACCCGTGCGGCTGGCAATCGTGATAGATCATAAAAATGTAAAAAAAGAATTGTAAAAAAAATCAGACGCGCTTATACTGCCGCCCAAGTCTGATAGGAACAGATATAGTGATGAGGAAATACAGGATCACTGGCCGCGAGTTGTCCACCGTCCTATTTGCCAGCAGATGTTCATGAATGCCACCGGTTGCGGGCATACGATAGGATCATCACGCTTTATTTCCTGCCGGACCGGGGTATAGAAACAACCAGTGGACGGTGAATTTTACTCGTCGGAAAAATGAGGAACGCACGCCATGACCAGTTTTGCCAACCAGAATTCAACAATCCGTTATGCTCAAGCCGGTCCCGGCGCGCCGAGACTGCTGATTCAAAGTTCCGTCATTGCTGTTTTATCAGCGGTGTTTGTCGGCGGCATGGCCGAGGCACGCATCGCGCCGACGCCCGTTCCATCGCAGGTTACCGCCAAACCGGTAGTCCCCGCTCGCGTGTTTAACGACGGCCCGGCGTATCGCGTATCACCCCTGGTGGTGCGGTATGCTCATCCGGCCAAGGGGCAGGTGCCGATTTCCAATATTGAATCCATGTCCGTGGTGCTGGGGCTTAAGCCGTCGGGATATGTTACCGCATATACTTCGGGTGCCGGTGGTCAGCGCGTGTTGCGAACCGATGTGGAAATTATCCATGCCAAGCTGGGGCTCTTGGCCCAGGGCAGCGTGCAGGAATTTCATGCCACGGCGATCCGTTCGCTGTCCCGGCAGATTGTGGCATATCTGAATTCCCACGGGCAGGTTGGCGTTTATGTTAGTGTTTTCGGCAAAGATATTGCCAACGGCAAGGATATCCGTCCAGCCGGCGACACCACGTTGCACTTACAGGTATATACCGCGGTGGTGACAAAACTTCGCACCGTGGCTTCGGGTGGCAGATTCAGCGGTCAGAAAAACCGCATTAACAACCCGCTGGTCGCCAATATTCTGGAAAATTCACCCATTCAGCCCGCCAGTGCCAACAAGCCCGGATCAACGGATCTGCTGGATCCCAAAGTGCTTAATGCATACATTGACCAGATTAACCGCCAGCCCGGCACACAGGTGGCGGTGGCGGTATCACCGGATACAAGTTCCACCACACCGGACGCGGTGGACTTGGATTATCTGGTGCATCAATCCAAGCCGTGGCATGTGTATTTTCAATTGTCCAATACCGGAACCCAGCAGACCAACCCCTGGCGGGAAACCTTTGGGTTGGTGGATAATCAACTGCTGGGCTTTAATGATATTTTTAATCTGCAATACAGCACGGCGGGCTTTACCAAACAGAATTCCGTTAACGCTTCGTATAATATTCCCCTGACACGCAATGGCCGCCTGCGGTTGCGGGTATATGGCGGATATGATGATTTCAGTGCTTCGGATGTGGGTTTTGGCAACGCGTTTTTCAACGGTGATGAATCCACCGCGGGCGGCGAAGGCATATTAAATGTATTCCAGCACAACCGCCTGTTTATTGATTTAATCGCAGGTGCCAAATATCAGCATATTTTTGTTGACAACACACTGCTGGGGCAAACGGGAACCGGCGATTTTATTATTCCCTATGTTGGGCTGCATCTGGATCATTACACGCCCACCGTGCAATCATGGGCGGATCTGTCACTGCTTGGCGGGTTTACAACTTCTTCCACCGCATCTCTGCAGCAGCTTGGCCGGCTGAATGTGGATAAAAACTGGGTCATGCTTCAGGGTGATTCCGTATGTGAGTTTTATTTAGAACCTCTGCTGGACCCGAAGGGGTATCAGGCGGGCACCAGTACGCTGGCCAATCAGATTAAAATCTCAATCTCCGGGCAGGAAGCATTTAACAATCGTCTGCCTGCGGAAGATGAAATGACCGCGGGCGGATTGTACACGGTTCGCGGATACCCGGAATATGTCACGGCGGGTGATTCTGTCGGCATCGGCTCGGTGGAATACCGCCTGCATATACCGCATCTGTTCCCGGTGAATCCCAATGCCGGCAGTGTGTTTGGCAAGCCATTCCGCTGGGTACCGCAGGAACCGTACGGCCCGACGGATTGGGATCTGATCGGCAAGGCATTCTTGGATGTTGGCGAAGTGGTTAATTCCAACCGGCAGAGTTACGAAACCGATTCCACGCTTGTGGGCACCGGTCTTGGCCTGCAGTTGGATATCAAGCACAACATCAGTTTGATGGTGGATTGGGGCGTGGCGCTTACCCGGCTTAATGCCAGCAGCGCCAGCCCCGGCGGAACCGATGTTTCGCCCGGTTCCAGCCAGGTTAATTTTGTATTTACTGTGAGTTATTAAGCTTTCTTTCGCAACGAATTTTATCCAGCCGCGTTTTATTACCGGCGGCTGATATCCATTTAGGAGACTTCATCATGGCGGCAGGCACATTTGAAACTCGCAAAACCACGCGCACCCGCAAGTTGTCCCGCAAAACCGCGCTGTCATTGGGTATGACGCTCGCGGCCTCCATGGCCGTAAGCGCTACCGTTCAAGCGGCTGCACCGATTGTTGTAACGCAGGTTGAACATGGCAGCGCCGGATTTGCAACGTCCGGCAATACCACCACCATTACCGCCGCCAATCAAACCATTATTGATTATTCCAAATTTGACATTCCCACGGGTGATACCGTGCGGTTTATTCAGCCCGGCAGTACCGCCACGGTGCTTAACCGCATCAGCGGAGCATCACCCACGGCCATTGACGGCAACTTGTTCGCCAACGGTATTGTATACATGGTCAATCCCGCTGGCGTCATGTTTGGCCAGGGCGCGGTAATTAATGTCGGGCAGATCTTTGCCGCCGCCGGTAATTTGAGCAATTCTGATTTTCTTCAGGGCATTAATCATTTTACCGATGTCACCGGTTCGGTGCTCAATGCGGGCAATATTCACGCCTCGGCGGTGAATTTCGTCGGTCAGATGGTGGCGAATTCCGGTGAAATTATTGCTCCCAAGGGTACCGTTGTCATGGCGGCCGGCAATGACGTGCTGATCGGGAAAATGGACGGCAACATGTTCGTCAAGGTTTCCGGTGACGCCAGTGCGGCACAGCCGAATGCCCATGCCGCCGTCAGCAACACCGGCACGGTGGACGCCAAAGACGGGCAGGTAAACATGTCCGCGGGCGATATGTTCTCCCTGGCGATTCGCAATACTGGTTCGGTCACCGCGGGCAATATCACCATTCATGGCGGATCGCATTCCACGGTTCTGGTTTCCGGCAAGCTTGATGCAGCCAATCAGGGGGGTAACGGCAAGGGCGGAACCATTAAAATCAATGGCGGCAATATTGGCGTGGGCGTAGCCCGGCGGGTGGATGGCAATTATGCCGATAGCAACACGCTGCTGAACGCCTCCGGCACCAACGGCGGCGGCAAGATTCTCATTGGCGTTAAAGCTGATTCCAGTTCCACCACCGGTTACAGCGATGCCAGCAACTATGATTACATCGGAGCCGATGCGCTGTTGGAAGCCATGGCCACCGGCCACGGCGCGGGCGGTCTGGTCGATACCTCCGGTGCCACACTGACGGTATCGCCGACGGCAACAATTCTTACGGCAGGCGCGGGCGGAGGTGCGGCGGGACAGTGGCTGCTGGATCCGGTGAATGTGCAGATTACCGGTGCCACATCGTCCAACATTGGAACCACCAATCCAGTGGCCGGTACAACAGAATTTTCACCGACAGCGGCAACCCCCTCACCGGCGACAGTATCAGCGGCGGCGATTACCGCGGCGTTAACCGCGGGGGATAACGTTACGGTAAGCACAACTCCGGCGACGGGTCCGGACATCGGAACAGATCAGGGCGATATTACGCTTCTGCCTGGGGTGTCCATCAATCCGGTCATTCCGGGGGCCTCAATCGTTCTGTTGAAACTCTCTGCCAGCAATAATATTGATATTGAAGGCACGATCGCATCCACTGGTGCCGGAATCATGGATGTGCATCTGGATGCGGCAGGCAACATCTACATTGGCGGTGCGGGTACAACCCCAGGTGCCGGATCAATCACCACTTTTTCATCCCTGAGCGATGGCGGCAGTGTTTCTCTGAATACCAATGGGGGAAGCATTTACCTGGATTCCACGAGCAAATGGGCGATTAATTCCGCTGGAGCTGCCGGTGGCGGTTACGTTTCGCTTAATGCGGGTGGCACGTTGGATATTCCCGGCGTCAGCGGTACACCGGCTGCCCCCGGGCCGGGAGGCATCGCAACCGGTGGCGGCAGCCTGCTGCTGGAGGCCCGCGGGCGCTCAACGGGTACCGCAATATCATTGGGGACCGTGACACTCAGCAGTGCGGGTTACGCGCCCGGAACCGGTGGTGGCGGTATTGGTATTGTGTGTATCGGTCTGGGAAACATAATCGTTTCCGGAACAACACTGGATGCCAACGGTGCCAAAGGGGCCGGTGCCGGAGCTTACGGCAGCGGCGGAGCCATTGGGATTGTTACCGAGAACCCGGATGGCGGCTATGGCGGGGAAATAACGCTTGCCAATCTCACAATGAGTTCGGAGGGTAATGGTGGCGGCGCGATTCGAGTATGGCCTGGCGGTGCTGATGCGGGGTACCTCTACCAGCCCGTAAATCTGCAGAATCCTCCTCCAAACTCATGGACCGCCACAAGGGGCGGCGGCCAAGGCTATCCATATGGCGACGGGTTCCTGATTTTTCAGGGAGCCAATATCATTAAAACTGCGCAACTCGGACCGGTACTGGCCGGATCAGGAACCGGCGGCGCGGTCAATATTTCGGTCACTGCGCCAACGACCACCACTCCAATTGCCGTTACCTGGAACATCACGGGCGGCACCGGCGGTGTGGCAGCCAGCGTTAATGGAACGAATACCGCGGCGTCTGGAGGCGGTGGCCTTACGATAGAGCTAAATCCGATAATTAGGTTTCTGAACAATCCAAGCGGTTCCACCGGCACCGCAGTCGGTGGCGGTGCTGCGTCGGGCGTGGCCGGCCTTTCAACCTTCAACGCCTTCAATACATATTTTGAAACCTATGGCACCGGGATTAATACCATTCAACCCTCTGTGACCTCCGACGGCGGCGGTCAAGATTACGAAAATGCCGAGCAGCCTCCCGGTGCCACAGCACCTACAGGCGACAATTCCGTGCCCTATATTGTCGGCGATATTATTGTTGGTGGCACGCAAGGCGTAACCGCGGCCGCCACTGCCACCCTATCCGATACCGGTGTGGATTCTACCGGTGCCATCATTCTCAATGGCGAGGTGGATGGAATTGCTCCGAACCTGGACAATCTGATTACCATTACCACAGCGGGAAGTATTAGTTACAATTATGGATTGGGCCAGAACGTTGCGCTGCAAAACTGGATCGCAATCGCCGGTTCCCAATTACCAACGCAGGATTTCATCGCCTCGGGCCTGACTCTTCCTTCGGCTACCGGAAATTTCTCGATGACTCCCGGTACCGCCATCGGCCAGCTCCAACTTGGCACCGGCCCCGCAGTTGTGGTTAATGATCCGGTATTTGATATTTCGTATCCGGCTTTTCAAGTTAGCAAAGTAGGGGGTATTTTTGTCGGGACAACCACCGGCAACATGTACCTGCAAGGTGCGATCGTCAGCGCCAACGTTGTTACCTACGGCAGCAATCCCGCGATCCATACCGGTGCCGTTCTCCTGAATTCAACTACCGGTAACATTGATATGGAGGCCTACGCTTACGGCCCCTGGTACAGTGCCGGTGCGAATTGGGAAGATCCCCTTGCAATGACTTCCGCCGCCCCCGCGACCATTAACGGAAACCCCAATAACGCCATCAACATCGATGGCAGCTCCATCACCTTTGCCAGCGGCAGTTCTGGAACCGGTTACACCATGGATGGTGTGAACTACAGCCTCAGCAGCGCAACAACCTATGCTTTCAGCGGCCAGACCTTTGGCGCCATTGTTCCCGTGCAGGCAATTTACGCGTCCGCTGGCGGCTTCAACGTACCGGATTCTGGCTTCTCGGTCAGCGCCACACAGGGGGGGAACATCTTTATCGATGGTCCCTCCCCGGCGACCGTATCCTCGCTTTTTCAACCGCCTGATGGATTCCTGAGTAACGGTGGTTATACCGTTGCGACGTTCGGTTCGCCGATTTCTGTTTTGGCTATGAATTCCAACGGAGCCGCGGGTAACATTCATTTTGGTCAATCAGTATTTTTGTCAACCGATGGAGGTTCCCTCGGCGTCGCATCTGTCGGCACCACCGGAAACGCAGGCAACCTTACCTTTGACGAGGGAGCCAAGTTCCACGGCGGGTTCGTTACCGTGGCTTCGTTAAGCTTGGATCCGACCGCCGGGTTTACCAGCGGCAATATTACCTTTAATTTAAGCAATCCGACCCAGACCGCCACGGAAAGCTTCATCACGTCCAATATTCAGGCGATTATTGTTTCCGGCAACTATCTCGGCAGTTCCGGCAATGTCAGCGTGGGCGGATATATGGGAATTTCTGCTGGTGCCGCTGCGGCCAATCTGGTACCGCTGATTGTGGAATCTGTCGCTTCCCCGACCGATGACGCCAATACCAGTGCCATGACCGATGCACTGGCCGAAATTGCGGGGGTGGCCTCCAACAGCACCTTTGTAAACACTTCCTCATTAGTCGCACCGAGCGCAACCGGATTGTCCGGTTTGTCTGGAAATGCCGGCGCGGTAAGCATTGGTGATTTTGCCAATCTCAAGTCCGGCGGTTCAGCAACCTCGCAGCCCGGCGCAATTGCCATTGGTTCGTATTCGACCATCGGCAATGCCGGGAACGTGTCCACAGGCGTTTCCGATACTCGTATGCAACACATTATTGCATCGTCCGGCGGATCGATAAGCATCTTCTCAGAAGCGGTGCTCAATGGAAGCTACGCCTCGGCCACAACCGCTAACCCGGGGGGGATTACAGTTAACGGCGTTGTCTCGTCGACGTCATCAGGTTCCGCAGGCAAGATCACAATACAGAACGTCGGTACCGGGACATCAATCAGCACCTCCAGCCCAGGGGTAACCATCGGCAATGGTATTTCCGGCGATCCGGCACTTCTGGATGCCTCCAGCCAGACTGCTAATGGCGGTATTGTGGCGATTTACGCACCCTACGGCGTGGTGACGGTGGATATGACTTCATCTGCCGCTTATGCGGTGAATGTCAGCGGGTTCGGCGGGTCCCCCGGGTCCTCTGGGACCGGCGGGGCTGGCGGAGTTGATATTTACGGCGGTGCCGGCGTCGATATTATCTCCGGCGGCGTGGCCGCCATGGGTGGCATCAACAACGGTCACGGCGGTGGTGGCGGCATATCCATTGCCTCCGGCGGATACATTACGGCACTTCATGCGGATATTAATTCCAGCAGTGCTTACGGTGGTGGCGGCGGCGTGGCCATTTTCTCCACCGCCTCCGGTACCAGCGGCCCGGTGAACCTCGGCAGTGGCAGCATCATTAACACTTCCGGTGGCGGGTCGGGCGGTGGTGGTGCTATTTTGATTGCCGGCAGCGGCAATGTCAGCATCAGCGGCGCTACGCTGACCGCCAGCGGTAATGGCGGTGGAGCAATTGCCTTGGACTCCGGTGCTGGAAAAATCATTTTTGCTGGCAGCAACGTATTTACCTCATTGCAATCAGGAACCGTTAACGCCAGCTTTGGTGGTGGCGGTGGATACACCGTAGCATTGACCGCTTCTCCCAAAACCCTTAACGTCGGCGGTGGCGGCGGAGCGAACGGTGGCTATTCCGGCGGCGGCGTGGCTTTGACCGGAACACCAACCTTCAGCGGGACAACTTTTACAGATGGAATCCAACTCGCATCGCTCATCGGTTTTGGTCGCGGGACCGCACCGGGCGGCACGAGTTCCGGCGGGGTCGGCAATGGCCAGGGTGGAATCGCTGGTGGGGGAAATGCCGGTGCTCCGGGCGGGCTCTTCTTCTCCGGAAGCGAAGTTGACTTCGGTGTTCCCGGCTCCAGTACACCGGTGAGTCTGACCACCAGCGGAAACGGGCAGATTTACAACTCCAATATCGTGCTCTACGCCCCGACCACCCTGACAGAATCCGGCTCCGGGACAATCCAGCTTAACGGCAGTGGCACCGCGCCTTCCATCAGCACCGCACCCGGCGTAACCGCCGGACTGACCGTTGTTGATAATACCGGCAATATCGTGTTCGGACCGAACTTTACCTTTGCCACCGGCAGTAATGCACTATCTTCATTGAGCGTTACCGATACCAGCGGACAAATTCAGTTGTATTCCGGCGGCGGGAACTTTGTATCAACCACCAGCGGTGCGCAAACATTCAGCGGAACCACGCTGGTTGAGGAAACCGGTTCCACCGGATCGTTTATCATCAACGCTGGCGGTGAAATTACCCTGACCGGTTCGCTCACGGGTGTGGCTTCCGGTACGACCACGGCACAGCCCCTGGACGTTAGTTTGACTTCCTCCCAAGCCTACGCCTCCGGTGCTTACGCCATTGATGTTGGCCTGAATGTCAATACCGGCGGCGGAAACTTCCTGGCGGATGCCTCAAGCGGTGGCAATATTCAGCTTGGCTTGTTTGGTACCGGAGCAACCGCCGGCACCATCGACACCAGCGGAACAACCTCCAATGGTTCCATTACCATTGAATCCATCGCCTCCACCGGCAACAGTGGCGGCATTGTCATGAGTCCGGCTGGTGAATCGCTTATTACCGGTGGAGCTGGTGCAGTAACCCCCAGCCCGACAGGTCCCGGTTCGGTAACCTTGGAATCCTCGGCAGTTGCCGGCACAGCCCACAATATCAACATCACGGGTGCCATTGACACCTCCAGCACCACCGGCAATGGTGGCGACGTTACCATCCAGACCATCGGTCAGGCCGGTACCACCGGCGGCAACATCACCATCGGCAGCAATACCAGTACCGCCGGCACCGGCTATATCAACACAAGTACCACCAATGCCGGCAGTACGGGCGGTAATGTCGTGCTGAATTCCGGCACCGGTACCGTCAACATCAATACCGCGGGCGATCCGGGAATCGCGATTAATACTTCCGGTACTCCGGGCGGTTCGATCACGTTAACCGGTTACAACGGCCTGAATCTGTCAGCGGGCAATATTACCTCCGGTGGCGGTGCCATCACCCTGCAGAACCTGACCGGGCTGCTGTCCCTGGGTGCCATTACGCTGGATTCGTCTGCCGCTGCGGGCGGCGGAAATATCCTGATCCAGACGCAAACCGGCGGCAATGGAAACATTGAACTCAACGGCACAACTGTAAACTCCGGTTCTGCAACCACTGATAATGGCGGAACCATAACCCTTGATTCGCTGGGAACACTCACTCTTGCCGGCACCGACACATTTAACAGTTCCGGTCCGGTAAATGGCCCGGTAAATGGTGGAACGCCCGGTGCCATTACATTGACCGCAGCCGGAAATCTCACACAAACGTCCAACGGCAGTCTGGCGTTTGCCCTCAGCGGCGATACCAGCCCAGTTGATGTCACGTTTAACCCCGGCACACCCACCGGTACAGTCAATCTTGCCGGCAGCCTGGCCTTCACGGGAACCTATACCGGTACCACCGGACCCGATGCCAATTTAACCATTAATTCCCTTGGTGCATTGGCATTGGGAACCATGAACGGTGATTTTGCATTGGTGGTCAACACGCTAACCGGAGGAATTGTATTCAATGGATCTTTGGGGCAATCCTCCGCCTTGGATAGCGTTACCGCAACGGCCGGTACCGGATCTGGTGCCACTACCGGCGGTGTAACCGTCAACGGTGCCATCACGACAATGAATAATATTTCGCTGCAACCCAACAGCGGAACATTCCTCGGCGGTGCCGGTGCCGGTGATTATCGCCCCGATGGCGTGCTGGCGATTAATGGAAATCTGACTTCCACCAACGGAAATATTGATCTGTCGCCTGCTGGCCGCAGCGTTGTACCCAGTGTTGCATCCATCAGCAGCAGCCGATCCGTTGTGATCTCAGCTCCCAATGGCAGCATAACCATGGGACCAAACGAACGGTACACAGCTTTGGGATCCCTGACTATCGCAGCGGGAACCGCGGCCGGTGATACCGCGACGATTGGTGATCTTAATTCGCTGGGGAATCTTAATGTATCGGCCAATACAATTGACATTCTATTGCGGCAGCCCGGTGCCATTTTGACCAGCTTTGGCTCATTGGACTCCGGCGTTTCCCCGGCCACGGATGGCACGCAATTTATAGCCAACGGTCCCATTACCTTCACCGGAACCGTTACAACCTCGGGTACGGGCAATCCGCCGCGCTTCGCAAGCGTTTCGGATTCCGGTTCTGTGCCGGCTCCGTACACGATCAGCTTCTTCGGTGCCGGAACAGAATTTGCAGGTCGGCCAATTACGCCCAGCATGGCGGTTTACAATGGCACCGTTCTTGTGCTTAGCGCGAATGGCCCCGTGGCCCAGCTTGTGCAGATTTATACCCAGAACGTGGCACCGGTTGTCCCGCAAAAACTGCCAACCGTGCAATACCCCGTTATTGCGCCGCCTGCGGTAAATTCATGGGATCAGTCGATCCTGCATGGTGTGGGCGTAAACGCCGCTAATTCCAGCGCCCGGCAAATTCTCGCCGGAATGATGGGGGCCACGGTTTATGAAAATAGTATGTACGGTGCGGCTGGCGCGCAAGCGCAACTGCCAGCGAGTCAGTTGACTCCTGATTCGCTGCAGCAATTCTTGAATGTGTATCACAAGCTCTTCAGCTTTGAAGTGCCGGCCAATTACTCGCCTTATAAGCCCAGTGGCTGGTTCACCCGGCCAACCTGGTATGAAGTGGCGGGTCGGCATAAGGACATCCACAATACGCTCTCTCTGGCATACAGTCTGTATCAGGATTCGCTTGGTGCATCTGCGGCCAATGACACATTCCTGCAATTTGTGGATCACAACCGGGCGCAAAGCAAGATATTTAAGCAGTCTGCTTACTATCTGGCGTTGCTGCAACAACTCAATGAGGCCATTTATCAGATGGGCATTACCCCCAGCGAGTTCCAGGCAATTGAAGTTAAATT
This sequence comes from Planctomycetota bacterium, assembly GCA_021810145.1. Taxonomy (GTDB): domain Bacteria; phylum Planctomycetota; class Phycisphaerae; order WQYP01; family WQYP01; genus JAMDCX01. The sequence continues at coordinate 3,470 of JAJZJL010000013.1, read as the reverse complement.
CTTCAAGCCTCTGGCTCCCGATGGCATGCCGTTTAGCGATTTTATGTCCGAGATTGCCCCGGCCCAACTGCTGCCCGCCGGCCCAACGGCAGAGTAACGCCAGCATAGCTGGTGGCTATGTGATGATGGTTTTGGCATTGCCACATAGCCGCCGCCTCTGGCGGCGGTGGAACTGTGGGACGGGCACAATTGCGCGGCACGCGCATTGGCACCCGGGAATGTGGCGGCAGCACACCGTGGCCGCCGTGGGTAAATCGCGGCGGCGTTCTGTGGTCATATATTGCACCGCCAGCATAGCTGGCGGCTATATGATTACAGTTTCGCGTTGCCCCACATAGCCGCCGCCTCTGGCGGCGGTGGAATTGAATATGATGGCCGACGCACAATTTTCGCAGTCCAATTCGCGCACCCGCGCTATTCACGTTGTATGGACAACCTACATGTCCTGGCTGCCCGGCGATAAACGCGGCCACTGGTCACCGCTGCTGGATTTCTATGGCAGGCTCATAAAGCGAGGTCATCGCCTGAATATTGCCGACGACATAATGCGTCTTGCCGCGGTAAATAGCGCACGTGGAACGGCAAGGCATTTAACCAAACGGGATATTCTTCTGGCCGCGGATACGATCGCTGACATCATTCCGGGCGGCCCGAAGGTTGGCATGGTGGGTGGCAAGTCCGCATCACAATGGACGATCTATGCGGCGGCTATTGAATGCGAACACCTGCATCTGCTGTTGGCAGCCAACACTGAAAATGTCAGCACATTAATCGGGCGAGTCAAAGGTAAATCCAGCCGCGCTATCAATTCCGCAAATCAGCGCACGGGCGAAACATAGTGAACTGCCGGCTTCTGGCGCGTATTTTTATTTGATTGGCAAGCCGTTCGCGCCGCGCGAGACTATATCGTGAATCATAATGTTCGGCGAAATATCCCCAACGATCCATTCCCCTGGATCACGCCTCCGCCCACATAGCCGCCGCCTATGGCGGCGGTGGAACAATGGGGACGGGCACAATTGCACAGCATGCGCATTGGCACCCGGAATGTGGCGGAAGCACACCGTGGCCGCCGTGGGTCAATCCCGGGGGTGTTATGTTGTCCCATACCGCACCGCCAGCGTAGCTGGCGGCTATGTGAGATGGTTTTGGCGTTACCATATAGCCGCCGCCTATGGCGGCGGTAGAACTTCGTGGCAGTGACTCATGGAAAAATTGCCGTTCCAACGGAGAATTTCGTAATTATTTCCGGTCCCGGAGGGGACAAAAACCGCAAATTAAGTACCGGCCTTCCGCCGGCGTAATGTCAGCAGCAATGGGGCTGCGCCCAAGAACAACAGGGGTAAAACACCGGGTTCGGGTACGGCAACGCCGATTCCTCCCGGCGGGTCGATTTCGGTAATTTTCGTAGTCCATTGCGTAGAGCTGCTCCCGCTGGGCAACTCTTGGAATATCCAGAAATTATTGGGGTTGTTCGGATCGACCTCGATGGTGCTATAGTCGCCCCAGCGCCCCGCTGATGTGCCGCCACCGGGGTTGTAAACCCCTGTTCCAGCATTTAATAATTGGGGTGTGGCACCCATGGTCACCTTGGTCCCATTGAATGTGCCCGTGAGTATGTACGAGCTAATGTTTTGCGACGAGCTGCTCTCATTAAAGTCAATGACAACCGCACCATCCTTGCTCACTGCAATCGATCCGTAGTACAGTGAGTTCGCCGGATCGGTTATGATTCCCTGTGCGAGAATGGTATTTGATACAGGGTTAATGGCAAACCATCTAATGGCGTCCAACGCGGTATTGGATGGATTGGCGACCATTTGTGTTCCCCAGACGTATCCGTCTGCCGTGGTGAAGTTGGATGACAGGCGGGTGTCTCCGGTATCAACTGATGCTGGTAACCCTGGTTGACTGGCGGCGGTGGTCGGTAAATTTCCGTTGCCCACTGAGAGTGTCACGATCGAACCGGTGCCCTGCTGAAGCACGTAATTACCAGCAGAAGTGCCAATGATTGTTGTCTGCACCAATTGGTTGCCGTTGCCATTTATTCCGTATAAATAGCCAGTGGTAGTGCTACCGGCAAAATTCTGGGCAGCCTGATTCGTGAAACCTGGCACGTTGGTGAACAGCCGGTAGGACCCGTTGGAAAGCTTCGGTGCCGTAAATGAAGCCTTCGGAATCACCAGAATATTAGAGGTTCCAGTGGCCCCTTGAAATCCAGCGTAATAACTGCCATTGGATGGATTCGGTGAGTAATACATGTTGCCATTGATGTAAACATTGCCGCCATTGACGCCCAGTGTATCAAAATCAGCCCAGGCATAGACCGGGGCCTTGCTGCCCGAAGATCCGGGTGGCGGTGTGTATGTCCCGACTGATGTCGGCTGGGCTGGGATTACGTAACCAGTCCATGGATTATTGGGGTTGGAGGTGTTGGATTCGCCGACCAGAAAGGAACTTGAAAGAATATAATTCTTTTTGGTGGTGGTATTTGTTGCTTCAGTGAGTGCGAGAGTGCTGGCGTACCAGCGAGAGCTTGTTGGATCATACACAATCCTGGGATCCGTGAATAAAAGTGAAAGCTTCGAATGTGTGTCGTAGCCGCCACTTGATCCAGTTATCGAGAAAGTTCCGGTGCCGGCATCGTTTACCAGACCGCCCAAAGCCGAATACCCGGCCGCACCAGCCCAGAAGGCCCCCATGCTCTCTTGCGTGCTTGCAGTTCCCGTGGGGCTGTACACGCCATAGAAGCCGTTAATCATTTCCGTGACGTACTCAGTGGACCCACTGTAGCCCGCCGCGCCGTTGGTGTCTGGCGGTTCCAGCGGATTTTGACTCCCGCCCCCCCCATAACCACCCGAAAAGTTCTGAAGAACATTGACGCCAAATGATGCGCCCGACGAAACCGCCAGTGCGATGCACGAGGCCGTTACTGCTGATAATTGTTTTCTGTTCATTGTAACCTCCGAGAAAATAATGCGCCGACCGCGCTGGCCACGAATATTTCTATGCAATCTCTCCCCAGATGCGCTGTTCCCAACCGGGAATCGTTGCCCGATGCCTGGCCAATTTACCACTTGGCTACACACCGCGCATTGGATCAATGGTGGATTTATACAGCGCGTCCAGATAATTGTAAAGAAAATAAAGAAAATGCCAGCCGTGACGAATGCTACGCCAAGGTAGCCGTGGCCGTGGCCGGTTGCCGCCGTGGGCTCCGGCATAGCGCAGCAGACCGACGCTCGTCGTGATAGGGCACGCGAGTTCCACGGGGGCGAACGGGGCGGATTCGGCGGGGTGAGGGATGGACGATCTTATCGGGAGCATGCACTACAGTACGCCGTTCAGGAAGAATTCAACCGGATTTGAATACATGCGGCGGCGGCAATGTCCAGAGCCTCCAGTGGGATCAGGACATTGCGAATGCTCTCCCAAAGGCGCTGTGCCATGGCTCGGATGGAACCAAAGCT
>JAJZJL010000134.1 GCA_021810145.1 Planctomycetota bacterium | reverse complement strand
CGGCCGTCTGCGGCGTCCTCGATCCTCAACATATTCCGGAATATGCTTCGGATCTGCGTCCTTGCATCCATCCATTTGCCCCCCCCAATCCACCCGCATCGGACTTTCCAAACAGGCTCTTGGCCAAAGCCGTGGATTTATCGCGGTTTGGTTATACCTCCGCAGGAAATGCGCTGCCGGCACACCGGGGATAACGCAGTGGTCTTTTTTGAAGTTCCATACGCAAAAATTATCTCCATGCGTTATAAATATCGCTTGCGGACACTTGGAGACCCAGTCATGGTTGAACCAGCTTATTTGAATCTTGCCATGTATCACACTTGTGTGGACCGCCTGCGCACAGCCTGGCCGCAGTTCCTGGAAACGCGCAAGGATCGACTTCGCCACGGTGATGAATCGGAAAAAGTGGCCGAGGCAATTATCGAGGACCTGCTGACCGGCGTGCTTGATTGGGAAAAAGGTGATCTGGCTTACCAGTTGGAATATGCGGACATTGTATTAAGCCAGAATCTTCAAAAGCACCTGGTTATTGAAGTCAAGAAGCCCGGAACACTCCGGCTTGGCCGGCAATCTTTGGCGGCAGCGCTGGAACAGGCCCGGCGATACGCCGCAGCCCAACATATCAACCGCGTAGCCGTTACCGACGGGTGTATTTTCTATGCCGCGGACATAAACAGCGGCGGGCTGCAGCACCGGGTAGCGGTGAATCTGGGGCGTGCCGCGCCGCCGGAAGCACTGTGGTGGATCAGTGTGCATGGCGTATATCGGCCATTTGAAGGCACAGTGGAGATGGACGCGGTTCTCACAGATGATTCGCCCGCGGCACAGGTGCCTGCGTTGCCGGAAAACAGTGCTTTACTGCACCCTAAATACAAGCTTCCCGTGCATTGTTTTGCCTGGGTTGGAGACGCTGGCAAGCCCGCAACCTGGAAACTTCCGTATTTGAAAGCCGATGGCACCGTCGATGACAAACGCCTGCCAAAAGCCATTCAGTGCCTGCTGAGCAATTTTCGCGGCACCAAGGTCAAGAACATCCCCGAATCCGACGTCAGCCAAGTACTGCTCCGACTGGCCCGATGCGCCAAATCCGCTGAACTGCTTCCACCGGAGTCGATCCGCCCGGCACCGGTGTATCAGCAACTTGTCATGGTACTGGAACAAAACAATCTGTTATCGCAATTGCAGGCGCCCACCGCGCCATTTTGAGATTACCGGATCTTGCCGTGACATTCAAAATCATCCACCCATGTCCCCACAAAGGCACCCTACCGCAGCAATATCTTGCGCCGGTGCGCCCCGTATCCGCGTCATCCGCTTAGAGAGTTTACCCCGTGCGCGCCGGGGTGGTCCGTCCCATCACGCCCAAAACCCAATCCGATTCACCACAGCATCTACCGGCCGCGCCGAGAATCCAATTTTCCCCGGCCCGCCGGAATGAAATGGTTAGCCACAGCGGCCCCTGATGGCATCCCGATATTTTCGGGATAAACCTCGGGCAGGAAGGAAAAAGGTGTGCAGATTGCGCAGGTGCGGGGCTTTGGGTATTTAGCATTTAGCATTTAGCATTTAGTATTGAGCATTCAGCATTTTGTATTTTGCACTCGGAATTGAGCTTTGGCCCGTCAGGGCGAGCCCCCCTTGTATCCGCGTTATCCGCTTAGAGAGTTTACCCCGTGCGCGCCGGGGCGGTGCATTCAACAAGACTTCCAGGTAAGTTCGCGCATCGACCCGAGTATCGAGTTCTTGCAATGCGATTTTCACCCCAGGAGGGTAACTCAGGTAACTCTTACCACCACTGATCTCACGGATTTAACGGATAACATGCGGATCACCCGCCTAAACAAATCTTTCCCGTATCCGTGCCACAATCTGTCACATTCTTCGCGATCTGCGAAGAATTCCCAGTTCGGCACAGCGAGCCTTTGGCGGACGGTTACCGCCGGCAAGCCCGGCGGCTATGTGATGTTGCGCTGCGCTGGGACAACCACAATCATCCACCAATCACCCCACCGGGAAATCCGCCCCTCGCGCCCCATACTGATAATACTGACAATACTGATTCAAACAGATCAAAGCCCCTGGCAATCCATTGAACCCCGATGGCTTGGCAGGCCTGTCCACGGCGGATATATTCACGTGAAATACAAATTGGAACTTCTGGAGTACGCAGAATGAAACTGCTGGCGTTAATGGGCGTGATTGCATGTCTGGCGTTGCCCCTGGTGGCCGGCACTGGCAGTGCATCAGCGGCATCCGGTCCGCAGGGGCAGATGGGCTGGGCGTTTAATGTGCGGGAAATGTATGACAAGGCGTTGCACTATCAGTTCGGATCGCCTCCGAATTTTGTCAAGGCGCTCAAGTGGTATCGCAAAGCGGCGGCTAAGGGAAACAGCTATTCCATGACCAATATCGGCATGCTTTACGGCGCCGGGCTGGGCGTACCGCAAAGTTACGCCAAAGCATTGCAGTGGTACCGGATGGGCGTGGCGGCGGGCGATCCGATGGCTGGTAACATGATCGGATTGGCTTATCAGAACGGCCAGGGCGTTCCGCAGAGTTATGCCAAGGCCATGCAATGGTTTCATGAAGCCGCCGCCAAAGGTGACAACCACGCCATGAATAATATCGGCATGCTGTATGACGGGGGATTGGGCGTACCGCGGAACTACGCCAAAGCTCTGGCCTGGTACCGCAAATCATCGCTGGCAGGGGATCCGCGAGCGACCAACAACATCGGCACGATGTACAGCGCGGGCGATGGCGTGCCGCGCAATTATGCCACGGCCCTGCAATGGTACCGCAAGGCTGCCGCTGCGCACGCTGCCGGCGGAATGTACAACGTGGGTCTGGCATATCAGACGGGTCACGGCGTGGCACAGAATTACAACAAAGCCCTGAAATGGTACATGCGGGCGTTACATGGCGGCAACGCATTGGCGGCGGTCTCAATCGGGGAGCTTTACGAGGACGGCGACGGTGTGACAAAAAATTACGCGATTTCGCTACGATGCTTTCGCGCCGCCGCGGCGGTTAGAAATAGCAGGGCAATGATGGACCTTGGCATATTGTATGATTCCGGCCAGGGCGTAGCGCGGAATTATGCCAAAGCCATGAGTTGGTATCGCAAAGCCGTTGCAGCAGGGAATTTCGGAGCAATGATCAATATCGGCGTGCTTTACCATCATGGCTCCGGCGTAGCGCGAAATGACGCGAAGGCAATGCAATGGTTCCGCCGGGCGACGAGGAGCCCAGACCCGGAAGTCCGCCGGGTCGCCGAACGGGCAATACGCGGGTTGCAGGCGAAGCGACATCCATAGGTACTTTTTGATTCGCCAGCACCAAGTGCCGGAGCCGACAGGAAGGACAGGATTTTATGGATGCGTTTCGATTTGCGCCGGAACTGCTGGAAATGCGCAACGAGGTGATGGAAGCGCTGGGGCAGTCTGGATTCCATTGGTTGAGCCACTACTCGGCGGTCGATTGCCTGCATGATCTTTACGGCATTGAAGTCTGCGGCATTGCGGATCGAGAGGACGCCCGGAGGATTCAAAATATTTTGCGAAAGCTGTTCCCCCGTTGGGTTTATGGCCGTATCATCTACAAGGATTACGGGCGGGATGTGGGGTGGAAAGTGGAAAGGCATCGGGATCGTCCAAGCCCTGATGAACATTGGCAAACCGCATAAACAGCCATGCAAACCCGAGTTTTTTGCCGTTATGGACCATAGCCCATGCGTGCCGCTTGTCCGAATGGCCCGAATTGTTTACGATACTGCAATCCCTTGGGGGATGGTGTAACGGTAGCACAGCAGACTCTGAATCTGTTTGTCTAGGTTCGAATCCTAGTCCCCCAGTGTTTTAGCCGGTTGATTAAACCGGCTTTTTTTATGCCCATAATAATCTAAAACCATTGTTTTTGGCGGGTTTCATTAGCCATGCCACAAGAGTTATGGACGGATCTGTATGTTCGCCAATGTACGCCAAGGTAGCGATTGCGTTTGTCATATTTTAGTCAACTTTTGCAAAATAGAGCCACGAATTTTGCCATAAGCCTTTATATAACAATTACTTACATATTATCATAATCAGGACACTATTGATCTTATTGGTGTTTTTTAATACGCACACAATCGACAGTAAAATCGATGGCTGTATCATTATAACTTAAGGCAACACCACTATTATCAACGGGTTTATGACTGTTTGCCGGCCTGTTGCCAAGTTTACGCCATTAAGCCGTTGGATGGCCATACTGGAATGCCTGCGCATCTTGGCGGTGCACCGCGAGGCGATCACACTGGCTGGCGGCTGGCAGCCCAAGCCACAGCATTAATCGGGGAATATCTGCTGGAATTCTCTTGCAACCGCCTGAAAACGCCGATACAATTAGTTTGCATTAACGGACATTTTATAACCGTTTATGCAAAACGTTTTATGAGATGAATATGGCATCGGCATCCCTTGAATCATGGATTGACAGCTTGCAATCGCGAGGGCGGTACTCGTTTCTGCGCTCCGAGGCCATTGGCAACAGTGAGCTATCCGCATCCGCCGTAAGCAAGGCTCTCCAGCGGGCGGTCAAACGTGGCCGGCTGGTTCAACCGAAGGAGTATTTCAACGTCGTTGTCCCACTGGAATACCGCGCCGCTGGTGCGCCACCGGTTTCCTGGTTCATTCATGACCTGATGACAGCCATGAAGCTGCCATACTACGTAGGCCTCTTGAGTGCGGCCGCATTGCATGGCGCATCACATCAGCAGCCGCAGGTGTTTCAGGTACTGACGGACCGGCCGGTGCGCCCCATGACGGCCGGCCGGGCGCGGATCGTATTCTACTGCAGTAAATATGTGCCGCGGGCCGCGACAACGGAAATGAAAACGCCCACGGGGAAGATGCGGGTGTCCACGCCCGAAACGACGGTTGTCGATTTGGTGCGGTTCGTCAAAGCCGCCGGTGAAATGGATAATGTTGCGACGGTGATCAGCGAAATGGCGTCCGCAATTAACCCCAAGCGATTGATAGCCGCGTTGGCAGTATCGGGCGATGTTCCCAACGCCCAGCGATTGGGATATATCCTGGATTTGGTGCGGCACCGGCCTCTCGCGGACGCCGTTCACCGATGGGTGGCACGGCGCGATGAACGGCTCCAACCGCTTCGTCCGGGCCAGCCATTCAAAAACGCCCCTGAGAATCGCCGGTGGCAGTTGCTTCTCAACGCATCGATAGAGGTTGAAGCATGATCCCGGAGGCATACATTACCGCGTGGCGAGCCATAGCGCCATGGTCCGACGATGCGCAGGTCGAGCAGGACCTTGTGCTGTCGCGAGCGGTTGTGGAATTGTTCAGCGACGGCGAACTGGCGAACCTGGTTGCCTTGCGCGGGGGAACAGCGCTCAACAAACTTTTTGTCTCGCCTGGCGTTCGATACTCCGAAGATATTGATCTGGTGCAGACGAAAGCCGGTGCAGCCGGCCCGCTGATCGACGCCATTCGGGGCAAACTTGACTCGTGGCTTGGAAAGCCGAGGCGGGGGCGGGCCGAAGGCGGTTTTTCGCTGGTTTATCGGTTTGAGTCCGAGATCCCGCCGGCCCGCCCGTTGCGGTTGAAGATCGAGGTCAATACCCGCGAGCATTTTACGGTGCTGGGATTTCAAACACGGCCCATGGCTGTGGCGAATCCTTGGCTCACGGCCAAGGCCGACGTCGTGACGTATCAGCTCAATGAACTGATGGGCACCAAGCTGCGGGCGTTGTACCAGCGGCGCAAGGGCCGAGATCTTTTCGATCTATGGCTATGCCTGAATCAGAAACTGATCGAACCGCAGCAGGTGCTCGCGTGTTTCCTGCAATATATGGATCAGGCCGGGCGCGCCGTCACCCGTGCAGAGTTTGAGCGGAATCTGCACGAAAAGTCGATCGACAGAGGTTTTCTCACTGACATCAAGCCATTGTTGGCCGCTGGTGTCGAATACAATGCATCAATTGCGTTGCAGGTCGTGCGGACATCACTCGTAACGATTTTACCCGGATCGCCATGGGCGGGGCCAAAACATGGTTAAGAAGTGCTGCTGCGTTCGAACGGCCCGAATTGTTTACGATACAGCAATCCCTTGGGGGATGGTGTAACGGTAGCACAGCAGACTCTGAATCTGTTTGTCTAGGTTCGAATCCTCGCCCCCAGTTTTGGCTGCGGCCAAAACAGAGCAGGCGAAAGTCGAACAGGTGAGCAGTTGGGCGCTTTTGACCGGGGCGCGTGGGCGGGTCGCTGCCGTTACTGTTTCCCGGTTGACCTTTTTTCCGGCCCACTGGCGGCAAACGGCTGTCTGCGGCGTCCTTGATCCTCAACATATTCCGGAATATGCCTCGGATCTGCGTCCTTGCATCCATCCATTTGCCAAGCCAATGAACCCGCATCGGACTTTCCAAACAGGCTCTAAACGGCCGGCTTTGCGGATCGAGGCGATTTCGCATGGTTATGCAGTAACGGCGGTGCGGGTGGAAGCGGTGGGGAATGGACAGCCTTTTTCAGTCGCTTGTCAATGATGTCTAATTCATGGGCAATTTGCACTACCTGATGGGCATTAAAATCGCCCATCGCCTGACGTTGGGCAGCCATAAACATACTCTGCTCCAATTGGTCCGCATGCAGGGCGGCTGCCTGGTACTCGGTCAGAGCTCTTTTCATATCTAACCGATAGCGGTTGACCGCCGCCCGAGTCAGCGGATTTTTGCTCCGTTCCGGCCGGTGCGCCGCGTGGCCCCCGGTCGCCGGAGTGGCCGCACGGGCATCGCGTTGGAGTCGGTCAGCGGCGTTATTCAATCGCATTGCGATGCGGGCCAGCTCACGCGCGTTGCCGTTGCCAAGTGCGCCGTGCAGCGCGCCAACGAGCAAATGCACTTCGCGCCAGTCAGCACGCAGAACCGTTGCGCGGTAGGCAGCCAATGATCTTTTCAGGTTGGTCTTATAATCATCCAGCGCGGCCTCGATGGCCTTGTGCACCGGATTGGGCGGTGGTGGCGTTGCCGGAACCGGCGATTTGGCCGGCCCGGTTGAGAACGATCCGTTCGTGCGATTATCAAATCCCTGAACAATGCTGACGTGCGTCCCGGATTGCTGGCTTGTGACACGGTCAGAGAAATTCAATAAGAACCTGTAAGTTGAATTTGGCAGCAACGTATTGGCTGGAATTACCACACTGGTGGTGCCGGGAGAAAGGCCACCACGGCTGAAAACCGTGTTGCCCTCGAGATCACTGATCGTAAACCACGTTGAACCGGAGGCCGTCGCACTGGGTTTAAAAGAGTTAAAGTGAACGGTAAACGCCGCCGCCGGATCCATCTCATGCAACGCTGCGTAGCTGGCGGGTGTCAGCGCGGGAATTTGCTTCGCAAAGTGGTACGCCTTAAGCGCAATGGTCACCACGCCGGTTTTCCGGGTCAAACTGTTGGTGGCCGTGATCACATAGTTGCCCAGCGGGAAATTCATCTTGAAGCGGAGCACGGGCGCAACATTGGAGCTTTCGTAGCCGAAATTTTTACCCGAGATCGCCATGACCTGCGGGGAACCTGGACCCGGATAGCGAACCAGCACTTTGTTGTACTCATGCCGGTGGCGGAAGCTCCCGCCCACGGCAAAGAAATATGCGTATGGAGTGGTTGGCGCATTAAGACCGGGCTGATGGTATTGCTCATTGGCCCACACGTTCACGCTTGCGAAGCCGGCCGCCACAGCGGTGCCTGCGGCACACCAGACCACTGTCAGCGCGACCAAAGCAGGAAAAAGCGGGGCTTGCAAACCGGAACCAGCGTGACTGCGCATGTGAGCAACTCCCAAGATCAATTCGAACGGTCTTTCGCCATCATGCATTGACATCTGCCGAGAGGAGCACCAGGCGATTTCCGCATTGTAACGCCGGCGTAGCGGGGATCAACTATTGGCAGCCGCGAATGGTTGTCGGCGAGGAAATTCGCAATTTCAAGGACCGGTATTCCAACATGTTTCCAATCCATCGCGGGCCGCGATATAGTGTTGCGGGATTAGCAATATGACTGAAAACACAAAACCGGAAATCATCAGGGTCGACCATCTGGTCAAAACATACGGTTCCATTACCGCGGTAAATGACATCTCATTCACGGTTGCCCCGGGTGAAATATTCGCATTTCTCGGTCCCAACGGCGCCGGCAAATCCACGAGCATCAAAATGCTGACCACCTTGCTGCGGCCAACGTCAGGCGGTGTTTATCTCAACGGCTACGATGTTCTCAAGGAACCGGCCGCCGCGCGCAAGTCGTTCGGCATTGTCTTTCAGGATCCCAGTGTCGATATCGAGCTTACCGGCTATGAAAATCTCAAGTACCATGCGCTGCTCTATGACGTTCCCAAAGCGGTTTATCAGGCGAGAATCGATGAATTGCTGGCGCTGGTCGATTTGTCCGACCGGCGCAATGATTATGTCAAGATTTATTCCGGCGGAATGAAACGCCGGCTCGAAATCGCACGGGGCCTTTTGCATCATCCGAAAGTTTTTTTCCTTGATGAGCCGACGCTGGGACTTGATCCGCAGACGCGCAATCATATCTGGACTTACATCAAAGAGCTTAACAAAAAAGAAGGCATTACGATTTTCTTTACCACCCACTATATGGACGAAGCCGACAGGATGGCCGACCGCATAGCGATTATTGACAATGGCAGCATCGTGGCGATGGGGCCATCGGAGGAATTGAAACAAAAGACCGGGGCTGCGACACTGGAAGAAGCGTTTCTTTCGCTGACCGGCAAACAGATTCGCGAGGAAGAAGCCGGAGCGCGGGCGCAATTCCGCGACCACGCCAGAGCGTGGGGAAGAAGGTAACACCAACCGCGAATTTCCTGAACCGGGGCCAATATGAACCATTTGAAAACAATCTATGTCCTGTGGCTGCGGCAGATCAAGCGCTACTATCGGTCCAGGGCGCGAATCATCGGATCGCTCGGACAGCCGATTCTCTTTCTCGTGGCGCTGGGTTACGGCATGGGACACATTTTCTCCCAAGCCGGTCAGGGCAATTACATTCAATTCCTGACGCCGGGAGTCATTGGCATGTCGATTATCTTTACGGCAATGTTCTCCGGTGCCGAAATTATCTGGGACCGGCAGTTCGGATTTCTCAAAGAGACGCTGGTGGCACCGGTATCGCGTGTGGCGATTATGCTGGGCCGGACGCTGGGCGGTGCCACGGTGGCCGTCGGCCAGGGCTTGATCGTTTTTCTCCTCGCAACGCTTTTCGGATTCAGGCCGGTTGACATTATCGGCATTATTCCGGCGTTTTTCTTTATGTCCCTCATCGCCATCCTTTTCACCGCCCTGAGCACAGCCATGGCCAGCCGCCTTGAAGACATGCAGGGCTTCCAGCTCATTATGAACTTCGTGGTGATGCCGATTTTTTTCCTGTCCGGCGCAATCTTCCCGCTGAACAACCTGCCCCCGGCGTTGTCTATCATTACCAAAGCCAACCCGCTCTCCTACGGCATTGATGCCATTCGACTGTATTTCAGCGGGATGGGGCATTTCTCGCCCCTGCTGGATATCAGCGTACTTCTGGCGGCCACCGTTTTCTTCGTCGGCCTTGGCGCGTGGCTCTTCAACGGCATCGAGGTCTGATGTTACCAGGCCAGGGCGGCCAAACGCATCGAACAATCGCGCCGGCGGATTTGCCTATGCACATTTCACGCCATTAATTCCGGCGGCAGCTTTGCGGGACGGCTAATACGGATGAGCTTTTGCGGCGTAAAGGCGCCGTGGATCAGCGTGACGCATGAGAGCCGAACGCCGAATGTTCTGGCCAGGCCGGCCAATAATTCTTCGGTGGCTCGGCCATCTTCAGGTGGAGAGGCGACTTTGATGCGTAAAGCGTCGCCAACAACGCGACCTATGCCGAATTTTCCGCCGCGCGGATGCACTTTAACGCACAAAATCAGATCTGTGCCTTCCCAACGGCCACAGGCGGTAAGCGCAGGGTGCGCCGGGTTGGTCCCGGGCGCGGGCGGCACTGGCTTTGCGGCCTGCGATTTGGGTGCCGGTGGGATTGTCGGCCTAAAAGCTTTCATCTATACTTCTCCGTCTTGGTTGTTGGAAGTTTCATAAAGAAAAGGTGTAACCATGCCCAGTGGAAAAAGCAATGCGGTAATCGGACAATCCGGCGGACCGACCGCGGTTATTAATCAGTCTCTGGTTGGCGTAATTGAAGAATTGCATCAACATGCGGAAATTGACCGCATCCTGGGGGCCAAACACGGCGTACGCGGTATTATCAACAACGATTTTATCCCGCTGAACGGCGTGGCGGCCGATCTGCTGGAACGCGTGGCCCAGACGCCATCAAGCGCCTTAGGCTCCACACGGGATAAACCCGATGAAGCGTATTGCGTGAAACTGCTGGAATCGTTCAAGAAAAACAATGTCGGTTATTTTTTCTATATCGGCGGCAATGACTCGGCGGATACAGCGCGAATTGTCAGTGAAATGGCCATAAAGGAAGGCTACCCGCTGCATGTCTACCACGTGCCAAAAACCATTGACAACGATCTGCGCACCACCGATCACTGCCCGGGTTACGGGTCGGCGGCTCGGTTTGTGGCTCTTGCGGTCATGGGCGATGATCTGGACAACCGCTCGTTAAAGGGCGTGAAGATTGACATTATCATGGGCCGCGACGCCGGCTGGCTCACCGCCGCTTCGGCCCTGGCGCGGCAGGGAGAAAATGACGGCCCGCATCTGATTTATGTGCCGGAAGTGAACTTTTCGGATGACCAGTTTCTGGCGGATATAGATCGCGTTTACACCAGGCTGGGCCGCTGTGTGATCGCCGCCAGCGAGGGCATACGCTACAAAGTGGGCGATAAAAATTCACTGGTTACGGAAAAGGCCATGCAGGGCGGCGAAGTTGATGCGCATGGCAATAAGCAGCTTTCCGGAACCGGGGCACTGGGAGATTATCTTTCGGAAATGGTGAAGACCAAACTAGGTATTCCGCTGCAGCAGAAGACCGGCAGCAAACTGCGTGTGCGAGCCGATACCTTCGGTTATCTGCAGCGCAGCTTCCCGGGCATTGTCAGTTCCAGCGACGCGCATGAGGCGCGGCTGTGCGGGCGTATGGCGGTGCAATACGCCATTGCAGCTCCGGAAGGTCTTTCCAGCGGTTCAGTCGCCATCAAGCGCGTAAGCGAAGAACCATACAAGGCCGATTTCTTTCCCACGGCATTAACCAATGTTGCCCGGCAGACCAAGCCGCTGGATACCGGCTTTGTGGTTAATGGATGTGATATTAACAGCGCATTTATCCGCTACGCCAGACCACTGGTTGGACCATTGCCAATCGCGGGGCGGCTGTTTTAATTCATGGACGGATCGGACGGAATCGAGCCGGGCTTGAGATGCTGCCCGGATGCGTGCAACGAGATAGCGCGCGACAGATTCAGCCATTGGTCGTCCTTCGCGTGAAAGACTTCTTCGGCGGTGGCCTCGGCAACGAGCCAGGATGCGGCGCGGATTTCGTCTTCAAGTTGTCCCGCGGACCATCCGGCATTGCCAATGAGATATTTAACGGCGTTCATCTTGCGATTGACAAATTTCTGGATCGTATCGCCATTGATGGTCATATAAACGCCCGAAGTGACAGCGGCGTCGGCGGCATCGGGCAGCGTATGAATGGCGATAACCGGGCCGGGGCATGGCCCACCCTGATATAAGGGTTCCTCGCATTGGCAGGCCTGCTGGTTGATGTGTTTCCAGACATCGCGCACGGTGGTGCGCAAGGGGCGATTAATCACCACGCCCATGGCCCCCTCTTCATCATGCCGACACATCAGCACAACGGAATGGAAAAAATAGGGATCGCGCAAAGACGGCATGGCAATCAGCAGGCAGCCCTGAAGAGATGTATCCATGTTGCTGACTCTTCCTGCGGTTTGAATCAACACATCGACGGTTGCGGTTCGACATCACAACGCCGAAACCGCATGGGCTTATCGCATCACCCATTTTTTACCCGCAAACTGCGGATTCGGGGCAATGCGAACCGATTCTCCGGGAATCCAGAATTTCAGTTCCAGGGTTTTATGCAGCACCACATTTTTATGGGTCAGCGGGTTTTTCTGCAATGCGGTATCACCGGAAAGCCCCGAGACAAAAATTGTGAATCGTCGCGATTTAAATGGCACATGGGTAAAAACGGCCACGCCGTCTTTGGCGTTGTCATCACCCTGCAGAAGTTTGCCGGCGATCAGGCCGGGGCTGATGATAAACTGATCTCCCGTTACGGTTCGGATTTTCGTGAGAATCCGCGGTGAAAGCCCGGTTACCGGGTGCAACACCTTGCCGGTGTCGGTGACCAGTACAAATGATGGAATAAAGAAAATGTCCTGGTGTGTATTGTTGGTAACGGTATAGCGCATAAACCAGTATTGCCGCAGACTGCGATGAATGCCATGGCCGACCGCCACATAGATTCGCTGCGGCTTATGCCACACAAAATTTAATTCCCAGCCGTGATGGAGCATGTTAACGGTGGGGTACGGCTTTTTAGCCGCCGCCGTAACGGCTCCCGTAACCAGAAACGCCGCAGCCAGCATGGCAACGATGGCCAAACGCATAGAACGCATTGTGTGTTTTTCCGCCATAAGCGCGTGCCTCCTGATGTTGTGTCCAAGCCGTCCCAAATATCTTCCACGGCCGCTGCGCCGATACCGGCGCGACATACGCCGGTAATACATTAATCGTATCAGCCCGATTCGGCAAGGAAAATGCGACTTGAAAATTTTTAGCGGGCCTGCGACCGCTTCCGCAACATGGATGCGATTGCTTTCGAACACAATCAGGCGACGGGAAATCAGTAGTGAATAAGAAGGCTTGGACCGGTAGAGTAGAGGACTCAACCCCGCGGCCGCGGACGAGCCGTGGTGGCGTAAGTTGAGTCCCCCCTCATCAAACCGGACGGGCAGGTTTCCTGCATCCGGCTTCCTCGGTATCTGTCTTCCGCACT
>JAJZJL010000133.1 GCA_021810145.1 Planctomycetota bacterium | reverse complement strand
AAACGAGATCGCTTCATCGCACCGCCCCTCGAAATTGAGGTGGGGTTGGATAAACATGATGTCTCCTTTGAAAAATACCGGCCATAAAACCAGGCCGTCGAATCAATGGCTTTCCGTATCAGATCGCCATGGAATCAAGGTCCGCAATCCGCCATCACGCAGATAAAGTCCCAGCCAGACCAGCACGCCCACCGCTACCGGCAGGTAAAACGGCTGGCCGGCACGAACGTGGGTCGCTGTGGCACCGCCAAGATAGCCTGTCAACAGAATGGCCCCAAGGATGGCCGTTCGAGGTATCATATAAATCAACACGCAGACCACTTCAACACACGCAATCGGTCGGACCAAATGCGCGGAATAGCCGAGTTCAGAAAACGTCTTAAGCATCGGCGCTGGATCGATCAGCATGAATATTCCACCAATGCCCATCAGCAGCACCGGCACAGCGCTGACGATGCGCCCCGCCCAGAGTGCCTTATTGGAAACCGCATTTACCGGTGATTGTTCAGTCATCATTTTTTCTCCTGATTGGATTGCCTGTAAACACTCACTGCAATTACATTTTAAGCAGTTGCTCGGCAAGCCGGTCCAGGCTTTGCGACCAGCCGGCGTCCATTCCCTTCAAATATGCCGCGGCATATTGCACCATGGCGGTTCCTGCCGTGCGGAGAGTCAGTTTGGTTCCGCCGCCGACCTCTTCGAATTCCACGGTCGTCAGACCGTTGATGATGGCCTGGCCGTTTTTATCAACGGCGACATTGGTGAAAACAAGCCGATTCGGTTCCACAATTTCACGATACACGCCGCCGCATGGATATTCCGCACCGTCAGGCGCTCGCATGACAATCCGCCACCGCCCACCGACCCGCGGATCAATTTCACAGACCGGGTTGGTGAATCCTTTTGGCCCCCACCACTGGGCCAGTTCAATGGGGTCAGTCCAGGCTTTGAAAACAACCGAAGGTGGCGCAGCATACATACGCGTTATGACAATGCTGCGAAACATTTCACTTTTCACGCAAATCAGGTGCTCCTCCAGCCGCTCCAATGTCTGCTTCCCACCTTCAATGGCTCCGTACTCTTGAGCCACCCGATCGCGATCCGAAGCGGATACAAAAGCCATGCAAATGGTCAATCGGGTAGTCTTTTCATCTACAGATTCGAGAGTCCAAGTGGCGTCAAATCCCACATCCGTACCGTCGTTTTTCCCACCTACCAGCGTATAAGCGATACGTTCAGGTTTGACAACCTCCTGAAAAATACACCGGTTCGGATAATCGGTTCCATCCGGGCCATGCATGGTAAGCCGCCATATGCCCCCGGGACGCAGGTCCATTTCATGCACGGTTGTGGTAAAACCGCGTGGTCCCCACCAATTGCACATTTGCTGTGGATCAACCATCGCCAGCCAAACCATTTCCCGCGGTGCCTGCAGTACGCGAGAGATGACAATTTCCCTGTCCTTTTCGGTTAATTGCTTACGCACTTTTGCCGACATACCTTCATCCTCATACGAACCGTGACTTATTACTATTACCAATCACAATGTTGCAACATATTCCATGAATCGATCCAGCGTGCTGGCCCATCCCTGCTCATGGCCGTCACGCGATGCGATAGACGTAAAACCGGTTTGGCGAAGGGTTAATTCAGTTTTTCCGCCGAAATCGTTGAATAGGATTGTCACCAGCGTTTCGTTACCCGGTTTGCCGTCCGCATCAAGCCAACAATGAGTAAATACCAGCCGTTCGGGCGGCACAACTTCACGGTACGTTCCCCGCACACGATGATCTCCACGCTCGGGGGAGTGCATACATATCATGAATCCCCCGCCGGTCCGGATGTCGTATTCTTCCACCGTTGCCGTAAAACCACGCGGAACGCCGAGCCAGTGCTTTAGATGCTTCGGATCAGTCCAAGCTTGAAACACGAGGGCTCTTGGGGCGTTTATCAGGCGTGTTATGACGAGTACCGGTTCTTGCTGGTCCACGTTTGGTTGGAGCTTTTCGGCCATGTGTATTCTCCTTTGGCTGCAATTGTTCCAGATAAACTTCCAGACGATCGAGACTTTCCTCCCAGAATTTACGGTACTCCTCAATCCAACCGGAGGCATCCTTCAGTGGAGCGGGATTCAGGCGACAGGGGCGCCATTGTGCCGCACGACTGCGCGTAATCAATCGGGCGTTTTCGAGAACTTTGAGATGTTTGGAAATTGCCGGCAGGGTCATATTAAATGGCCTGGCCAGTTCCGTAACCGACGACTCTCCGGATGCCAGGCGGGAGAGAATCGCCCGTCGCGTGGGGTCGGCCAAGGCTCCGAAGGTTGTACTGAGTTGATCCATGGGTATCCTTATTAATCCAATTGGTTAATTAACTATATAGTAAAATACAATGCGGCAAATGCGATGTCAAGAACATTTGTTTTTTTAGGAATCCAAAGTGGAGGCGGAAGGGGTTTCAACCCCGGATGCCGGAGTCTCCGGGTTTTCAGGCATCGCGGGCACGGTGGTATCCGCGGCGGGGGCATTGGGGTTCATCCGCAGGCCAATGGGGCTGTCTGGCTCTGGTTGTTCGATAATGACTTTTTTCATTCGTATGAGTTCCAGCATGGCCAGAAAAAGTCCGATCATTTCAGAACGGCTTTTGCGGCCCGTGAACATGGCCTGCAGCGTCAAAGGACCGTCGCGCATGAGACGATCCAGAATATCGGCCTGATGCAGGCTGATCGGGGTATCATCGTAAACAACATCATGACCAAAAGCGGAATGCCCCACACTGGCCATGATGGCATTAAACGCATCAATCAGGGTGAACAGATTTATATCATCAATATCCAATGGCGTGCGGCCGGCCTCACGACGCGCAGTGCGGCCAAAGCGCTGCTGTTCAACATCGGCGCGGCGAGCCAGTGCGTTGGCGGCGTCTTTAAACTGTTTATATTGCAGCAACTGCTCAACGAGTTCACGGCGCGGATCAGAAAGTTCCTGAGTACTTACACCGGATTGACTTTCCGCCACCGGCTGAGGATTCAGCATCCGGCTTTTTATTTCCATCAGAGTTGCGGCCAGGACAAGAAACTCCCCCGCAAGATTGATATCAATACGGCGGATCATTTCCACATGCGCCAGATATTGTGAGGTAATGCGGGAAATGGGGATATCGTGAATGTCAACTTCTTCTTTTTTGATAAGAAAAAGCAACAGCTCCAGCGGGCCGTTATAGACATCCAATTCAACTCGATAATCGCCTTGATTCATAGGATTCAGGATACTCTTTCATTCCATTCGCCGCCAGTGCGCAGCCATAATTAAAAAAGAGCCGATGGTTGCCACCATCGGCTCTTACAGATTTCACACGAACGCAAGGGGATGTTTATGCACCGGCCGTTTCCGCAACAGGCGCGGATTTTGCCGGGGCGGCAGCCGCGGGTTCCGGCGGCGGCATCGGAACAGGAATTTCCAGCTCCAATTCCTGAATTGGTTCGCCAAGGTGCAGCGTCTGCATTTCCTGATACGGCCGGAAAGCGGTACCAGCGGGAATCAGATGTCCGAGGATCACGTTTTCCTTCAGTCCCTGCAATGTATCTTCGCGGCCGGCAATGGCAGCTTCAGTAAGCACCTTGGTGGTTTCCTGGAAGCTGGCCGCCGAAACAAACGATTCGCTCTGCAGACTGGCCTTGGTAATGCCCAGCAGAAGGGTCTTCGCGGTTGCCGGCTTCGGACGCCGCGTTTTCGGAGCGGTTCCGCCCTTGGCTTCAATGGCGGCAACGGCTTCCTTCAACTCATCGCGATTGACCAACTGGCCAACGGCATATTCGCTGGTTCCCGGATCTTCAATACGCAGCATCTTGGCAACTGCTTCATTGTGCTTGCGGAATTTGAACTTATCAACAACTTCCGACGGCAGGAATCGGGTGTCGCCGGGGTTTTCGACTTTCACCTTCCGCAGCATCTGAGATACGATGATTTCAATGTGCTTATCACTGATGCGCTGGTTCTGCGTGCGATACACGTTCTGAACTTCGCCCAGCAGATACTGCTGCAAGGCATCTTCACCCTTGATGCGAAGAATATCATGCGGCACCAGAGGTCCATCGATCAACGAATCACCGGCTTCCACCTGATCGCCGGTGTGCACGCGCAACTGCCGGTCCTGCGGAACATGGTGTTCCTTTTCCACGCCGCCGGGACCGCGGATAATAATGGTCATCTTACCGCGGCGTTTGTCAGATCGCAGTTCGATGGTACCGGAAATTTCCGCCATAATGGCCGTATCTTTGGGCTTGCGAGCTTCAAAGATTTCCGTAACGCGGGGCAGACCGGATGTGATATCCGAAGTACCTTTAATTTCCCGCGGCTGACGCGCCAGCAAGGTGCCGGGCTGAACAATCTGGCCTTCGTCCACGTCGATACGAGCCTTGGCGGGCAAATAGTGGAAATCGAGAATCTTGCCATCCGAAGGATCTTCAATGACGATTCGCGGATGGCGCTCGCCGCGGTGTTCAACGATTACAAGACGCTTGCTGCCACCCTTGCCTTCACTTTCAGCGCGGGCGGTTTCACCGTCTTGAATATCTTCAAACTTAACACGTCCGCCCTTTTCAGCAAGGATTGGTGTACGGTGCTGATCCCACACACAAAGCTGCTGGCCGCCACGCACACTTTCGCCTTCTTTGACCTGAATCGAGGCACCATAGGGCACGCGTGATTTCTCCAGTTCGCGGCCCTTTGAATCCTTAATGACGATTTCGCCGTTTCGCTTCAGGACGACAATATGTTTGTTGCCTTCGGCATCCACCACTTCAACCGCATTAAGATCACGATATTCAATAATACCGGCAACGCCGGCCCGTACGTCATTTTTCTCCAGAATACGGGTGGCCGAACCGCCGGTATGGAAGGTACGCATCGTAAGCTGCGTGCCGGGTTCACCGATCGACTGCGCGGCAATAATACCCGCGGCCAGACCTTCTTCGACCAGCGTATTGGTGGAATGATCCACGCCGTAGCATTTGGCGCAAATCCCGTTCGGGCTTTCGCAGGTCAATGGGCTGCGAACACGGACGGTTTCAATATTCAAATCTTCAATCTTACGGGCGATGACATCCGTGACGATCTGGCCTTCCCGGACAATAACCTCATCCGTTACCGGATTAATCAACGTATCTGCCGCACAACGACCGATGATGATGTCGCGCAATGGCACGTCAACCTGTTCGCCCTTGTAAATGGCACTCTTGCGAATGCCGTTCTGCGTGCCGCAGTCATGTTGCGAAACAATGACATTCTGCGCCACATCGGCCAGCTTGCGGGTGAGATAGCCCGAGTCGGCGGTTTTCAAGGCCGTATCAGCCAATCCCTTACGGGCACCATGCGTTGAGGTGAAATATTCCAATACCGACAAACCTTCGCGGAAGTTGGTCTTGATGGGCGTTTCCATGATTTCGCCGGAGGGACGACTCATCAAGCCGCGCATACCGGCAAGTTGCCGGAAATTATCGACGTTACCGCGGGCACCGGAATCCGCCATGAGGAACACCGGGTTGAGGTACGGTTTACCCTTGGGATCTTTCGGAGCCATGGGAGTCAGTGATTTCTCATCACGCGTGTCGTGTTCGAGTTCCAGCATCATGTCTTTGGTAACTTCTTCACGGGCATGAGCCCAGATATCCAGAAGCTGGTTGTAGCGTTCGCGCTCCGTAATGGCGCCCAAGTTGAGATTTTTCTCAACCCGATCCGCTTTCTTCTGTGATTCATCAATAATCTGAGACTTGCGGGCCGGAATACGCAGATCGGTAATACCGAAGCTTAATCCCGCCAGCGTGGACATCTTAAAGCCCAGTTCCTTCATATTGTCCAGCAGATCAATGGTGGCCGGCCGTCCCAGCAACTGATAACAGTCCGCGATCACGCGGCTGCCACCCTTGCTGGAGAGCGTGTAATTGTAGAAGGGCATCTCCGGCGCCAGAATATCATTAAACATGCAGCGGCCAACGGTGGAAACAATCACGCGATTGGCCGGCACCGATTCCGGTGCCTTACCCTGCCCGGTGACCACTTTGGTTCGATTAATGCGAATGCGGATGGGGGTATGAATCCCAATCTGCTTGCGATCATAGGCCAGAAGCGCTTCATGATAATTATGGAAAGCCAGTTCCTTGCCCGGCTCGCGCCAGCCCGGTTCACCCTGCCGCATGGTGGTAATGTAGTAAATACCCATGACAATGTCCTGTGAAGGACCGATAATGGGCGATCCGTTGGCCGGTGAGAAAATATTATGCGTTGACAGCATCAGCATTTGAGCTTCAGCCTGGGCTTCCACGGACAGCGGCAGATGTACGGCCATCTGGTCGCCGTCGAAATCGGCGTTAAAGCCCTTGCAAACCAACGGGTGAATCTTAATGGCGTTACCTTCAATGAGCACCGGCTCGAAGGCCTGAATGCCAATACGGTGCAACGTGGGTGCACGATTCAGAAGAACCGGGTGGCCCTTAATGACTTCCTCCAGGATGTCCCAGATCTCACGATCCCGACGCTCAATCATCTTTTTGGCGGATTTGATGGTGTCGGCATAACCGTGTTCTTTCAGCTTCCGGATGATAAACGGCTGAAAGAGTTCCAGAGCAATTTTCTTGGGCATACCGCACTGATGCAGTTTGAGCTCCGGACCTACGACAATAACCGATCGGGCGGAGTAATCGACACGCTTACCGAGCAGATTTTCGCGGAATCGGCCCTGCTTACCCTTGATCATGTCCGTCAGTGATTTCAATGGCCGATTGGAGGCCCCCAGAACGGGACGGCGGCAACGGCCATTATCAAACAACGCATCTACAGCCTGCTGCAGCATGCGCTTTTCATTTCGGATAATGACTTCCGGCGCATTGAGATCCACGAGTTTTCGCAGTCGGTTGTTGCGATTGATGATCCGGCGATACAGATCGTTAAGATCGCTGGTGGCAAAATTGCCCGATTCCAGCAGCACCAGCGGTCGCAGGTCAGGGGGAATAACCGGAATGACTTCAAAAATCATCCATTCAGGCTTATTCTGCGATTGGCGAATGGCTTCAACAATTTTCAGCCGCTTGGTGAAATCCTTAATTTTCTGCTTGCTGCTGGTGGTTTCAATGCCTTCACGAATCTGTCTGGAAACTTCAGCCATATCCATGGCATTGAGCAGCGAGCGGATCGCATCGGCTCCCATTTCCGCTTTGAACGAATCTCCATATTTTTCGCGCGCGTCACGATGCTCTTCTTCCGTGAGCAACTGCTTTTTCTTCAGCGGCGTGGTGCCGGGATCCGTTACACAATAGTCTTGATAATAGACCACTTTTTCCAGGTCACTGGTTTTCATATCCAGCAGATTTCCAAGGCGGCTGGGCATGGCCTTAAAAAACCAGATATGCACGATCGGTGCCGCGAGGCTGATATGCCCCATGCGCTTGCGCCGAACGCGGCTGTGCGTAACTTTAACGCCGCAACGATCACAGATGACACCTTTGTATTTGGTACCCTTGTATTTGCCACAGGCGCATTCCCAGTCCCGTTCCGGGCCGAATATACGTTCGCAGAACAAGCCGTCGCGCTCGGGACGGTAGGTACGGTAGTTAATTGTTTCAGGCTTTTTTACTTCGCCAAAGCTCCAGGACCGAATGTCGTTGGGGCTGGCCAGAGCGATTTTCACCGCACCATAGTCATTAATTCGATCATATACTGCTGTTTCAGCCATGGTTAAAACTCCTTAAAAAGGGAGAAATTATCAATTTATTCACCGATCCTCAGGATCGGTCGGAAGCACCGGAACCAGAAGGAGGTTCGGTGCGTTTTTTTCATTATCGCGAATATCTTCTTCTGTATCCGCCAATCGCTTGCTGTAGTCAAACGCCCTTATAGTGGACTTATCAGGCTCTACAAGCACGTACCAATAATCCCCATCGCGCACTACCTTGGATGAGGCGAGGTGGTAATACCGCGGCTGATGCTTTTCCAGATAGCGTTCCACAAGCGACTGTATCTTTTTTTTATTCCACGTCATGGGATCACTCCACAATGCTTCATCACACTGCTCGCAAGAATTCTCGCATTACGGGCATCGTTCGCATAGTAGTGGCCGCGAGACGATTGATAATCCGCATTGAGCCTGTAATTGTAAAGCAACCTCATCGCCTGTCTGCAATCACGTGAAATGCGCTGCCCCTTTTTATAAAGCAATTGCTCCAGTAGTTTGGGCATTTCTCGGTGCTGCGGCGTTTCCCGTTTGCCGGCCACCGGAACGCCGTGCTGTTGCCACATCAACCAGACCGCCGCTGAAAATGCGGCATAATAGGCCCGACTGATGCTGCTGCGCGGATGCTTATCATGCAGCACAGTGGCCGCTTGAAGGGCATCCCGGCTAATTTCGCTCCAGCTCTGAGGCAAAAATCACTCCAATCCGCGCGTTGTCTCATTCGACTGCAACGTTATGGCAATATAACTCAGATTCCTTTCTTCTTCTCAAGCGTAATATTCAAGCCCAGACCGCGTATTTCGTTGCACAACACATCAAACGATACCGGCGTTCCGGCATCCAGCGTGTTGGTGCCCTTGACCATGCTTTCGTAAATCTTGGTGCGGCCTTCCACATCATCAGATTTAACGGTCAAAAGTTCCTGCAACACATACGCGGCACCATAGGCTTCCAGTGCCCAGACTTCCATCTCACCGAAACGCTGACCGCCGGTACGGGCCTTACCGCCCAGAGGTTGCTGCGTGATAAGGCTGTATGGCCCGGTAGATCGGGCGTGGATCTTCTCGTCCACCAGGTGGTGAAGTTTAAGCATGTACATGTAACCAACCGTTACCTTCTGTTCAAACGGTTCGCCGGTGCGGCCATCGTACAGATTAATCTTCAGAAGCGCCGGCATTTCGACCGAAATTTCCCCGGCCGGCGGCGGAAGCTTCTTTTCAGCCAATTCAACGCGACGATTGCGCACATGCGCATTGGCCTCATCGACAGCCTTGAGAATCTCCGCTTCACTGGCTCCGTCAAAGACCGGCGTTACCGCCTGGAATCCCAATACCGCAGCGGCCCATCCCAGGTGGGTCTCAAGAATCTGCCCGATATTCATACGCGAGGGGACGCCCAGAGGATTCAAAACAATATCGACCGGTGTACCATCTTCCAGGAACGGCATATCCGCTTCCGGAACAATACGGGCGATGACACCCTTATTGCCGTGCCGCCCCGCCATCTTGTCACCGACAGACAATTGCCGCTTGGTAGCCAGATAAACCTTGACCATTTCAAGAACACCGGAAGGCAGTTCATCACCGCGCTTCATGTGCTCCATCTTCCGGGTCTTTTCTTCGCGCAGCGACTGCAAAGTGGATTTATAGCGGTGGTAAATCTGCTCTCCGCGCTTGCGGGCATCTTCCGCCCCCTTAATCCAGCTTACGCTAAAGCTTTCAACCTGTTCCAGGATCACTTCATCCTGATCCGATTTACCGACTTTCTGACGGGTCGAAGGATCGACCATCGTCTGCCCCGTGGCCTCGTTGATTTCATCGGCCATTTTACGGAAGAGTTCGGCAATGCGGACATCCATCTGCTTGCCATACTCTTTCATTTCCTTCTGAAGAATTTTCTTCTGATCGTCGCTCATGTGCATCCGGCGGCTGAATCGCTGGGCACCGATAACCACACCTTCAGTACCCGCGGGAACTTCCAGTGAATCATTCTTTACATCTTCACCGGCGCGGCCGAAAATGGCATGCAGAAGTTTTTCTTCCGGAGAAAGTTCCGTCTTGCTCTTCGGCGAGACTTTGCCAACGAGAATATCACCGGGGCTTACATGCGTACCGATGCGGACAATACCCGCTTCGTCAAGATTTTTCAGAGCTTTTTCGCTGACATTGGGAATGTCGCGCGTGAATTCTTCACGACCAAGCTTGGTTTCACGCACTTCCACATCAAATTCTTCAATGTGGATCGAGGTAAACACATCGCCTTTGATCAGACGTTCCGAAACGACGATGGCGTCTTCATAGTTGTAACCATCCAGCGTCATAAAGGCCACCAGAACATTTCGTCCCAGCGCCAATTCGCCATTGCGGCATGCCGGGCCATCAGCAATGATCTGGCCCTTTTTGACTTTTTGTCCTACCGCAACCAGAGGCTTTTGCGTCATGCAGGTTTTGTCATTCAACCCCGCGTTTTTACGCAGAACATATTCATCAGAGTTATCAATGACAATACGGCAGGCATCAACAAACGTGACCACGCCGGCGCGGTCAGCCTTGATAACCATGCCGCTGTTATATGGAATGATTTTTTCCAGTCCCGTGCCCACCACCGGGGGATCGGTGATCAACAAAGGCACCGCCTGCCGCTGCATGTTTGAACCCATTAACGCCCGGTTGGCGTCATCGTGCTCAAGGAACGGGATCAATGCCGCGGAGATGGCAACGGTCTGCTTGGGTGAAATATCAACAAAGTTGATTTCCGAACCACGTACCTGCTGTAAGTCTCCATTTACGCGGGCCAGCAAAAGATCCTGACGCACTTTTCCGGAATCCGGTGACGCGACTTCCGGAGGCGCCAGAACAGCCTTCATTTCTTCATCGGCACGCAGATATTTGTGTTCCCCGTTAACCTTACCGTTTTCAACCACACGATAAGGTGTAATCAGAAAGCCGTAATCATCCACACCGGCATAAATGGATAAAGACGCAATCAGACCGATGTTCGTGCCTTCCGGTGTTTCAATCGGGCAAATGCGACCGTAGTGGGAAATATGCACGTCGCGCACTTCAAAACCCGCGCGTTTACGGTTTAAACCACCGGGGCCAAGGGCCGAAAGGCGGCGTTCATGCGTAAGCTGTGAAAGCGGATTGGTCTGATCGACCACCTGCGAAAGTTCACTGCGACCAAAGAAGTATTCAATGGAACTGCTTATGCTCTTGGAGTTTACGAGTTCCACTATCTTGGCGACTTCTTCCGGCGCCTTCATGCTCAGTCGTTCCTGAACGGTGCGGCGCAGCTTCAGGAAACCCTTGCGCAATTCTTCCTGCGCCAATTCATCAATGGTCCGCAGCCGACGGTTCCCCAAGTGGTCAATATCATCCACATATCCACGTCCGCCACGCAGTTCCAGAATGTATTTGATGCTGCCGAGAATATCTTCCGGCCGCAAGGTCATGACATCTTCCGGCACGTTCTGCTCGAACTTCCGGTTAATGCGGAAACGTCCGACCCGGCCAAGGCGGTAGCGGGCCACATCGAAGAATTTTTCCGCAAAAAGCGTCTTAGCCTTCTCATCGTTGGGCGGATTGCCCGGCCGCAGGCGGCTGTAGATCTTGCGCAGAGCCTCCTTATGGCTGTGGGAATCATCTTCCTGCAGCGTGTTGAGGATAATGGGATCAGCAAGTTTCTCAATGACTTCGATCTTCTTGAGGCTGCTGGCCTGTATTTTGGCCACGCGATCGCCGATTTGCGCACCGGACTTGACGAGTTCTTCTCCGGTTTCGGTGTCCACAATTGAACCGACGGCGTAGTAATCCGCCTTTAACTGCCCGATCGGAACCGTTCGGGTTTCATAAAATGCCCGGATCAGAGCTTCATCGGTACCATATTTTTCATCCATTGCCCGCAGGAAACTGGTGGCGGGTATTTTGCCGGACTGGTCAATGCGTACCACGAGTACATCTTTCTTGGTGACATTGATTTCAATCCAACTGCCCCGCTCGGGAATGACCCGGCAGGAATGCAGGGGGCGGTCGCCTTCCTGAGATTGAATTAAAAAGTCCACGCCGGGTGATCGGTGCAACTGTGACACAATCACGCGCTCAGCGCCGTTAATGATAAATTCCCCACCACCGGTCATAATCGGAACATCGCCGAGATAGATGGATTCCTCCACCATATCCGGCTTGTCCTTTCGGCTTAAACGAACTTTAATGCGCAACGGCATGCCGTAGGTCAGTCGCAGCGCCCGGCACTCATCGCGTGAATATCGTGCCTTGCCCAGTTCATAACTGACATATTCGAGCTTCATCGAACCGTCATATGACTCAATAGGAAATACTTCCCGGAGCAGGGCTTCAATGCCGTCATTTTTTCGCTTTTCCGGCTCTGCTTCCGCCTGCAAAAACCGCCGATAGGCCGCCGTTTGAACCTCGATGAGGTTCGGGATGGGCAAGGCATCGCCACGTTTTGAATAATCACGCACTTGCGTCACACGTACACGCATGGTTTAACCTCCGACGTTCAAGGAACAGAAAACCGTTTTTTTTCAGTCCACTGCAACCAAAAAATATGAATCTACTACGAAGGGGGGGAAAGAAGAACAAACACAAACAACAATGGTAGCCCGGCTATTCATAGTCCTGCATTGTATACACCGTTAAAGCCTAACGCAAGTGTAACATAATAGCTTGACATTTTTTTTTCACTTCGGTATCTTACTTCCTCCCTTTGCGGGAGGCCACACCACGGGCCTGAATAGTGGAAGCTCGGAATAAACTCCGGAGCGGACAAAATCGCGGCTTTTACTGCGAACAAATGTCTGATTATGCGGTTTTTCGGATAAAGAAATCGGAAAAACATCTGATTGGTCAGGCGACAATAAGGTCCCCTCCTTACAGAGTTGATAAAAATTCCAAGCTAAATTTTTCATGGCCTAAGCGTGAATGGCTGGTGCAAAATACGTCATTGCCGCTTACTTGAGGAGTCTATGCCTTTATGGCGAGTAAAGCATTGAAATTACGTGGAAAACGATATCGGCAGTCGGTGGAGCATGTTCCAACTGCTCCGGTTAACATCGAACAGGCGATCCCGGTTTTGAAGAAATTCAAGGCTGCCAAATTTGATGAAAGCGTAAATATTGTCATTCATTTGGGTATTGACGCCACTCAAGCCGATCAAAACGTTCGCGGTTCTGTAAGTTTGCCCAAAGGCATTGGCAAGACCCGTCGCGTTATTGCATTCGTTCAAGGTAACGATATTGAAAAAGCCAAGTCAGCCGGTGCCGTCGAAGCCGGTGCCGATGACCTGATCAAAAAGG
>JAJZJL010000132.1 GCA_021810145.1 Planctomycetota bacterium | reverse complement strand
GGGGGCAAATGGATGGATGCAAGGACGCAGATCCGAAGCATATTCCGGAATATGTTGAGGATCGAGGACGCCGCAGACGGCCGTTTGCCGCCCCAAGGCACTCCCGGCGGAGTTTCCAAACAGGCTCCAAAGAAATATTCTCTCGCCGCTTTAAGCCGTTGTGCCATTGGATGCTGAAACCCGGGAAACACGCCGTCATGGTGGCGTTGATTGTTTATGCAAATGATTTGCATTTCCGTTTGGACGGCGTACACTTTTCATGTCTTTTAAATTTCTCCGAGAGCCTGTTTGAAAAGTTCGATGCGGGTTCATTGGCTTGGCAAATGGATGGATGCAAGGACGCGGATCCGCAGCATATTCCGGAATATGTTGAGGATCCAGAACGCCGCAGACGGCCGTTTGCCGCCTCAAGGCGCTCCCGGCGGAGTTTCCAAACAGGCTCTGAGTCCGTCCGGCCAAAGGGCTGTGAACGGGTGCTCATCCCTGGTGTAACAAAATTGGTTTTTGGGGTGCGAAATGTTTTTCTTTCTGCCATACCTGATAGACATTCCCATGCGACGATTGCCGCTGGCCAACTGGGCTTTGATTCTGCTGACGTGCCTTATCAGCGTCGCGATGTTTCCGGCTCTGAATCGGTGGGAGAATCGCGCTTCGTTCGGGGTCGTGCTTTCACACGGACATCTTGAGGGTCAGTACCTCGGAGACACACCGGGACATATCATTGACGACTTTATTCTGGAGCCGGGACATTTTCGTTTCACTCAGCTTGTCGGCTGCCTGTTTATTCATGCGGGTTGGGCCCATCTGCTGGGCAATATGCTGTTTTTGTGGCTGTTCGGAAATGCCATAAACGCCCGGCTCGGTCACTGGCAGTTTCTATCGCTTTATTTCGCCAGCGGGATTATATCGAATATTTGTTCGCTGCTGCTGGGCCCCGGCGTCGCTTCGCTGGGTGCCTCGGGTGCCATCATGGGAATCATGGGGGCCTGTCTGATTCTTTACCCGCTTAACGATGTCCGTTGTCTGTATGTATTTATCATCAAGTTGGGCCGGGTTGAAATTTCCTCCTATTGGCTATTAATCATCTATTTCCTGCTTGATATATTCGGGATACTCACCGGCGGCAGTGGAATTGATCATATTGCTCATATTTCCGGATTTCTTTTCGGGGCTGCGGTTTTATGGTTGCTCGTGGCGCGGGACATGCTGCCACCGGATGGGAATGAGGAAAATATACTCCAGAAACTCGGGCTTAAAGCCTTGCCTGAATCCGCACCCCGCGGGCGCCATGATCCGCTCTGACAAGCCCGCCCGCCGCCGCAGCGGTGCGGCCGGTGGGGGGCACCACATGCCTTGTTTCTCGTCGAAACATGCGGAACAATCGGTATGCCTGCCCGCACCATGGCCGGTCGAGTGAAAACGCCCCGGGGGCAACTGGCCGGAAGTGATTCGCTTGGGTATAACCATGGCCATGAGCAATACCTTACAGCATGAAGTGGAAACATTGCGCCGGGAAATCCGGCGGCACGATGAACTTTATTATCAGCAGGCCAAACCGGAAATTTCGGATCAGCAATATGATGCGCTGCTTCGCAAACTGACCGATCTGGAGTCGGCGCATCCGGAACTTGTTACGCCGGACTCACCCACGCAGCGCGTGGGCGGCAAGCCTTTACAGTCGTTTGCGTCGGTCCGTCATGCCATGGCGATGATCTCCATTGATAATACTTACAGCGAAGGTGAAGTGCGGGAATTTGACCAGCGCGTGCGAAAACTATTGGACGCGGAATCGGACCACAGCGTATACAGCTACGTATGCGAGCCGAAAATTGACGGCGTATCGCTTTCCCTGCGTTATGAAAATGGCATTCTCATACAGGCCTCCACACGCGGTGATGGTGAAACCGGTGATGATGTCACCCAGAACGCCCGGACCATTCATGATATTCCCCTGCGATTGCATGATCCCAAATCCACGGGCCGGGATGGGGATTTTCCCGCAACGATTCCGCCGGTGCTGGAAGTGCGCGGCGAAACATTTTTAACGCGGCAGCAATTTGTTGTCATTAATCAGCGGCAGGAGGCCATGGGTGAGGAAGCGTATGCCAATCCGCGCAATACCGCCGCCGGCACGCTGAAACTGCTGGATCCGCGCACCGTGGCGGAACGCAAATTGCGTTTTCTGCCGCATGGACAGGGCGTGGTGGAGGGCTTTGCCTTTTCCACTTATCTGCAATGGCTGCAATATCTCAAGGCCGTTGGCTTTCCGGTGTCGGAATATATTGCCCCGGCGAAGGATATTTCTGCAGTGCTGGAATTTATCCGGCATTTTGATTCGGTGCGAAAAAATCTGCCGTATGATACCGATGGCGTGGTGGTGAAGCTGGACTCACTGGCGCAGCGCCGGCAGCTTGGCACCACATCCCGTGCGCCGCGCTGGTGCATTGCATTTAAATATCAGCCGGAGCAGGCGGAAACGCAGTTGGCCCGGGTGGTGTTTCAGGTGGGAAAAACAGGGACGATCACACCGGTGGCGGAATTTGAGCCGCCGGTATTCATCAGCGGTACGCAGGTGTACCGGGCGAGCCTGCATAATTTTGATGAAATCGCCCGGAAGGATATCCGCCTGCATGATCGCGTCATTGTGCAGAAAGCGGGGGAAGTTATTCCGTACGTTGTCGGGATGGTTGCCGCCCGACGCCCCGCTGACGCCGTGATCATTGAGCCGCCGGCGACGTGCCCGTCCTGCAAAGCCCCGGTCACGCGCGATGGCGGCTTTGTCCGCTGTGGTAATCTTGCCTGCCCCGCGCAGCGGGAAGAGCGCATTTTGTTTTTTGGCGCCCGCGATCAGATGGATATTGAAAATCTCGGCCCGGCGGTGGTGCAGCAACTTATGGCCAGGGGCTTGGTGGCGGCGATTCCGGATTTATATCGGCTTAAACTGGAAGATGTGGCGAGCCTGGAACGCATGGGTGAAAAATCTGCCGCCAATTTAATAGCCGCAATTGCGGAAAGCAAAAGCCGCGGACTGGAACGTCTGCTCGGCGGGCTGGGCATTTTGCATGTGGGGGTGCGAACGGCGGAGGATATTGCGGAGCATTTTTCCTCCGTGCAGGCCCTGGCTGAGGCTTCCGTTGCTGATTTTCAAAATGTGGAAGGCGTGGGAGAAGTGGTTGCGAAATCCATGCACCGCTTTCTGCATGAACAAGGCGGAATGGAGTTATTGCGGGAATTGGAACTTCTGGGTGTAAAGACCACGCCGGCCCGTATCCGGCAAACCGGCGGTCCACTGGCGGGAAAAACGGTGGTGGTCACAGGTAAATTACAGCGCTATGCCCGGCACGAAATCAAGGCGCTGATTGAATCCCTGGGCGGAAAAGCCGGTGAAAGTGTCAGCAAAAACACCACACTGGTGGTGGCGGGCGAAGATGCGGGCAGCAAGCTCGAAAAAGCCCGGAAGTTGGGCGTGGAAGTCATAGATGAAGCGGAATTCCTGAAACGCATCGGGGCGGCAGACAAATAACGTACCATGAAAATCCGGTATTGACAGCCGGATTTTCGTGGTATATGCTGTGGCACCATGATTGAGCGAAAAACGGATATCGCACTGATTCGCACGGCACTTAAACGCAGCCGCGTGGTGGCATTGCTGGGGCCAAGGCAATGCGGCAAGACCACACTGGCCAGAGAGTTTGTAGCGGCAGATTCACTGAATTATTTTGATCTGGAGGATCCGCGGAGCGTGGCGCGGTTGACAGAACCCGATATGGCGCTGCGGCCACTGAAGGGCCTGGTGGTGATTGACGAGGTGCAGCGCCGACCGGAGATTTTCCCACTGCTGCGGGTACTGGCGGATCGTCGGCCACTGCCCGCGCGGTTTCTGATTCTCGGCAGCGCGTCACCGGACCTGCTGCGACAATCTTCGGAGACGCTGGCGGGGCGGCTGGAGATCATTGCCATGGAGGGTTTCAGGCTTTCTGATGTAGGTGCCGAGGCAATGGCGAAGCATTGGTTGCGGGGCGGCTTTCCGCTTTCTTTTACGGCGCGCGGCAATCCGGATTCGTTGGCGTGGCGAACGCAATTTCTACAGACTTTTCTGGAGCGCGATATGCCGCAGTTGGGGGTGGGTATTCCTGCGGCGGCCCTGCGACGGTTTTGGATGATGGTGGCGCATTATCATGGACAGGTTTGGAATTCCGCGGAAATTGGTCGGGCGTTGGCGATAAATGAGACCACGGTGCGGCGCTATTTGGACCTGATGACCGACGTATTTATGGTGCGGCAGGTGCGGCCATGGTTTGAGAATCTGGGCAAAAGGCAGGTAAAGGCACCGAAGGTTTATGTGCGCGATACCGGATTGCTGCATGCATTGCTCAATATCAGCAGCCAGCGGGATTTGGAGTCTCACCCCAAAGTGGGAGCATCATGGGAGGGGTACGCGGTCGAGGAGATTATCAAATGTTTTCAGGCCGGGGAGGCGTATTTCTGGGCCACGCACAATGGAGCGGAATTGGATTTGCTTTTATTCAAAGGCGGGAAGCGCATCGGTGTGGAGTGCAAACGCATGGACGCCCCAACGCTTACGCCCTCCATGCGCATCGCTTTGGCTGATTTGAAATTGGATGAGATCCATGTGGTGTATCCCGGTATGCGGCAATATGCTCTGGCGGATCATGTGGATGTCGTCCCTCTGGCCCAATTTGTGAAAGCGACGTGAAACCGGTGGCATCTTCCGGCCGACGCATGGTGAAGGCGGCATGGAGTGCGTGATAGATTTGGCGGGCATGTGTGGCGCGGGCAACCCAACCACCGCATTGCGATGCGGTGCCCCAAAAAGGACCTGCGGCGCTACCGTAGGTTACTGATTGCCGGTAATCAGTAACGTTTCGCTCTACAGGCGAACGCCCCCGGGTAGGTAGGCTATCAAGACTTCTTTGTTTCGATTGTTCATTGAGTATCTTTTCCAATACCCTTCGCCCGGCGAAAGTTTATGTCACCCCATCTCCAAATCCATCCATCGGCGGTAAACGAAGGGGAGTAAAATCAGGCCGATGAGCATGCAAACGGCGGCCACGCCGACGGTCAGCCACGCACCCCAAAACTCCGTCGTGGCCCCGAGTCCCAATACCGCAAAGGTCAGGAGGATGATGGAGAACATCCACGCGGAGGTGCCGAAGGGGAGTTGCCAGCATAGCAGGGCATAAACGAGCGGCTGGATCATCAGGGTCGCCAGCAGTTCCGAGGCCAGGCGTCCCACCCCACTAAGGCCAAGGCCGGCCACGGCGTACGCCGCCAGCGCGGCAACAGCAAAAGCCAGCCAAGCCAGAAGAACCTGCTCACCGATAGCGAGAAACACTCCAAGCGCGAAGTTCGCTCGGTTTTCTGGGCGAAGCGAGTCGGCCCTGACGCATGGCCACGCCTGTCGCCACCGCCCGGAAACAACCGCCGCTGGCCAGAATGCGGCAAACGGTACGACCGCGCTGAAATCCGCAGTGACTTCGGACGCCGAGTTGGCAAGCTTTCCCACAATCAGTGATACCGCAAAGCATAGGAGAAAAATCGCGGGCACCAAGTTGATCTCCAGCACTCTCATGTGTCGCCAGCGCCGCAGGTGGTCCCGCGTTGCCCCTCCGAGGGCCATCGGATGGCCGTAATATATTTTGGCCGCTGGGATTGGTGTACCCACCGGCCCAACGCTTCGCGATGGTCCGAGTAGGCTTCCGAGAAAGCGGCCGGTGGATCGGGCGGTAGCCTCCAGATTGGCCGAACCACCGAACGAAGTTGCAAATTCACCGTCCCTTATCGGGCCGGCAGCCATCCTGAAAAGCGACCAGGAAATCGCCGCCAGTCCAAAAACCGCTTGCCCAATGGCGAAATATCCCACTCCATCGCGGGGAAGGTCGATGTAGTGGCCGAAATGTCTGCTGAGGAACAGGATCACGAGCAAGCAAGCAGCTGTAACCAACCATTTTTCGGCGGCGAGCGCACAACCGATCAGGCCAAATTCGAAAACTGCGAGGGCAAAAAACACTCCGTCACAGAAGCCATGTCGCATTGCCAGGATGACAGTTGGGAACGCCATCACCAGCAGCCCCATTGCAATGAACACGGTGATTGTTGGCCGAAGGTATCCCGGAGTTAGCCTGCGATTTGGCCCAACGAGCTGGCTGCGGAGGTGAAACCAGAGCAGCGATCCGCCGTAGGCGACACCGCTGAAAACGGAGCCAGGACCAATGTGGCCTGGCCTTCCCCCGCCGTCGGAAAATATGCTCCAGATGAACAATGCTGCCCAGACCATCGCCCGCCATGACGAAAATGCCCGCCGCAAATAGGTCAAAAATACTTCTTTATACCGATTACCCATTTGGCACCCTATTCTACCGCCCGGCGAACATTTACCCCAGTTCCAGATTCATCCACCGGCGATAAACCAACGGAATCAGAATCAGGCCGATGAGCATGCAAACGACGCCACCAATCAGGAAGCCTTGGTAATTAGCGTCTGGGAACAACACCGGGCCAATCCCGATTAATGGAGCGCCGGCGGCAACCATCAGCAGGGGAGCACGCCGACATGACGTAAGGAACCAGACCAACGCAAAAACGAGCGGCTGCGCCAGCATGATCGAAAAGACGAACGGGACCAACAGCAGCGTCCCTGCCAGGCCACCGCCCGCCAAGTAAATCGCAACCAGGAATACCGCTGACGAAATCGCGAATGCCTTGAAAGTGGCAACGAAAAAGCTCAGTGCGAATCCCTTGATAAAGTTACTTCGCGCTGCCGGGCGCAGCGATTCCGTTTCCAGCATTTGGAAACGCACGGCGGTTGTTCCTCCTCCTCTGATGATCGCGGGCAATACAGCCAGGCACGGCAACAGGAATTGCGCCCCGACGATAACCTGAATTGTGTGCGGGTGCTGCACGGAGCAGAGAAGCCAGATGGGAACCAAAATGAAGGCCAGCATTGGCAGGAGCGAACGGCTTCGAAAGAAGCCGGACCTGCGCCATCGCGCCCGGCCTCGCATGGTTGCTGCGATTCGGGGAAGCGGTCCGGTAGGGACAGGGGCTTTGCTTCGGCCTCGGCGGAGCCACCAGCCAAACAGGAATGATTCAATCGGTGCTGAGCGCCCCAACCCCTCAGGTTTCAAACATGCGATCCGAAAAAGGGCGGCGATTGAAAGGGTGGCTCCGGTTCCGAGGAGGAACCATGTCAGGTTGTGGTCCCCGCCGGAGAGGGCGCTGGCCATCATCATCCTGGTGCCGGAGGAACCCGAGAAAATGAGAAGGACCCCCAATGGAAATACAGCTAATAAAATAATGCTCGCCAACGCAAGGCTAATACCGATGGTGCCGAAGAAGAGCGTTACAATCGATATTGCCGCGAGGTAAGACTGGTGATGCGCCATGGCCACAGGCAAAGGAATCGCGAAAACAAAAGCCGCGCTGAGGATCGTGAACGCTGAGACGTGCGGCACGGCATAGTTAGGGGTAACCACACGTTGCCAGCCGGCCATCTGTTCGATGAACTGGACCCACAGCGACGGAACAAGAAAAAAACTTCCGAGCATCCACGGGGAAATGGAGCTGCGACCGGGAACGCACGAGAGGCCGATCAAGAGGACCCCGGCTACCATCGTCGCACCCGTTTGCCACGACGAAAATGGCCGCCGCAAATAGGTCAAAAATACTTCTTTGTACCGATTACCCATGGCTTTCCCCCTGCTGAATTTCCAGAAATGCGTCTTCGAGGCTGCTGTGCGTGCGTTCCTTCAGTGCTTCCAGCGAGCCGAACCATGCTATTTTGCCCTCCTTCATGACCGCAACATAATCCGCCACGCGCTCCAGATCGGATGTAATATGCGTGGAAAATAACACGCTGCGCTGTGCCGGTTCGGTTAGTTCCACCAGCAGTTGCAGAAATTGCCGGCGGGCTTGCGGGTCCAGGCTGGCCGCGGGTTCATCAAGTATCAGTAGATCAGGCTGATACGCCACCGCCGTAACAATGGCCAACCGCTGCTTCTGGCCGACCGAAAGCGTGCGCACGCGATCGTTTAACGGCAACTCCCATTCCGTAATGAGCCGATCGGCCAACTCCGGGTTCCATGTGGGGTAAAAAGATGCGGTATATTGGATCAGCTCCGCTACACGCATCCATGGATATAATTGAATAACCTGCGGGACATACCCCAGACGGGCCTTTGCTCCGGCGGAAAGTGACCATGCGGATTCACCCAGAAGTTGACATTCGCCTGATGTGGGACGCAGCAATCCCAGGGCACATTTAATGAGAGTGGTTTTTCCCGCACCGTTCGCCCCCAGAAGCCCCACAGTGGCTCCGACCGGAATTTCCATATCCACGCCGCGCAGAGCGTCTTTCAGGCCAAAGGTTTTGGTCAAATTCTTAACGCTGATGACGTTGGTCATAGTGTGCTCCTTGCTTCATCGTATTTCATCTCGGTGCTCATGGACTCACTGAGCATCTCCTGCAACTCCTGCGGTGAAATGTCCAGTAACCGGGCCTGATGCGCCACTCGGCGGAGTTGCGCCAGCAGGTCCCGGGTTTGTGCCGTTTTATGTCGCTCCGCAACGGTATTGGACCGTACAAATGTGCCGCTGCCGTGGCGGGTTTCCAGCCAGCCCTCGGTTGTCAGACGTTCATAAACATGCAGAATGGTGTTTTGATTTACGGCCAATTCACGGGCCAGTTCGCGGACACTCGGTAAACGATCCCCGGCCTTCATCGCTCCGGCCACGCATTGCGAACGAATTTGATCGGCAACCTGCCGGCTGATGGGCACGCCCGATGATGGTTCAATGCGCAGACGCAACACGAATCTCCATACAAGTGACTATAGAACTATAACACTAGTCAGTTGGGCTTGCAAGTCGCTTTCAGGGAGAATGTTTTCTGCGGCAAAATCGGACCAGGCCGGGTAAACCGCGCCACGCATCGCGTCGGTAACTTCCAGCGGATATCGGTGCGGATGGATTTTCGGGTGCATGTGAAAGCGGTGAAACAATGAACAATGATTAAAGA
Source organism: Planctomycetota bacterium (assembly GCA_021810145.1). Taxonomy (GTDB): domain Bacteria; phylum Planctomycetota; class Phycisphaerae; order WQYP01; family WQYP01; genus JAMDCX01. The sequence goes on along the minus strand of JAJZJL010000132.1, from coordinate 4,221 downwards.
TGTCTCGTCCGGGCTGGCGGGACACCTGCGTTACGTGGTTGGAATTTAGAATTTAGAATCTAGAATCTGTCCCGGCGGGTGGGTCCGGTACTGGATCTACTGTCAATACTGAATATACTGCCAATACTGAGTCTACTGACCAATACTGAATATACCGAACAATTACTGCCATCGTGTTCTGGTGGTGAAATTCCCTATTGCAAATGCCAAATGCTAAATTCCAAGTTCGAGGTTCCAGGTTCCGCGTCTACTGTCAATACTGAATATACTGACCAATACTGAATATACTGCCAATACTGACCAATACTGTTCTCGTGCTTTTGCGGTAATAATCTCGGTGTCCTCGGTGATCTCTGTGGCTACCCCCGTGGTTTACAACTCGGCGAAATCTGTGGATCGGGATTCAGAGTCTGTCCCGGCGCACCGGGATGCAATCTAGAATCTGGAAGAAATTCAAAGCGCATCGCTTCCAAGCCCCTTCTAACTCCCAACTCCCCAACCACACGCCGACAATACTGCGCTTTCCTCGACACCTTTTGATGCACATTGGCAGAACCGGTCACTGACCCGCCGATCGCGAATCTCATCACGGCGGTTGCCAGTGGAGGGGCGCAGGAATATATTGAAAAAAGCTTTGCGGCTTTGCGGCAAGGCGCTGTGACAGGAAATATCACGGAAAATCAACAATGGAAGCGGGACTGCGGCACATCGGCCATAATCCCGAACGGTTAATGAAACACAAAGGATGATGGTAATGGCAAAAGCGACAGATTTTGATCTTGTGGTCATTGGATCCGGCCCCGGTGGATATACCGCGGCCATCCGGGCGGCGCAACTGGGCATGAAGGTGCTGTGCGTGGAAAAAGAACCGAAACTCGGCGGCACCTGCCTGCGTGTGGGGTGCATTCCCAGCAAAACGCTGCTGGAAACCACCGAGAAATTCGTTACCGCGCGCGACCGCTTCAGCCGGATCGGCATCAAATGCGATAATGTGGCCATGGACTTGCCCGTGCTCATGGCCCGAAAGGAAAAAGTTGTTGATACCCTGGCCACCGGCATCGCGGGATTATTCAAGAAAAACAAGGTTGAACGGATGCTCGGAACCGCCAGTTTTACGGGTTCAAAAACCATTAAGGTGACATCCACATCAGGCGAAAAATCCATCTCCGCGGAGAAATTCCTTATCGCCACCGGTTCGGTGCCCATTGAATTGCCGAATCTGAAATTTGATGGAAAAAAGATTATCAGTTCCGATCAGGCCATTGCCTTGGACCGGGTGCCGGAAAAAATGGTGGTTATCGGAGCGGGAGCCATCGGGCTGGAATTGTCCTCCGTCTGGAGCCGGCTGGGCGCCAAGGTAACGGTGCTGGAGATTTACCACACCACCCTGCCCGGCGCGGATGAAGAAATGAGCAAGCTGATGGAAAAAACTTTGCGCGAGCAGGGCATTGCCTTTCATTTTGCATCTCAGGCCACGGGCATCAAGGAAGATAAAACGGGCCTGAAAGTGCGCTTTGCCGCGAAAGACGCCAAGGCCGGTGCTGCCGCCGCGGAGACAGAACTGCCCGCGGACGTGGTTCTCGTGGCGGTGGGGCGCAAAGCGTACACCGGTGAGTTAAATCTGGCCGCTGCCGGCGTGCAGACGGATTCCCGCGGTCGAATTACCATTAATCATGCGTTTCAGACCACCGCGGCCGATATTTTTGCCATTGGCGATGTGGTCGCCGGACCGATGCTGGCGCACAAGGCGGAGGAGGAAGGCGTGGCGGCGGTGGAACTCATGGCAGGCAAGGCGGGGCATGTGGATTACAACACCATTCCGCTGGTGGTGTATACCGCCCCGGAACTGGCATGGGTGGGAAAAACACAGGAAGAATTGACCACGCAGGGTGTGAAATTCCGGACTGGAAAATTCCGCTTTACCGCCAATGCCCGGGCATTGTGCATGGACGAAGCCCACGGCGTGGTGAAAATTCTGGCCGATGAACATTCGGATCGTGTTCTGGGCGTGCATATTCTGGGGCCGCAGGCATCGAGTTTAATTGCCGAAGCGGTTATGGCCATGGCCATGGGAGCCAGCAGCGAAGACATAGCCCGAACCTGCCATGCCCATCCAAGCTTGCCGGAAGCCGTCCGTGAAGCGGCGCTGGCGGTAGAGGGTAGAATGATTAATTCATAAGTACGGGCCATTAATCCGCGGCGTTGCATACGCAGGAGTCGGTTATGCCGGTTACGATTTCTACAATCATTGTCATCATGCTGATTGTGTGTCTTCTGGCAATGATCATGATCGCGTGCTTTGGATGGATTTCCCGGCGCGGCGGGGGAGAGGCCATAACAGATGTGACCGAAGAACTGCACGATGCGGCCCATGCCGTGGCCTTCCAGGTGGCACAATCCGCTCAGCGGACAATCCATGACATAAGAGGGATAATTGTGGACCGTCGAATCATTGTCCGGGCGGCGCTATATATTGTTTGTGCCAGCCTGATGGCCCTGCTATGGCTGCTATTAGGTTCGCGGGTTGCATTGGTCTTCGAACCGGCGGCGGTAGCGTTTATCAAACATGGCGGCGAGATCGCCACGTTTAAATTGCATCTGTATTGGAATATTCGCATGGCCTTCGGCATCGTGGGTTTCCTGCTGGGGATGGTGGTGGGTGAGGGCGTGTATATTCTGCTGCGGCCGCTGATAAAGCCGCAATGACTGTGAAGGCCCCTCGCCGGCCCCAAGCCATGGCGAAGGCCCGAACGGAACGGGAGTTCTTACCGTGCTAAGCTACGTTAATCGGAGAAATGTGACGTATTATGCGCACCTGCGTACAACGCGCGGCGGCCGAACGGTGTATGTGATGACGCGTTCAAGTGAGGGAGCATTGGAACAACTCCCGCCGGGAATGGAGATCGTGGAAAACGTCAATGCGCAGGTATCCATCAGAGTGCACCGGACCCGAAACATTACAGCCGAAGAAGAGGCATTGGTTCTCAAGGCCCTGACCAAACTTAAATTGGAGCGTTACCGCCTGGAGATTAAAGACCGGGAAATCATTGTGTGCGAGCCGCGCTACGATTGCGAGGCGACGTTAAACGCGGTGCATGATTGCCTTGGTTCCGATCTCATAATCGAAATGGCATTGCAACAAGTTCGATCCCTGGTGGGTGACGAACACGTTGATGAATATCTGAAACAACGGCGGGAGGAGGCTCGCGTGGCGCTGCAGCGCGATCAGGATTATGAACCGGTTTTGAAGTTTACGGTTTCCCGCCAGCCGGGACGGCGCTTTACCGTTGAACGGGCCAAATATTCCGGTGAAGGTGGTTGGTTCTTTGTCGGTGTGGTAACACTGGAAGAGGCGGTAAATAAATATCTTCCACATGTGGGAAAAGAGAGTTTCTTTCTCATGTAGCTCGCCGATCGCCTGCCGCCGATGACGTTTGACCTGCACCCCGGCAGTACCCGTGAAGGCTCTTGCCAATCTGTATCATGGACTGCCGCGGCAATCGCGGCATTGTCAGCGTGTGGTTGGGGGTTAGGAGTCAGAAGTTGGGAGTTGGAAGTTAGAAGGGGCTTGGAAGCAATGAGCTTTGAATTTCTTCCAGATTCTAGATTCCAGGTTCGAGGTTCCAAGTTGTGAATTGTGATCCACAGATTGCGCAGAGTCGTAAACCACGGGGGTAGCCACAGAGATCGCCGAGGACACCGAGATTATTACCGCAAAAGCACGAGAACAGTATGGGTCAGTATTGGCAGTAGATTCAGTATTGGTCAGTATATGCAGTATTGACAGTAGACGCGGAACCTGGAGCCTCGAACCTGGAATTTAGCATTTGGCATTTGCAATAGGGAATTTCACCACCAGGGCACGATGGCAGTAATTGTTCGGTATATTCAGTATTGGTCAGTGGACTCAGCATTGGCAGTATATTCAGTATTGACAGTAGATCCAGTACCTGTCCCACCCGCCGGGACAGATTCTAGATTCTAAATTCTAAATCCTAAATTCTAACTTCCAACCACGTAACGCAGGCGTCCCGCCGGCCCGGACGGCACTCACTGCCCATTGCCCATTGTTCCTTAATTCCCTCCCGGACCATGAGCCGGTTGCGTTGTAAGGGTTGCCGGGAGATATGATATGGAAGGGTATTGATGTGTCAATCAGTTGGTTGACGAATTTCCGTCGCTGCCAACGATATTGGCCCGTGAAGTGGCCTATGCCCCCTT
>JAJZJL010000012.1 GCA_021810145.1 Planctomycetota bacterium | reverse complement strand
AAAGCCCTCTGTTTGAGCCGGGGATGTCCGAGGAAACGGAAAAAAGACATGCCACGCGCACGCCTGGAATGCAGCAACGCGCAGTGAAGCCGGAGCATGGCAAGCGCAGCGGTGGCTTTTTGTAGTGGACTTCGGACCGGGACCACGGCGATTTCCTTTTTCCCGGTTATGCAAGGGTGTGATTTGCGTTAAACATGAATAGATGGCACCACATTTTGGCGCTACGCCAACACATGTTCGCGCCACATAATATGAGGCCAGTAGAAGGGTCGTTCCAAGATTGGAATTTAACGCCCGATAGAAAGGACGCTTGCCGGTTAAACCTTCAACAAAAGTCATATTGAAATTCTGGCGGAATTTTTGTTGCGTGGTAGGAGATGTCAGATTATTATTACTTTGTCGCCCGCTTGATCCATCATCACAAGCGGGGTTTTGAAGAGTTGTTTCTTTTTTTCACGGAGGCTTTTATGACCGACGGAACCAACACGGTATTGTTTTATCAGAAACCGGTACTGCTGGATCGTGCCGCGCATCGCAACGCCAAAATTAAATTGCGCGACGCCAACTTTGAGTTCGCACGGGAGACCAATTCTGTACCCGTTACCGCTTTGGAATTCGCCCGTGCCGCCACCGAGTATCCCATCGTCTTTGCCGGCCCATCCATGGATCGGCTTATGCCTGTAGTCGTGCTGGGATTACGCAACAATGAAAATCTCTTTGTGGATATTACTGGCAAATGGGTCAACAGTTACATTCCAGCGTTTATTCGCCGCTACCCGTTTGTTCTGGCGGAACGCAACAACGGACAGGATTTCAGCGTCTGCATTGATACGGCATTTTCCGGCTGGGAAGCCCCGGACGGCGATCCGTTATTCGATGAAGCTGGCGCAGAAACACCGCTTCTTAAAAATGTATTGGCCTTCTTGGGCCAGTATCAGGGCAACATCCGGCAGACTCAGGCCCTCACCGGGAAACTCAATGAATTGAATTTGCTGGTAGGAAGAGAGATTCGGGCGCGTGATACGAAGAATCAGCCCTTGGCCCTGCGCGGCTTCTATGCCGTCGATGACGGTAAACTCAATGCCCTTTCCAATGAACAAATCACCGAACTCTATCGCTCCGGTTTTCTGGGGTTGATCCATGCCCATTTAATTTCGCTGGGAAATGTAGTAAAACTTGAACAGCAACTGCGCGACCGGGAATAGAATTCGGACGATTGTGTGATTCGTGCCCGATACGGTGCGCCTTTTGACTGGCGTTGGAGTGACATCGCAGGCATGAGCTTATTGCGACGTAAGCGAAAAAAGCGGGTTGCCTGAAATCTGCCGCGACAACGTGCCGACTTGTTATGCTTTTGGGAATGCGATAGAAACGTCGTTCTCCTCGCCCGGTCTATTTAGACGGGTACGAACCAGGGCTATTAGGTATGAACAGTCAGCCAACAACAAAAATGCCCTTTCATATCATGACCAAGCCCATCGGGCCGATCTGCAATTTGGATTGCAGTTACTGCTACTACCTTGAAAAGGAGAAGCTCTTCCCAAGCCACCGGAAGGCCGCCGATTTTCGGATCAGTGACGCCACGCTGGAATCTTTTGTAAGGCAGTACATCCAATCGCAACCCAATGACGTAATTTCTTTCGCCTGGCAGGGTGGTGAACCCACGCTGATGGGAATAGAGTTTTTCCGCCGGGTGGTAGAACTTCAAAAGCGATTCTGCCCACCGGAAAAGCGCGTCGAAAACGTCCTACAAACCAATGGCACACTGTTGAATTCAAACTGGTGCAAGTTCTTCAAGGAACATCACTTCCTGCTCGGCTTGTCGATCGACGGGCCACGCGAATTGCATGATCGCTATCGCGTCACCCGTGGAGGCAAGCCGAGTTTTGATCTGGTCATGCATGGTCTGAAATTACTCAAAGACCACGGTGTGGATTTCAACACCCTTACCGTGGTACACCGGGAATCGGCCTATCATGCTCTTGATGTTTATGAATTCCTGCGTGAACATGGCAGCGGCTACATGCAGTTTATTCCCGTTGTGGAGCGATTTACCAAAAGCGAGGAAACGGAACTGGCCAATCCGCCGATGCTGAAAGTATTGTCGCCCGAACTCAAAGTTGCCCCGTGGTCGGTCGAGCCTTTACAATTCGGGCTGTTTTTAACCGACATGTTCGACCAATGGGTCCGACGGGATGTCGGCAAAATATTTGTTCAAACCTTTGATGTGCAACTGGGAATATGGGCCGGGCGTGGTGCGGGCTTGTGCATTTTTGCCGAAACCTGCGGCGGCGCTATGGCCCTGGAACACAATGGCGATCTCTATGCCTGCGACCATTATGTTTTTCCGGAATACCGCCTGGGCAATATTCACCAGCAGACCATCCGTGAAATGGTCGAGTCTCCCGTCCAGAAGAAATTCGGCCTCGACAAACAAAACTCTCTCCCCGCTTATTGCCGGCGCTGCGAAGTGCGTTTCGCCTGCAACGGTGAATGCCCCAAAAACCGCTTTGCCGTAACACCGGACGGCGAACCGGGGTTGAATTACCTGTGCGCGGGCTACAAGCATTTTCTCAATCACATCCGGCCACACATGGAGATCATGGCGCAGCTAATCAATTCCGGTCGCCCCGCCTCCGGAATTATGCAAATTATAGCGGAACGCGAGAAGGCCAAAGTCAGCGGCGGAACGTGATGGCCCGCCAACGCGACCAAGGCGTCGATGAAACCGCTCGTGTTGAGATGCGCGTCGCTGGTGGTGCTGCCGCTTTCCGTGCAGACTCAATTTGACCATGGAGAATCGGAATGGTGAAATTCTCCCCCGCTGCCGTTCTGTGTATTGCTGATGCCATGGCCAGTACGTTGGGGCAGGCCATGCAACTGGCCCGCACACGGTTGGCTTCCGCTGCTTCGCCGATATTGCGATTGATGATCCAGCGGGACCATGAAGTTACGGAATCCGAACTGCTGCGGCGAGAATTGGATATTCTCCGTGCCGGGCGGGAGAATATGCCGCCACAGAAAAGACCCGATTACCGCCCTGCCCAACGTCTGGCAATCCTGCATCTGATGCGACTGCGAGACTGGAACACCAAGACCGTCGCCCAGCGTTTTGTGATTCACGAGAACACCGTGCGGGCCTGGATCAATGCTGTCGAGGGCAACGGCAGGCCAAATCTCCTGGCCGGAGCTATTGTTTGGAATCGTATGGATGACGCCGTTCGTTGGGCAGCCCACGAACTTCGCCGCCTCTGCCCGGAACCGGAATTTGGCACGCGCACCACGGCCCGGCATCTGCTGCGCGCGGGAATCGCCATCAGCCGGTCGAGTGTACAACGAATGCTGCGGGAACCGGAGCAAAAAAAGCCGGCGCGAAAAGCCAGACCGGCCATGGAGGAACCGGTCGGAGTGCAGCCGCACGACCTGCTGAAGCCGAAGAAGCCCAATCAGGTGTGGCGCATGGATTTGACGCAATTCCGCGTCCTGTGGTTCACGTTTTTCATCGCAGCGACTCTGGATGGGTTTTCGCGCAAGATTCTGGCTTTGAAAGTCTACGCCAAAACACCCTGCGCCAAGAACCTGGCCGCGCTTGTGAAGAGCGCCGCCGTGCGGCATGGCAAGCCAGAGTTCATCATCACGGACAACGGCGGCCAGTTCCGGAAGCAGTTTGGGCGGGCAGTGCGGCGGCAGCGTATCCGTCATGTCCACACGCGGGTGCGAAGTCCGTTTTTGAACGACTGCGCTTCATGTTACACCTCATTGGTACAATTGTGTTCTGGTGCCACTTGGCACTGCCCAGATTTATCCATTCGCTTACGTCCTTTTTGGCTGATCGGTCCATCGGGGCCGGGGCATTCGTACAGACACCCATTTCTGGCATTGTAGCGATGGGCGGTAAGGAGTCCTTTACGCAGCCACACCGCCACGGTGCCGCGCGTGACGTGCCGTTGGGCCGCCACTTCGCATATTGTTAACAACCCCGTGGCCCGCAGGCGATCAAAACGACTGCGGAGATGATACACGCGACAAATGGTTCGTACCAGACGGGCGGTAAACGGCTGGCCGGTGCCGGAATGAAAGCCGCGGTGGTTGAGTTCCTCGGCGACTTGTTCTTCGCGATATGTATCCAGCAGACTATCGATGTTCGACACGACCGTGGCGGGGGTTTTGCGCTGTTCCCCGACCGTCAGAGGTCGAGGCACGGTCAACACCTTTGTAGCGCCTCCGCGGAAGCGTATCTGAACTTTGAGACCGTCGGCTCTGGTCAAGGTAACGTCCTCAATCAGGAGACGTACCATACGCTTGCGATCTTGATCGGAAGTGTGAGTATCGCGCCAAAGCCGGGGCAAATCCTGCGATAGGGCCAGCACCTGCTGACGCGAAGTTTCATCCAGCGTGTTTCCATCTGTCTTCCGCTGTTCCCGGTAATGTTCCTGAGCCTGTGATAGTATCCGCAGGCTGACATTCCAATCGGCCTCCAGAGTATCGGCCACGAGCCGATTGCGCGGATCGACCTGCATATAACGATTCCGCGCCAGATCAGCTTCATATTGAGCACGTTCCACCTGCTGGCGGCGCAGTTGGTCGGCCTGCTCCATCCGGGTTTGCAGTTCAACCTGTACGGCAAAGGCCAATTCCAGACTCACGGGCCCCATCATCTCCAACAGCAGCGCGCCGATGGCCGCGTCAATTCCGGCACCGGGCATATGCTGGCATGGATCCCGCGCATGTTCGACAATCTCCTTTTGACACACATAATCGCCGACCATCCCCCCATGCCGCTGGTGATAGCGAACCGTCATCCGGCGGCCACAGACGCCGCAGATTACCAGTCCCTGCAGCAGCGCCGGCCCTTGTCCGGGCGGACTTTTTCGGCGGTCCTGCCCATGGGCCTGGGCGCAAGCCCGCAGACTACGCAAATTATCCTGGTATTGTTGCCAACTGATATAACCGGCGTGTGCGTCGGGGATCAGGGTGTGCCAGTCTTCCTGCGCCTGTTGTTTCTGCGACTTACGCCCATTGAAAGATTGACACATCTTGCTGCGACCGAAGACAAAGGCACCCGTGTAACGCGGATTGCGCAACATTTGCAGCGCCCGGGTGTGGCCCAAGGGCCCCCATGCCAATTGCCCTTTGTTCGCCCCGCCCAAACGCCGGGGGAAGCACAGGCCGTTTTTATTAAAATATTTGACGGCCCCCCACGCTGAACCTTCCCTCTGGTAGGCCTCGAAGAAGTTACGGAGCGCCTGTTGAACCTGACGATCCGGATCGAGAACCACGCGACCTTGAATGTCATATTCCAAACCTATCGGCAGGCGCATCCGTAATTCTCCACGTCGGGCTTTGCTGCGAATGCCGCCCGTAAGACGCGCCCGGAGCACATGGAGTTCGGCTTCACTCATCGCGCCCTTGAGGCCCAACAGCAATCGGTCGTTGAAGTCATCGGGATCGTACAGGCCATCCTCGTCCAAGATCAGCGTCCCGGACAAAGAGCATATCTCCAGCAGACGATGCCAATCGCTGCAGTTGCGGGCCAGCCGCGAGACCTCCAACCCCAGGACAATGCCGGCCCGGCCCATTCCCACTTCGGCCACCAACTTCTGGAAGCCTTCCCGATCCGCCGAGGATGCGCCGGATTGCCCCAAGTCATTATCGATCACCACCACCCGTTCCACCGGCCAGCCCAAAGCCACGGCACGCTGCCGCAGGGCATATTGCCGCTGCGTACTTTCGGTATTGTGTAATACCTGCTGCAGAGTGGATTGGCGGATGTAAAGATAGGCGTCCCGCCGAAGATGCTCGGCCCGCACTTTCTGATGTGGATCATGCTCAAGACTGGTCATACATAAGACTCCTGTATGCGTGTAAGAATCATGGACGCCAGAACACGCACCAATGGCCCACGTCCGGATGCGGCCAATGGAACGTTCGACAAAGAGCCAACCGCCGGCGGTGTGTCGGATAGAATAGCGCGCGTCGGTTTCGGCCATGCACCCATCCAAGCCGCCAGCCCGCAACGCAGGAACATCGCCAGCCCCCACGAACCGCCCTGACCGCCGGAATCCCGCCGGGCGGCACGGCGCAGGTCTTCGTAACGCTCGGTCCAGGTTTGGGTGGACTCCGTGGATTCGGGTGCGACAAAATCTACCGCCCCTTTTTTTCCCGCCGTGCCAGCGCCCGTTCGATGCTTCGTGGATGAATTGATAATCCCAGCCGCTTGCGAATCATGGCGGCCAATTCCAGCGCCCGCAGGCTTGAATCGACGGCCCGCTGTCGGTCGATCATATCCATCACGACCGCAGTCATTTTGTGAGCTTGTTTGGGGCCGCGCCGCTTTGGCACCAGTCCCGGCAGCCCCTCCTGATGGAAAACCGTCTGCGTTTGATAGAACGCCACCCGTGAGAAGCCGAAGGCCCGCACGGTCCGGCTGACCGGCCAGTTCTCGACACGCACCCGGCGAAGCATCTCGTATTTGACTTGCACCAGATCGCGGGCATCGAAAAATTCCCGCTCTTGGAACAACGGGTCGCGCACGCGTTCGGGGCGCGGATTGCGTGTTCCGTTCTCCCTTAATATTCGTTCCTTGCTTGAGCGGTCGTCTTCCATGAGCGTCTCCTTGCGACAACGAAATATATGTAAAGTAAATTATATACACATTTAGGACGAAATCAAGGCGCAAGCAACACATACACCTACTATCGGTCAAATGAATTAGACATAATTCCAAGATATGCGGCATCACACGCCGGAACTCCGCCAGACAAAAAGGCGTAATATTCTTTACACTTTCGGCGTAATTTCCTTGGCGCACGGCCAAGCCATGATCATGAACCATCGTGCCCTCCCTTCCGAATCCGCTCCACCAGTCGTGCCAATTCCGCAAGATCCTGGAGCCGAAACGGCGCTCGCCCGGCGGAGATCACCACGGTGGGGTCCGCCGCCATGGCGTCAGTCCAAGCCGCGGGAATGGCCTGGAGATGTCCTCCCTCATCGTGGTAGTAGACCCGGTCCTCGCCCCAGTTGTTCCGGATTGTAACAACGATGAATTCCCGCCCATGCAGCGGATGAAATGGGTGTGTCACCCGCACACGTTGCGCTTCACCTGACGGATTGAGTGCATTTGACAGTGTTGACAAACGGCCGGATGGAAAGATTTTTTCGATCGCTGAAGCTCGGGCAGCGGTTGACGCTCATGGCGGCGACGACCAGCGGCATTCAGCGATGGCTTGATTCTTTTGCGGCATGGTACAACACCCACCGCCCGCATAGCGCATTGGAATTCAGAACGCCTGAAGAAGCGTTTTGCGGGAAAGCGCTGTTGAAACCGGTGGCCTACCGCACCCGTGACGGGCCAGACATCCAAATCCAGATCGCACGACGACATTATCGCGGTGATCCGCGACTGCCGATATTTGATATCCGTGTTCGCAAAGCGGCTTGATCGTTCGCGGAGATGCGAGGCATACGATGCCGCCCCGGCATCCGTGCCCCCGGTGCGCGCACGGCGGGATTTTTCACCCGAGAGCGGGCGTAAGATGCCGAAATTGTTCCACATATTGCCATGATTCCATATCATCCAGCCGTTGGACAACCGCGTAATCATCCGTTATCATGAATATTAGCACCTTCACAATTAGCTGGGCCTTCACAGCATTCTGGTCGCTAACCGGCGCATTCGAACCGGCACCTCCTGCGGCGGCGGCGGCTTGGGCACTGCCCAGCGGAAGATTTGGATTGGCAAGGGGCGACAGCACACCGGCTTTGGTACGATTTCTTTTCATCTATCGCCGCTCTATTTCGGGTCTTGCTCTACCGTTCTCCGGCGGCGGGTTGGGACAATCCAAGTCGCAATCGCGTCCAAAAGGATGCCCGCAGCCAGAATGTATGCCCCAGGATACCGGGCCGCCTCGTTGTAGCCGGCGACAAGCCAAATTGTCATTGCGCCAACCAAGAGGGAAAGAACACGCGCCACCCAGATGATCCGGCAGGTGCCGAACATTGCCGCTCCCGCCATGAGAAGAACGCTCAGCCAAAGCGGGACGAACACGGGCGGAAACATGAGGGTGAACACCCCGATAAACGCCCAAGTTGGCACCGCCCTACCGTGGAGATTAAGGCCAAAGGTTGCAGGCAGCGACGCGATTACTACGCCCAACGCGAGCAGAACAAGAACACGGGCAATCCAAGCCCTCGGGGCCGCCAACCGTCGCACAGTAATATCACTGGGATAATCGCCTATCATGATACCCCTTCCGCGCTGGAATCCAGCAGATTTGGGAAAACCAAATTCCATAGGTTCCGCAAGATGCTCCTTTGACACGCCACCACTGGGTCAATCGGGCCGGTGGCCCGGCCGGCGGAATTGTGGGCCAGATCACGAGGCGCCAACGGGGACGCCTCGACGCATTGTTTGAGGTTACGATCCGGGCACATAAGCGTCTCCCGAATTTTTCGTCCCGATGATACTCTGGTTAAGTTCTTGGAACAGGCCATCGTTCCAGGGCGCGGAGCCAAGCGGACCAGTCAATGTGTTATTGCTCAACGTCAAAGTCAGCGTGTCAGTATACGAAATCGCTAAACCCGCCCAATACACCGACACGCCTGATGGATTAATGTCGTTGAACTGATATTGAGCCAGCAGCGTGTCGGACCCCAATAAACCGCCATCGGAATACAGACTGGCAGTCGCGTAGCTGCCGCTGCCCGATGGCTGAACCTGGTAAGCCCCGCTGAGCGTCACGATCACCTGATTCTGCGCGTTGGGAGCGCTAACTATCGGCGCAGGCGGCGTATACCTTGGCACATCCAATACGGTGGCCGCGGCAGTTAGGTTGTTGAGCGTGTAGGAAATATCGGCGTAAGGCGTGGGCATCGAATCGTGTCCGTCCTACGAACCCCATCTTCCAATGTGAATGAGGATATGAGAATCTGTTGGCGTCGCAAGCAAAAGGAGACAAGCGATGTCGATGGAACGTGTTGGACAGGCCCCTTACCCGCAGCATCACGGGCGGGAATTCTGGATTCTGGCTTTGGAATTGCAACGTGAAAGCGGTCTGACGCCTGCGGCGTTTTGCCGGCGGGAGGGGATCAGCGATAAGGCTTTTTGGCGTTGGAAGCGTAAGTTATCGCAATCCAGGCAACCGGCCGACGCACCGGTGGCGTTCTTGCCGGTGACGGTAACAGATGGCCGACCGGTGCATTCTTCGCAAGCGGCCGTCACCGGCAGATCGGGCGAAGATTTGCCCACCTGCGCAGGCGTCAGTTCCGACGCATCCCCACTTACCGACTCTCAGGCTGCATCGCCTGTTACAGCATTGTCTGCACAGATTGAACTTCATATCCATCTGGCCAATGGGCGTTGTGTTCACGCACATGTACCCGCCGAGGCACATGGACTGCAATCAGTACTTGCGGCCGTGGAGGCTTTACGATGATAACACTGCCAAGCCTTCGGGATATGGATCGTTGCGTACCCATGCGGATATATCTGTGCCTGACCCCTGCGGACATGCGTTGGGGCTTTTATACGCTGGCCCAGATTGTTCAGCAGGCCATGCAAGCGGACCCTCTGTCCGGGGACCTGTTTTTATTTACCGCCCGCCGCAGAGATCGCCTGAAAATCCTGTACTGGGATCGCGATGGACTGGCGCTTTGGTATAAGCGACTGGAACAAGGGGCGTTTCGGATTCCCAAACCTGCCCATAGTTCCGCTGCTGTGGAACTGACGGCCAGCGAACTGGCGATGTTACTGGAAGGTATTGATCTGGGCAGTATCCGACGGTCCCCACGGTACGCCAAGCCCGCAGCGGCGGTGAACCTCACAGGTCCGACGGCGGGCGTTGCAGGCGGGACATAACATAATCGTGATAGACATAACGCTATTACCTGATATTAAAATAATAGTAATATACATGACAATATGACTTGACATGATAGACCCGATCCGTTATACTCTCTGTCATGTTGAACGCCGCGTTACCTGATGATCCCGCCGCCCTTAAAGCCCTGCTGCGTAAGCAGCGGCGGGAACACCTGCAGCAGATCGTCGCCGTTCAGAACCGCGTTGACACACTGGAACAAAACGCCCGGCAATGGGAATCCCAGGAACAGACACTGGCCGCCCGCCAGGCGGAATTGACAGCTCGTCTTACGGAATTGCAGAAGCGCAACGACGATCTGGCCATGGACAAGCTGCGTCTGCAATACCGGCTTAACATATTGCTGCAACACCATTACGGCTCCCGTGCCGATAAGATCAGCACCGGACAACTGTTGTTGAAATTTGCCGAACTGCTGGAAGAAAAGCCGCTGGAATCGTCCCAGGATTCCCTGACAGAACCCGATTCGGCCGACTCGTCCACGACCGGCCTGACGCCTGTGAATGCCGTTACAGAACCCACGCGGCATATTCGCAAGGGACGGCGGGATGTGGAGAATATGAAACATCTGCCGATACAGCAGTGCCTTCATGACCTTCCGGAATCGGAAAAAGCCTGTCCGGTCTGTCAGCAGCAACGGCAGGAGATGGGACGGGATTCCAGTTGGCAGGTGGAACGCATTCCGCCCCACTTTGTGCGTATTGAGCATATCCAGGTCAAATATGTCTGCCGAAGCTGCGAGCAATCCGCCGCCGAGACCGGTTCGCAGATTGTTCTGGCGGACAAACCCGAGGCTCCCATTGCCAAGGGATTGCCGGGGCCGGGGCTTCTGGCGCATGTGGTAAGCAGCAAATTCGCAGATCATCTGCCGCTGTATCGTCTGGAAGGGATATTTGCCCGGCAGGGATTTGACGTTACCCGTGGCACGATGTGTCAGTGGATGACGGATGTGGCCGATCTGGTTAAGCCGGTGTATGACGTAATGGTCCAGGAAGTCAAAGCCAGCCATGTGACGGCCACGGATGACACGATCATGCCGCTGTTGGCTCCGGAAAAGACCAAAAAAGCCCGGATGTGGATTTACCGGGGTGATGCGGAACATGCTTACAACGTCTTTGACTTTACCGAAAGTCGCAGTCGGGATGGTCCTGCGACATTTTTGGAAGGCTTTAATCAGACACTGCTGGCTGATGCGTATGGAGCCTACGATGGTATCTGCGTGGAAGGCAATATGACCAAGGCGGGCTGCTGGGCCCATGCGCGTAGAAAGTTCACGGATGTCAGTCCCATGGCACCGGAGATTGCCAGGGAGGCCGAGCACCTGATAGGTAAGCTCTTTGATCTGGAACGCCAGGCCCAAAAGCAGAACCTTGACCCGCAGGCCCATCTGGCCCTGCGCCAGGAGAGAAGTGTGCCGATTCTGGCTCAACTCCATGAGAGGTTGCTGCACTGGAAAGCCACGGTGCTGCCCAAGCATCCGGTTAACACAGCGATCGGGTATTGCCTGAACCAATGGGAATCCCTGAAGGTCTTTACCAGAGACTCGGCGGTACGAATGGATAACAACTTGGCGGAACAGGAAATGAAGCGTATTGCCCTGGGGCGAAAGAACTTCCTGTTTGTGGGGTCTGTCCGCGGCGGCCAAACCGCCGCCATCCTGGCCAGCATGACCAGCACCTGCCGCCGCCACGAGATCAATGTGGAATTGTATCTCACGCAATTGCTGGCCAATCTGCCCTCCACACCCATCACGCAGGTCCGCCAATGGCTGCCCGATGTCTGGAAACAGCGCCAACTCGCTGAAAACAAAAGCGTTCTGATTCGCCAGGCCTGATAATCCGTTCCTCATGCCCGCAGATTATCCCCTATCAGAAAACTCCCCGGTAGATGTGGTTCGTAGGACGGACACATCGAATCCGGCCCGCCCAATTCAAATGGCGCGGACATATAAGGCGAAGAAATACTCTCATCCACCCCCCGGCCCATGGCCAGCGTTGCGGCTAAGAATGGAACATAATCATTCGGCTCGGCCGCCGCCCAGTGAAAACTGAACACTGAAAACCGTGATCTGTTTGCATACACCATCACGTTTCCCCCATTCAGGAATCCCGATTGGCGTCGATCGCGGTGCGTTGTTTTCCACCTTTTCCGGCGGCCTTCCTATCATTTTTCCGGGGCGGAATCAGCCAGACTCCGATGAAGATCAGCATGCTGCCTAGAGCGAGAGTGGGGAGCCCAAAGAAAAGTGGCCTAGACGGCGACCACAGGTACAGCCACGCGATGGCCGGAGCTACCAGAAGGCCCAACGACGCGGTGCGAATGCACCAGCGCACGGCGGCCGGTGTCGGTCGATAGAAACCGGCCACGAGCGAGGCGATCGCGCCAAGGTAATAGATCCAGAAAACCGGTGCCAACTCCGGCGTAGCCCCCGCTCGCCCAAATAGGGTCGTCGCCGCCATCAACATCAGGTACCAGAGAACTACGTAGGCCCCCGTCGTTCCGAACGCCACTCCCGGCATCCAGAGCGACACGAAGCACACAACCCAGCCGAGGGCGTAGATCGTCCAGGCAATCGTTGAACGTAGGTTGGAGGGGGTGCCGCGCTCACCCTCCATCGTTTGGGCGATTTTTTCCGCCATCACTGCACCCCCACCGTGCTAGAATCAAGTGGATTTGAAAGCACTGATTCCCAGAAGTTCTGCAAGATTTCCGCCGGGCTGGGTATCACTGCGCCCGTCGGGCAGATGATCTGGCCACTGGAATTGTGGCCCAGATCAACCACGAGCGAATAGCTCCACGCCAGCCCGTTCCATGTCCCCGCGTAACCTGATGTCGGCAAATCGTCCTCGTAGAGCAGGTGGCTGTTTGTGTCGTAAAGCTTGACCTCATAGGAGTTTGATGTTGAGTCCGTGGCCTGGAATGCACCGTTGAGCGTAATCTGAATCGCTCCGGTGGGGCTATCGGCGGTGATCGCGGGTGTGGCTGGCGTGTATGCAGGAAGGTTCACCTGCGTTGCGGGCGACGTGAGATTACCAAGCGTGTAGCCCACCAGCGCATACCCTGTAACACCGTCATCCTGCACGCCAGCAAAAGTTGGGCCCGTGACACCCTGCGTCAGACCCCGGCCCATCTCAAGGGTATTAATCTCGAACGGGACATAATCATTCGGCCCAGCCGCCGACCACGCATTGGCGTTAAGGGTGAGGCCCGGGTCGCCATATTTAATTGTGGCGGTGTCCATCGTGTCGTTGAAGCCGGTGTAGCCTCCCACGGAATCGAACTCTGGCGAGACCAGCGAAATGGTGATGCCAGTCTCGAGCTGACTCTTTTGCACCATACCGGTGAGCACCGGATTTTTAATACCAGCGCCGGCAGTAGCACCGGTTGTGACGGACAAGTCCCAAGTAGTCGTATTATAATCGCTGTTGTCCAGCCGCACACCGACAATAGCGTCTGGATTCAGACCCGCGTTTGTAACCTCCGTGCCGGCACCGTTGACACTCGTCCCGCCATTGTACGCGTTGCGATCCGACACCGGCGCATTCCAGCCAGTTTGGCCGGACGGATCGGCGGCGGCTGCGGCATCTGCGGCTTCGGCGTTGCCCGGCGAGGGCGTTGGATTAGAAAGCAACGCCAACATAGCGCCTCCCGTCAAAAAGTCCCATTTTTTTTCCTCCCCGGTAACCGCAGTTTAATCCAATAATAAAGGCCGGGCAGGGTGCTAATAAACATCAAACTACAGCCAACGGCGAAAACAACACCGCCGTAAAGATCGTGACCGCAACGCGCATCAAAGCCAGCAGATGCTAATATCCAACCAGCGAGTAGCCCCGACGACAGGAGTGGTCCCAGCAGCGAGGCCATCGGGCCGCCCGGGCGAAAAACCGTTATCACGCACGTCAGGGCACCTATCCAGAACCACAGCCCGATTAATGGAAGCCAAGGCATTGCAACCGCAACAATCAGCGAAAATACCACTGAGGCCGAAATCAGGTACCATGTCGGAAACGCATTGCAGTTGTTGAACCCAAGGTATGCTGCGGGCATCTGCAACGACGCTGCGCATGTCGCTACCCCAACAATACACATCGCACGCACGGCAATCTTGAGCGCCGGAGTTAATACTGGCGCAGGGAGACGAGGTGCAACGGACCGGCCTGTGTCACGATCCCGGCACATAACTGTCTCCTGAGCTAAAGTTTCCGATGATGCTTTGGTTAAGCTCTTGGAACAGGCCATCGTTCCACGGTGCTGATCCCAGCGGGCCGGTAAGCGTGTAATCGCTGAGTGCAAGGGTGTCATCATAACTTGCATTATAGGAGAAATTCACCCCTGCGGTAAGTTGCGACACATGCACCATCCCCGTGAACACGGGATATTGCGCACCGGCATTGTTATACGCATCCCAGCTTGTTAAGTTGTAATCGGTGCCGTCCAGTTTTACACCGACAATCGCACCTGGATTCAGGCCGGTGCCGGAAACTTCCGTGCTGGAGCCGGAGTTCGTTCCGCTCTGGAGAACGTTGCCGGCGCTGTTGCTGTATGCGTTCCGGTCACCGACAGGCGGCTGCCATCCGTTTGTGCCCGCGGCGGTCCTTTGGGAACTGCCCAGCGGAAGATTAGGATTGGCGAGGAGCGATACCATCATTCGCCTCCGACATTTGGGGCGGGGCCTTCGAAGGGCGATAAAGGTTTCCGCCGCCGGATGGGGATGACCCAAGGTGACAGCACAAACGCCGACATCACGAACGCTCCCCGATAGTCGAAGGGATTTCCTGTTTGTAATTCATTGGTGATGCCCCATGCCACATAGCACCCCAATGGAACGGAAATGGCTCGCAGTGCCCAGATAAGCCACGCCCTGCCTAAAAGTACCGACCAGAAACCGCCGAGGGCCAAACAAAATATAGCGAGGCAAATCGGAACCCCTATAGGCCAAAACATAAGCGTGAATTTCAAATCTACCTGCCAATTGGGAAGGCTATAGCCGTCAATGCCCCAAATGGACTGACCACCGCCGAACTCGTAAACCAACAGTGAAACCACTCCTTCCAGTACGAAGGCCAACCCAATCAATTTCCTGGCACCCACCAAAACTTTTAGCATCAGACTTTTGCGGTCATCCAGCCTTCCCATCACTGCACCTCCACGGTGCCGGAGTTATAGCCGGAATCGCTGGTGACACCAGCCTGCCAGAAATTTTGAAAAATGTTCAGCGGGCCGGCATAAGAACCATCTACACCAATTATGTTACCGTTGGAATCATGATTCAATATCGCTGCCAGCGAGTACGTTAACGCCAATCCATTCCAGACACCGAGAGGTTCCGCGGCGGCGGAAACGTCGTCCTCCCATAGCAGATGACTGTTGCTATCGTAAATTTTTACACTGTATGAAGTCGGACTGCTGCCTGAAGTTGCATCCGTCACTTGGAATGCGCCATTAAGTTGAAGCTGAATCTGACCGGTGGGATTATCCGAGATCACCACCGGCGCGGTCGGCGTATAGGTTGGCAGATTCACTTGCGTATCGGGCGAAAGAATGCCCCCCAGACTGTACTCCACCATAGCGGCCTGGGTGGCGGAGTCCGCCTGCACACCGTTGAGGGATGGGCCGGTGATGCCCGGGGCCACCGACCGCCCCATTTCCAGTGCCGATATTTCAAAGGGCACGTAGTCACCTGGCCCGGCGGCGGCCCACGCGGTAGGGTTCACCAACACGCCTGCTTCACCGTAGGTTACCGCTACCGAGTCCAGTGTATCCAGGGGGCCAACATATCCGCCGTGTTCATTTTCAGGCGACACAAGTGAAATGGTCAAGCCATTGACTAACTGGCTCTTGGTGGCCATGCCGGTAAGAATTGGCTTTTTGACGCCAGCACCTGCATTCGGGCCGGTTGTCACGGAAAGGTTCCATGTTGCCGTGTTGTAATCAATTCCATCGAGCTGCACGCCGACGATGGCAGATGGATTCAGGCCGGCACCAGTGACCTCGCCATTGGACCCAATTTTACCGCCGTTGTAGGCATTCTGGTCTGAGTTTGAGACCACGAAGGCCTGATTCTGCGTGCCGTTGCTGGGTTGGATGTCCTGGCGCTGTGTGCTGCCGAGCGGCAAATTCGGGTTATCCAACCAGGCTAGAACTTGTGCTTCAACTTGCGGGTCAGACTCAAGGTTAATATGGTCCATGTTCACACCGTAGTCATAAGCTGTGTCCGGCAGCATGGCGCTATAGGTCGGCACGATAGAGTCGTTGTTCGCGCCGTCAAGTTGCTGGATCCATGGAAAATAGGAACCGCCGTTGGGGCCTAGCGGCTGGATATCGCCGAAAATCGGCAACTCAGTAAACGGTACAGGCCCCTCGAATTTTTGTAATTCGGTGTGTGTCCCATATACCGCCGCATACGAGACACCATTACTGAACACGGCGGCGAGCGCATTAAGCTGCGCCAACAGCGGGCTGTTAATAGCGGCGTCTTCAAAGAATGGATAAGGATTGGCCCCGTTCGGGCTTGTCGCGAGGTAGCCCTGGCTCTGCATCCAGGTGAGGACGTTCTTCTCGGTGTGCCCTCCAAGCGTGCCCAGCAGTCCTGAGTTGATTTGTGCATTACCAATTGTCGGATTGCTATATATCGCGTCAATCATATTCGCTAACGGCGATCCCAAATTCGGCGTGCCGATTTCAACCAGGCTGCGAATATTGCGGAAATCCTCAAACAGCTTGCCGCCGCTGGAGTTCGTGGCCTGTTCCATGTACCAGCGCGTCAAAAGCCCGCCATAGCTGTGCGCTACCACATCCACTTTCTGAACCGCGATCAACGTCCCCTCGGCAAGGCCGGTGGGGACGAGGGTCGGATTGCCCGAGGGAATATCGGGATTGTAAATGGAGTTATTCACCAGCCCGTACCGGAAGTCTTCGATCGTGGCTTCCACCGCGTTCTGGACAGACTGCCAATCGCTGGTCAGCGGTCCGGATCCGTAGTCGTTGGCGGCACCGGAATGATCCGCAAATGAGAAGGGCGTAATAATATATTTCTGGCCTTGCAGCGTTTGCGCCATTCCACCCGGCCCCTGCCAGGCGGAATAGGGATCACTGTTGATTCCATGCACAAACACCACCGGCGGGCGTGTGAGCATCAGCGCGCCGGGCTTCGCACCGGCATACAGAGGCGGCAGAGTGGTATTGGAATAGTTCAGCGATACACCGACATGGATTTGCCGGAAAAAGGCATTGCTGCTTTCGCCCTGCGGCAGAAATTCCGCCGGCGGCTCGTAGAACTGCGTGCCCAGAACGTCCAGCGCCGCCCCTCCGGCTGCGGTGCCTTCCCATCGGGTTGAGCCTTGGGCGGGGTTGGTGTTGGTCTGCACGCCCTTCAGCGCTGTATCAGCGGTGAGATTGGACTGCCAAGTGCTCAAGGGCAACAATTCTCCATTACTGCCATCGGATTGCAACGAATAAATACCCGTACCAATATGCGGGAAGAGTTGGCCGAAATCGAGTGTCAGGTTGCCTTGGTGGATCAGATTCTCCAGTGCCTGCGAGCCTACCGCCCGCACCAGCAGCAGTGAGCCGTCATCGACACCATTTTGCCAATCGGCGGCAATGCCGCCGGGTTGCAAGTTTGGCGCAATACGGTTCTGGTCCATGTTGGTGGTAAATGCCTTAGTGGGGTTGGCGTGCGAGATTCCGGTGACATCGGTATAGACCAATTGCAGGCTGGCGACAGTTACATTTACCTTATCGGAAATCGTATTATCACCGCTGGCAAAATCCCCGGTTGGATCAATCTTGACCGTGATGGTCACGGGGTTCGGATCACTGGGGTTGACGCCTTCGACATAAAGATCGGTCAGTGAACTGGACCCCTTGAGGATATCCGACAGCGGAATGGCCGTATTATCAGGGATAAAATTGCCACCGGAGAGAATGCTGGCCGAGTTGCGCGGCGTGGTGGAATCGGCATTCCATATACGCAGGTATCCGCCGGAGCCGGGGGAATAAGTATCAATGCTCCCGGAACTGGGGGATGTCTGGGTGACGCTGGCGGGATCAGCGGCGGAATAATTAAATTCAACATAGGCACTGGATGGATCAGCAATACCCAGCGCCGAAAGCTGGAGCGGCGCAAAAGTACCTTCCGGCAGACTATCGCCTGCGCCGGCGGCGATGGTGCTGATACCGTCGGCGTAGCCGGGGATGTTGTTGCCGTTAACATCCAAGGTATCGGCGATGATCACCTTGCCGGTTCCGGAGGCCTTGCCGGATTCATCGGCAGCGGTGATTTGGCCGTTGTTGTTGGTGTCCATAAGCAGATCGACGGTGGGCTTGGTGACGTTGAAGAAGATGGTGGCGTAGTTGCTTTGGGTGCCGTTGGGATCTTTGAGGGTGTAGGTGACGTAATCGGTGCCGACGAAATTCTTGTCCGTCGGCGTATAGGTGAAGCTGCCATCGGAATTGGGTGTGAACGTGCCGTGCTTAGGCGTCTGGTCAATGATTTGACCGAAGGAGATCGTGGGCGCGGTTTGACCCGCGGGGACGTTGATTTCATAAGCAGGCGGTTGCGTAAGCGGACTGTTGGAGGCTGCGACGGTGAGGGTAGTGCCTTGCTGAACAGAGAAGGTATCGGGAAAGGTTGGGGCCAAAGGGGCTGACGGTGCCACTGCCGGGGGCGCTACAGGGAATTCGTTGGGGGTGAAGGTCGTACCCTCGCTTCCGTCGATATCATTTGAATCGGTTGGATCGCCGTCGCCGTCCCCATTCTTCTGTTGCCCGCCGACGAAATTCACGCTGGCAATGTTACTGGTTTCCAGCACATTGGAAGCGCTGGTGCCGGCGAGATGGTCGGTAACGTCAAAGGTGAAGGATGCATTCGGCAGGCTGCCCCCCGATGCCAGCGGGGTGAAGCTGTACGTGTAAGCGCCGGTCGTTGGATCAACAGTGACACTTCCAAAGGCGGGCTGGGCCAGCAGCCTGTAGGTGAGCGGGTTGCCGTTCTGATCGTAGGCCCCCAGCGTCCCGGAAATCGTCCCGCCGCTTTGCGGGAAGTTCTGTACGTTGCTTTCCGCCTCCGGTATCTGGTTGGCGACTTGCAGCGTCACAGTGCCTTGCTCACTGGTTACCGCCGCCCCGCCTTGAGGCGTGTATTGAACGGTATATGTGAAGCTGTCGGTTCCATAAAATCCACTGCTGGCGGTGTAGGTATAAGTTCCGCTGCTGGAACCTTTTGCCAGCTTTCCATGCTGCGGCTGGCTGTAGGATGCTATAGAGATTTGCGCGTTGGCTTCCGAGCCGTCGTTGGGAAGGGGCACCGAGGCGTCGGAAAGCAGGTTGATCTTATACTGCTGATCATTATTCGGGCTGAACGCAAGGTTGGGTGCCGTGGGTGCCGGGGCGGTGACGGTGGCGGAAATCCAGCTTGAATCAGCCGACTTCCCGCTTGAATTCGTGCCTTGGAGTTGGAACCGATAGGTGCCCGGTTGCAGATATGATCCCGAACCGATCGTCTGCGGGGTGAACTCAAAGCTCGCCTGGCCTGACTGCAGACTGCTGACAGAGTTGTAGGTGCCGGTAGGCGTTTCATAATTCAGAATCAGCGACGCATTGTATACCGACGGATCGCTCCACACCAATCCGATTCCCTGAACAGTGGCACCAATCACCGCCAGACCGGTGGGTGCCAGGGGTGGCTGCATTGAGGGATTGACATAGCCGGCACTGGATGTGGTTCCATCGGAGAACGTTGCGGCGACATAAGCGGACGAGCCGGCGGTATTGGCGGCGGCAACCTGGTATTGGTAAACATCTCCGGCGGCAACGGCGGTGTCCTGATAGGAATATGCGCCGGCGCTGACGGTTTGGATGGTCTGCCAACTGCCGCTGGAAGTCACATCTTCACGCTGGATGACAAAACTTGTCGCGGGATTGCCGCCTGATCCGGCCACCCAATTCAGGTCGATCTCGGTGGGCGAACTTTGTGTGGCATCGACACTGGTCGGCGCGGCGGGCGCGGCGTTGGCGGGTGTGCTTGCGGAGACCGCGGTGAATCCGGAGTTTCCACTGGAATTTACCGCAGCCACCTGGTAACCGTAGCTTTCACCGGCGGAAAGTCCGGTGTCATCATAACTGGTGGTGGAAGCGGAGAGTGCGGCCAACGGAACCCAAGTGCCATTAAAGCTTTGCTGTTGCACCACAAAGCCGGTTTCATCACTGGTGGTGTCATTCCAAGAAAGATTAATCTGTGTGGACGATACGGCGGTCGCCGTCAGACCGGTGACCGAGGCGGGGATCGCGGGGATCGTGACGCCGACGGTGCCGCTATTGGTGTAGCCGCCGCCGCCATTGAGGATTTGGACACGAAGATCATAGGTGGTTCCGGGCGTAAAGGGTGAGGTGGGGTTCCATGCGAAACTGGTAAATCCCGGGGTCAGCGGTGTGGATGTAACATTCGACCAGCTTGTTCCGCCATTGGTGGAATCCTGAATATTAAAGCCATAGGTACTGTTGGATGGATCAGTCCACGCCAGATCGATTTCACTGCCGGAGACGAAGGTGGCGTGCGGATTCAACGCCGATCCGTCGAGAGTGTAAATGGGACCGGCGGCGGACGCGGTGGAGTTGTTGTTGGAGGGGCCGTTGGCGATAACCTGGTAATAATAAGGCCCGGTGCCGGTAACGGACGTATCGTTATAACCGGTTGCAGTTGCCGCAAGCGCGGTTGGGGTAAGGCTGGTCCATGTTATATCGTCCGTGCTCTGCTCAACGGTATAACCGGTAGCGCCGGCGGAAGCCGTCCAGGAAAGACCAATTTCAGTTGCCGAGACGGCAATAGTGGTGAAATTCGCCGGCGACGCGACCAGCGTTGTCGCCGAAGCGGTGTCGGACGGTGCCGCCGCGGATTCGGCGGAGCCGTTGGCGGCGATGATCTGGAAGGTATAAGTTTGATTGGGCAGCAGGTTGGTTACGGTTGCTGATGACGCGTTGCCCGATGCGTAGAGAACGGCCGCGTATGTGGCACCGCCATCGGTTGAATCCTCAATAATCATGGCTTCAGCGACATAAGAGTTGTTCGTCCACGTCAGCGTGGCGGAGGTAGCTGTAACGCCGGTGACGGCGAGATTCGTTGCCCCGGCGGGGATGACCGCCACAGCCTGCGTGGCGCTGCCTGTGCCGTCGTCATCGGTGGCGAAGGCGGTGATGGTCGGTTCCGGCACTCCGGCGGCAAAGGTGTGGTTTATAGAGGCCGGCGATCCGGTAATGTTCTGGATGGGCGTTCCATCACCCCAGTTAATGCTCCAACTCGTAACACTGTCTCCATCAGCGGTGGTGGGAGAAAGAGCCAGCGTGTAGGCTTGGCCTTCCGATACCGTGGATGTCCCGGAAATAACCGGTTGTGGCACCGCGTCGACAACCTGCGCGACAATGGGTGCGGCGGCTATAGAACCGGAAGCCGTTTGCGCGGTGATGGTGATGGTGTAATTGGCGGTACCATCGGGGTAGAAATGGGTATCGGAAGTTACGCTGCCGGACAGTGTGTCGGCTGTTGTTCCATCGCCCCAGTTAATCTTCCAACCGGTCATGGCGGAAAAATTATTGGTTGATAGATTCAACATATACGGCTGGTTTTCCAAAGCCGGTGGCGTAAGCGAACCGGAAATTTGGGGCAGACTGGCCGGGATTGTTACACTCAGTGATTGGGCACCGATCACAACGCCATCAGTGGATGCGCCGGCGGGATCGGACATCGTCAAGCCCGCGAGGATTGTGGCATTGCTGAACATGACGTTTTCGCTGGTGCCGATCTGCGCCCAACCGGAATCGCCGGTGGAATAGGAGTAATACGCGGAAACCGTGTCGCCCCAGCGGACCAGCCGCACCTGCACCGGCAGCGTTACACCGGTCACCACAGGGGCTGATTGTTCGGTTGCGCCATCTGAGGCAATCCACTGGAACGTCAGATCACCGCTATTGGAAACCATCACCAACGCCATCGCCGCGCCGGAATTAGTTGAATCCACGAATGCTACACCACCGGCCAGCTGCGAGTTGGCTCCGGTAAAACCGAGGATTTGGGCGGTTACAGTTCCGCTGCTGGAAGCCAACGGCTGAATCGCGCTATTTGTGAGACCGGCCCCGGAGAGCAAATCCATCTGCGAAGCGGTTTGCTGGGCGATGGCAACGCCGGCCGCCTCGGCCAAGCCATTTTCAACATCAAGTACCGAATTAGTATTCAGCGTAAGGTTGCTATCCAGCGTCACACCGCTGAAGACGGTTGGGCTGGAACTTGTGCCGCCGACTTGCAGATAGCCGCCGGTCGACCCGAGCTTAACTCCTGAGATCGTATTATCAAAAATAATGGTGTTACCTGGATTCGCGCTGATGTAACCCGCACCGGAAACACTGACTCCATTGCTGAAGGTGACGGTAGAACCGACTGCGCCGGTAGCGTTCACCTGTCCGGCGATCGCGTACACGTCGCCAGCGTTAAGGATAAGGCTTCCGGCACCGCTGACGTCTTGGCTGATTCCGGGACTGCTGTCGAAACTCAACATGCCGCCCGCCTCGATTGTCAAAGTCTCGCTGTTTCCAATCGCCAGATTTCCTCCGATATTGAGCGCTGCGCTGGGGGCGATGGTGACCGGTCCCGTCGTTCCGGCCGCGACGGAGAAACCGAGACCGGAATCATTGAGCGTTCCGCTGACGGTGGTGGTTCCGTATCCGTTGTTCGTCCAATTGGAGATGTCCAGGGTTGCCAAGTTTCCGTTATCCACCAAGTTCAGTAAACCGCCATCATTTGCGATGGCACCGGCGTTAGTGACAGTTCCCCCGGCTTGGCCAAGAGCCAATGCGCTAGCGCTGCCAATGGTAACGCTGCCCCCGGATAGCAAGGTGAGTGTTCGGATATCGGCGTTGAGATACCCCCCACCGGAAGCCGCAAGCGATCCCGTGCTGGACATTGTCGATGCCAGCACTTCCAACATTTGTCCCGAAACATTTCCTATGATCGTGCCACTGTTGACGGCGGTTCCAACACCGTTGTTCGCCACATCAAATTGGCCCGTCCCTTCGATTGTGCCGATGTTGTTAAAAAGTGGGGAAGATTGGTTTGAGGTCGCTTCAACTACGACCAGACCGTTGAGGTCGATCGTGGCGGCGCTATCAATATTTCCCAAGTCGCTGGCAATGATTCCATCTCCGCTAATGAGCAATCCGCCGGTTAGCGTTGCCGTTCCGCCGCTATATGATGCGGCACTGAGCAAACCGCTCGTGGTATTGGTCAGGGTAAAGCCGCCGCTTGATCCGGGTAGAACAGCAAGCGGTGCCGCTCCGCCGCTGGAAGTGAAGAGGTAAAGGGATGATACCCCCTGATTCAGCACCGCGCCCGTCTGGAGGTACAAGCCGTTTGAACCGGGGAAATAGACGTTCATACCGCCGTCGATATTGACCGTCCCGGCCAACGTCACATTACTCAAGGTCAGGCTGGTTTGGCTGGAGCCGGAAAGAGCAACCGGGCCGTTACTCCCGTCGATCGTTCCGCCGGTAACCGTCTCATTATTGACGTTCCATGAACCGGCAGTCGAGGTGTCCAGAAGTGTTGAACCGCTGTTATTCAGCGTGCCGCTTAAATTGATCGCGCCGCCGTCATTGGTGAGTGTCGTGGAGCTGAGAGTGTCGTTGCCGGCGATGTTCAGGGTGGTACCGGCGTCCACGATCACTGGCACCGAAATGGTTCCCCCGCTCCAATTTCCGATGTCTGTCAGTGTCAACGCGCCGCTGGCATTCCCGGTTAGCGTTCCTCCGGTCATCGTCAGGTTGTTGGCGATGATTGCCGCGTTGAATGTCAATGTGCCTCCGGTTAACTCAATGGCACTTGTGCCCGAAGCTTGCAGTGCGGTCCCCGCGTCCAGCGTACTGATACCACCACTGAAATCGATGACACCTCCAGCCGCACCGAATGTCCCACTGTCCACGCCGCCGTCGGCAATCTGCAACGTACCGGTAGTTGCCTCCACCGTGCCGCCGCTGTTATTCAATGCGCCGCCGGCTGTCACGTTTCCGGCGGTGTCCAGAACAGCCCCGGCGTTGACTGTCAATGCGGCATAATCGGTCCCGCCACTCCAGGTGTTGCTCGTGCCGGTTAGCGACACCGATCCAGGTCCGTTGAGCGCACCGCTGCTGAAGTTGAGGTTTTTGACACTCAGGGTGTCACCGGCATCAACCGTGATTGTTGCACCGTCGAACTCGATCTGCTGCAGGTTGCTGCTGCTGACGCTGTTCATCGTCGTGTCGGCATGGAGCGTGAACGTTCCGCCGCTGAACTGCAAGTACCCGCCGTCCGCCGTGAACGCCGCGTCGCTACCGGTACCGGTATTGGCGTTGTATCCGCCGCCAGCGATCTGCAACGTGCCGGTGTCCACTGTGACGGTCCCCGCTTGCGTACTGTCCACCACGTTGTCCAGCAGCACCCCGCTGTTGAAAGTAGCGGTTCCTGTGCCGGCTGTCTTCTCCAACTGGCCGGAATTGTTGAATGTTGCCGAACCTGTGTTTTGCAACTGGAAGCCCGCGCCGCCGGTGATGTCAAAGGTTCCGGCGTTGTTGATCTCGTCGCCGCTGTACATCAGCACATTGTAGGTCGGACTCGTCAGATTAATCACGCCACCAGTGCTGCCGCCACTGGTACTAAGGGTCACACCACCGCCGAGGCCGCCCAAGTATAGGTAACCGGTGGAAGCCGTTATATTCAGTGTCGCGCCGGCGGTCACCATCGTGGCCACGTCCAGCGTGCCGCCGTTCCAGTTGTCTGTACCGGTCAGCGATACCAATCCGGATCCGTTGATTACGCCGCTGCTGAAGTTGAGGCCGTTTACACTCAGGGTGTCACCGGCGTCAACCGTGATTGTTGCACCGTCGAACTCGATCTGCTGCAGGTTGCTGCTGCTGACGCTGTTCATCGTCGTGTCGGCATGGAGCGTGAACGTTCCGCCGCTGAACTGCAAGTACCCGCCGTCCGCCGTGAACGCCGCGTCGCTACCGGTACCGGTATTGGCGTTGTATCCGCCGCCAGCGATCTGCAACGTGCCGGTGTCCACTGTGACGGTCCCCGCTTGCGTACTGTCCACCACGTTGTCCAGCAGCACCCCGCTGTTGAAAGTAGCGGTTCCTGTGCCGGCTGTCTTCTCCAACTGGCCGGAATTGTTGAATGTTGCCGAACCTGTGTTTTGCAACTGGAAGCCCGCGCCGCCGGTGATGTCAAAGGTTCCGGCGTTGTTGATCTCGTCGCCGCTGTACATCAGCACATTGTAGGTCGGACTCGTCAGATTAATCACGCCACCAGTGCTGCCGCCACTGGTACTAAGGGTCACACCACCGCCGAGGCCGCCCAAGTATAGGTAACCGGTGGAAGCCGTTATATTCAGTGTCGCGCCGGCGGTCACCGTCGTGGCCACGTCCAGCGTGCCACCATTCCAGTTGTCCGTACCGGTCAGCGACAACAGACTCCCCGTGCCACCGCTTTCGATCACCCCACTATTGAAATTCAGACTATTGACGCTTAACTTGGCGTCAAGGGTCAGTTTCCCGCCGGTAATATTAAGAGCGCCAACCGTTTGGCTGGAATCAATGGACAACTGGCCGCCGGTCAATTGAATTTGCCCTGTTCCGGAACTAGTAATCCCCGCATTGTTGTCGATCGTTGTTGTTGTTCCACCGGCCACATCGACCACACCGCCGGACGCGTTCATCGTCACACCGTCCGTCGTATCATCGAGAACCAGAGTATTGCCCGTCGCGACGGTAATCGCACCGGGAATGGTACCCGCGGGTACTTGGCCAGTGATATTGACCTGGAACGTGACTTGAGAGTTATTGGTGGTGCCGTCAATATTTATTTGCCCGGCCGCATAACCACCAGAGGCGGCATCAAGGATAATACTGCTGCCGCTGCTGCCGCTGCTGCCGCTGTCACCGACCGTCTGACTGCTGAAAGTTCCCGTGGGGTCAATAAAATCGAGCTGCGCGCCTGCATCAAGCGTCAACGCGGCATTATTTGTGAATGTCAGTCCATTTTCAACGTACACGAGGGTTCCTGAAGCGATCACTGTAGCTGTGCTGATCGTGGCCGCATTCCATATCTCCGTAGCGCTGTACAACTCTACATTGTTGAAAATGGCTGAATTGGAAGTGGTATTGTCGCCGCTCGCCGCTGCCATCCCCGCCACGGCGGTGCTGCCCATGCTCACTGTCTGGGATGAACTAATCTGCGTCCAGCTAAGGCCATTACTGGAGTAATATGCGCTGAAGCTGTTACCGGCGCGAACCAGCTTAATCCATCGCGGGGCACTGATTGATCCAATCTGAACGGTCTGAGCAGTGGAACCGTCGGCGGTTCGCCACTGAAATTCGGCGTCACCACCACCGGTAATAAATACACCGGCGAACATCGCGCCCGGATCGGCGGAGCCGCTGAACATCACCCCAGCCTGGGCACCGGTATTGATGCTGCTCATTGAACTGATGTTCGCGATGATTGTTCCATCGCCGGTCCATGACTGGCTTTGGTAGTTGAATTGATCGCTGGTACCACCGATGCCGCTGCCAGTTCCGGAAACACTCCAATTCCCCGAGCCTGGTGAATAAACAGCCGCCCTGGCAATTCCCGGCGTGCCAATATCCTGATCGCCGTATACCACACCGCCGAGGTTCATCGTTCCGCCACTGTAGATGGTGATCGTGTCACTGGCAACGCTCCAGCCACCGGGCAGGTCGAGCGTGGCACCGCCAGCCACCGAAATACCGGCGCTGGCAACGTAGTTGTCGAGGCTCAACGTATTCCCGGTGCTGACAGCAATGTTGCCGCCGGTGATATTCACGCCGTTGGCGAAGGTGACCGATGATTCTAGGCTGGTGCCATTGGCGATGAGTTGTGCAGCGGCGTAGGAACCGATGGCGGCATCCAGCATGATGGTGCCATTACCGGAAACGGTTTGGATGTTGCTGGTGCCGTCGATGAAGTTGAGGTTCGCCCCGGCATCCACCGTGATCGACGCGCCGCTGCCAAGCGTCAGGCCGTCGGCGATGTCAAGAGTTGCGCCAGAGGCGACATTGAGGTTGCTGTTCGTACCCAGCGTTACGCTGTCAAAGATTGCCGGAGTGGATGAAGTGCCGTTGGTTTGCAAATTTCCGCCGCTGGCGGCGAAAATAAGGGCGTTGGTTACAGAGTCATCGAAAATCACTGTGTTGCCGGATGCGACGGTGACACCACCCGGGCCGGTGATATTGTTGCCATTATTAAATGTCACTGAAGAACCAGCCACAGTCCCATCGACGTTGATCTGCCCGGCAGCGTAGGAACCGCTGGCGGCTCCTAAAGTAATTGAGCCTATGCCATACACGCTTTGTGAATTACTCGAACCGTCTACGAAATTCACGGTCGAGCCCGCATCAACGGTCAGCATCGCGCCGTTAAGCAATCCCAAGCTGTTCGTGACATCCACATCGGACGGGCCGAGAAGGGTTGGACTGGAAGCAAGCGTTACCGTGTCCAGTGTTCCGATCGTGGACTGACCGCCCGTTTGCAGATAACCGCCGGAGGCCACGCTCAGGGTTAGTTGACTTATGGTGTCATCGAAGATCAGGGTGTTGTGGGCCGCGACATCAAGCACGGCTATTTCACTACGTCCTTGTATGCTCACGCCATTGTTGAAGGTGACTGATGATCCGGCGGCAGCACCATCAACGGCAACTTGCGCTGGCGCATAACTTCCACTGGCACCTTGGAGGACGATGCTGCCGCTGCCGCCAATGGTCTGCGTGTTGGTCGTGCCGTCGACGAAGTTGAGAACTGCTCCGGCGTCCACGGTGATGGTCACCCCGCTGCCGAGCGTCAAGCCATCGGCAATGTTCAGCGTCGTGCCGGAGGCGACGGTCAGATTGGAATCAAGTGCCACACCATCCAGCGTCACGGAGTAACCGGTCAGATTAACCGTTTGCCCGGAGGTGCCAACTGTCCCACCGATGATGTCACCTCCGTCCATTGTCCATGTGTTCAATGTCGTCGCGGAAAGGGTGTTGCTTGTATTGGTCAGCTTCCCACTGAAATCAATAGTTCCGCTGCTATTAATCGTTCCGATGTCGGTGGTCGTAAAATTGCCGGCAAGATTAAGCGTTCCGCCACTGGCGACGGTGATGGTGCCGGTGTTGCTCCAACTATTGCCCGGCTGGCCGATATTGCCGCCCGGCTGCCCAAGTTGTAAAATTGCCTGGTTGACGTTTACCGTTCCGGTATTGTCAAAGTATACATTGGCGCTGCCGGACGGCAGAAATTCAGCTGCAAAATACGTCTCCGGGATATCAATATTCAGTGTGCCTGCATTGTTAAACGCCATTGATGAGGGGTCGTTGTAAAGTCCGGGCTGGAACCAATCGTCGCTGGTTATGGTAAATACACCGCCGACCGCGTTATTGACCGTCGAGCCATCTTCAAAATACACCCACCATCCCGAAACATCGTTGACTATCCCATAATTCGTCAACGTGGCGTTTATCAAATACTGATCATTGTTCTCAAGCGTCAGCGTGGCACCTGAGTCAATGGTCATAGCACCGTTTTCCAGCGTCATGTTATAAAGTTGGACATCGCTTCCACTTGCAGCGGTGATCGTGGCACCGTTCACGATATCTTCAAGTGCCAACGTGTTGCCGGAGGCCACATTGACGATGCCGGTGCCGGTGATGCTCACTCCAGCGCCGACGGTAACAGATGTTCCGGAGTTGGCTCCGTTGGCGTTGAGTTGTCCGGCGGCGAGGCTTCCGCTGGCGGCGGCCAAAGTGATGGTTCCGCTGCCGGAGACCGTTTGCGCGTTGCTGGTGCCGTCGACGAAATTCAGCGTTCCGCCAGCATCCACGGTGATGGTCGCGCCACTACCAAGGGTCAGGCCGTCGGCGATGCTCAGCGTTGTGCCGGCACTTACGGTAACGTTGGAATCAAGGGTCGTTGCGTCAAAGGTTACACTGGAGCCTGCCAGATTGACTGTCGTACCGCTGCTGCCGATGGTCCCGCCTGCGATCGTGCCCCCCGCCATGATCCAACTGCCAAGCGTGCCAGCGGAAAGGGTACTTGAGGCGTTGTTGAGTTTTCCGCTGACATCAATCGTGCCGCTGCTGTTGATCGTGCCAATGCCCGCCGTTGTGAAATTGCCACCCAAGTCCAGTAGGCCACCACTGTCGACGGTAATCGTGCCGGAGTTGGACCAACTTCCCGCCCAGGGCGCAAAATTTGTATTTAGATCGAGTTCGCCGCCAGCCGCCACAGAAATTGTGCCCCCGATTTCATTGACTATGTTCGTAACGCCAACGTCAAGGGTACTATTTAATTCGACGGCTATTGTGCCGTAATTTTCAAAGGTCGTCTCTCCGAACGCCAATCCATGACCGTTGATGTTTGGTGCCTCAATGGTGCCGTAGTTAATTAAAGTGGCTCCGACATTACCGGCAATATACCCAGCGCCACTGATTGTGATGCCGCTGCCCACGGAAACTACGCTTGATGCATTCCAGACGCCCATGCCGCTGGCATAAACCGTGCCGCTGGTATAAAATTGAATATTCCCCGTACCGCTAAGTGTTTGGGTATTACTTGTGCCATTAACGAAATGGATCGTCCGGTACGCGCCGTTGGCAAAGATCGTTGCGTTATTCACCAAAGTCATTCCGTCGGAAATGTCAAGTTCATCACCTGCCTGAATGGTGAGATTACTAGCGACAGTTACTGCGTCAAACGCATAAGTTGACTGCCAGGGTTGTGCCGCAATCAGGTAGCCGCCCGATGAAGCGGAAATGGCCACATTTGCTAAGTCGCCTGCAAAGATAGCAGTGTTGCCGGAAGCGGCATGAATGTTGTTCGGCGATCCCGCGGCTCCAAGCCCGGAAATGCTAACCCCGCCTCCAAATGTCACCAACGACCCCGCGTTGACCCCATTGGCATTAATCTGCCCGGCGGCATAGGAACCGGTGGCAGCGTCGAGAACGATGGCACCACTGCCGGAGACGGTTTGGATGTTACTGGTGCCGTCAATGAAGTTGAGCACTGCTCCGGCGTCCACGGTGACAGCCGCACCACTGCCCATTGTTAAGCCATCGGCGATGTTCAGCGTTGCGCCAGATTCGATGGTGAGATTAGAATCAAGCGCTACGCCATCGAGCGTGGCTATCGCTGGATTAATCGCTACCGAATCAATGAACGCAGTGTTGTCGCCGCCGGCGTTGTCGAGACCCACGATCGTGATGGTGTGTGCCCCTGCGGAAACGTTGAATGCGGGCGTCGTGTATTGCTGATAATTTGTGCCTTGCGGAACAAACGTATAAACCGCTTGGCCGTCGATCTGGACTTGCAGGGTCTGGGCATTGAGATTAGCTCCGCCCCGCTGGGCCGCCAGAAGATTCAGCGAGTAAGTCCCGGCGGTGGCAAAATTGATGCTCTGGCTGATTTGGGTAGAGTAATCAATAAAAGCAACCTGATTACCTTGTGGAGCGTTGGAATTGCCGGATGTATAGCCGCTTCCATTGGCGGAAATTCCGCTATAGTAATATGGGAAATTCCATCCAGTACCGGAAGGCTCGCGCTGGTAGGCACCCGATGCCAGAACGGGCGTCTCGAAGCCGCTGTCGGCCAGGGGGATGGGCGCTGGGGCGGTTGGAACGACTTCCAGCCCCACGCCACCGGTAGCGCTGATGGCTCCACCTTGGATGGTACCGCCATTCAGCAGCAACGAACCCGTGGTGGTTGGGCTTAAGTTCAGCACATCGGTGGAAGTATTGGCGGTGTTGGCCAAATTAACCGCCGAGCCGTTGATGCTCCATGAAAGGATTTGTTGCGTCGCCGTTAAGAATCCGCTGCCAGCTGTGAAACCCGCCCAACCCACTGGGCCGACATAGTTCGCGATATTGACGCTGTAGGTTTGCGTCAGACTGGTATTAGTAACCGTATCCGTCTCAGTGACGACAAGCGAATTGCTGGACGCGGTATAGCTGACCTGCACATTGATCACATCGCCGGAATGTAAATTGATATCAGCACTGTTCAGGCTGGTGCCGCCAAAGGGTTGATTTCCATTGAGAAACAAACCGGTTGAATTGTTGGATGGATCGCCCGTATTCGCATTCTGATACAGATCAAACTTGACGGCGATACTGTTTTCAATACCGCCATAACCTAAATCTCCTTCCCCGCGACCCAGTGATTGCGGCCCCTGTCCCTGAATGGTAAACGTGAAGCCATCAGCATTGGCATTCGTAAGCTGAAAAGAAAAATTGCTGGTGAAATTGGACGCAATGTTTATTGGAGTGTTATCAAATGCGCTGCCAGCTTCCCATTGCTGACCGTTCGTTAATTCTAACCCGCCCGGGATTAAAGACGTAACACCATTGAGCGTCAACGGCTCTCCCGTATTGTCAATGGTCCCAGTAAGTTCCACTTGTCCTGCGGTGTAATTCCAATTGGCCACGCCCAGATCGGCTGTAGTGACTAAGCCGCCAATATCCAGCGTGCCGCCCGATATGTTGATGGTTCCACTGTTAATCCATGGCGAAGTGCCGGAACCCAGCGTCACCGCGCTGCCGGTGTTGACCGTCAGCGTGCCGTCGGAATCCAGTGTGAAGCTGGCACCGGTAATCGCAAGGTTGCCGCCGTTCGCGGTGGTCAGCGTTCCATCATTCTGGAATGGTGCTGCGATGGTCAGCGCCGGGCCAGCGACATTGGCATCAATGGTTCCCTGATTAATCAGCAGGCCGTCATATTGATTTACAATATTGCCGGCACCGGCGAAAGTGATCCCAGCGCCGAGGGTGATTGCCCCATAATAAATGTGGACCGTGGAACCGGACCCCAAGTCGATTTGACCGGAACCACTTATAGCTTGGCCTGTCGTTCCGCCACCATCAAACCAAAGACTACCGCCCGATGCAATGGTTACTGTGGCTCCAGCCTGCATCGTCAGACCACCATCAATCCACAACGTCGCGCCGGAGGCGACGGATAAGTTGGCCGCCAATGTCGCGCCGTTGAGATACAAATAATTGTTGGCAACATTTACCGTCTGCCCGCTGGCACCAACCGTCCCGCCGATGATGGTACCATAGTCCATGGTCCATGAATTCAGCAGCACAACTGAAACGGTCTGACCGGTGTTGGTCAGCGTGCCGCTGAAATCAATGGTTCCACCGCTATTGTTGATCGTCCCCAGATCGCCTTGTGTAAAGTAACCGCCAAGATGAAGTGTACCGCCGCTGGCGATGTTAATCGTGCCGGAAGCGTTGGTCCAAGAGGAAGAAGTGGAATTATAATAGTGGTTACTCAAATACAACGCTGCGCCGGAGGCGACGTTGAATGTTCCGTCATTGACGCCCTGAACATCCGATCCACCAGTGAAATAATTATAATAATCCTCAAGGTAGACATAGCCGCCATTGATGGTTACCGCACCCTGAAGCGTGGCACCCTCCAAGTACAAGCCGGAACTACCGGAAATTATAATGGTATCGCCGGTTGCTCCGACGTTTCCACCAATGACCGCGCCCCAGTCCATTGTCCATCCGTTCAGCAGCGCCGCGGAAAGATTGCCGCCGGTATTTGTCAATGCGCCGCTGAAATCAATGGTTCCACCGCTATTGTTGATCGTCCCCAAGTCGCTCTGAGTGAAATCGCCACCAAGGTTAAGAGTGCCGCCGCCAGCGATGTTAATCGTGCCGGTGGCATTGGTCCAGGATGACGTGAGGTTGTAATAGTCGTTACGTAGGTTTAATGTGGCACCCGAAGCAATGTTGATGGTTCCGTCGTTGACACCTACAACATCCGATCCCCCGCTGTAGTAATTGTAGTAGTCCTCCAGCGACACCGTACCGCTATTGATGTTCACCGTCCCGTCCACGGTTACACCTTCCAGCGTCAGGTTGGATTCCCCAGAGTATTGTGGCGCTGAGACTGCCAGCGTTATGACCTGCCCGCTTATGCCAACGGTCCCCTCGATGACGGCACCTCCGCCCATGCTCCAAGAGTTTAGCAGTGTCTCAGAAAGCGTCTGTCCCGTATTCGTCAGCGTGCCACTGAAATCAATTGTTCCACCGACGTTGCTGATCACGCCCAAGTCACTCTGGGTGAAGTCACCGCCAAGCTTCAAGATTCCGCCGCTGGCGATGTCAATCGTGCCGGAAGCGTTGGTCCAAGAGGATGTGAGGTTATAATACTCATTACTCATGTACAGTGTTGCGCCCGATGCGATGCTAACCGTGCCCGCATTAACACCCGCAACATCCGGTCCGCCGATCGAATAATTATAATAATCCTCCAGCGTCACCGTGCCACTGGCGATGCTAAGTGAACCAGCAAGCGTTGTGCCCTGAAAGGTTGCTGAATTCGCCTGAAGTGCTCCCCCACTGGCCGAGGAAATGCTTGCGTCGGTTACAATGCCGTCGAAAACAATTGTATTGCCGTTGGCTGAAGTAATGCTGTTTGGCGCGGTGCTGGTTCCCAATCCGGTGATATTCACGCCATTGTCAAAGGTGACTTGGGAGCCGGAGTTGACACCGTTGGCGTTGATCTGGCCCGCCGCATAGGAACCGCTGGCGGCATCCAGCGTAATAGCTCCGCTGCCGGAAATGGTCTGGGAGTTGCTTGTACCATCCACAAAATTCAGCGTTCCGCCCGCATCAACATTGAGGGTTGCGCCGCTGCCGAGGGTCAGGTTATCGGCAACGTCGAGCGTGGAACCCGATGCGACGGTAAGGGTGGTATTGCCTCCCAGCGTGCCGGCATCCAATGTGGTCGTGGAACCGGCTAAGGTCTGGATTAGCCCGCCGCTGGCTGTAGATAATGTGGTATCCGCCAGCGTCCCGCCATCGAGTATCAAAGTCGTGCCGGTTATCTGCGTGGAACCCGTAACCGTCAACGTCCCGCCGGTGATTTCCAACGGGCTGGAAGCCTGAACTGCCGCCACGGTTGAATTGCCGGTATTGTAAGTAACTTGCGCCCCGGGATTGAGACTGGCAATAATCGCGGTGTCGCCGCTACCGGGAACCGTACCGGTACTCCAATTAGCCCCGACACCCCAATCGCCGCCAGTGGGGGCGATCCAACTGACGCTGGATAAAAGCAACCTGGGTTCAAGAATTTCGACCCTCGGCCCCTGCCGCTCCGGACGACGCAATCGTTGTCGGCTCATGCGCACTTCGCGCATGGCCGCGATGGCTTCCATAAAGGCATCCGGTCGCAAATGACGTAAATTCTGCGAAAGCCACGGAATGAAAATACGCGGCGAGCGTAATCGCGCCAACGCCCGTGTTATGGAATTTCTCCGAGCCTTAGTTTTAGCCTGAACCATGACCGAACATCCTTCCTCGTATAAGCTCTGGACGCCAGAACAAGCACGCTCAGAGAAACGATGTAGAAACCATCAGACTGTATCATTCTCTCCACTCACAAAATTGATTCTCTCATCCCCACTACCGCCAAAAGAAAAAGAGGTTCTTTCCCTTAAAATTATGGTGAGTACCATCTCGCGCCGCGCGAAGCGAAAGATTATGGGGCGAAGAATAAACTGCCGCAAAAGCGAAGTCAAGTAAATTCCAGTTAAAATTTCGGATAAGGTTTCAAGAAGGGATACGGATAGCGCATTTGTGGGATTTCCTATTGGAAGAGGGAGGTTTGTTTCCTTTTCGGCGAGGTTACCTCTGCATGGGCTGCCGTTGAAAAGAGATGCGCTCATCAGGGTTGCTGCCAACTGGATTGCGCCTCTCGCGGGAAATACTGCCTTACGGTTCAGTTCTTGCGGGGGCCGGTGCGATGGCGACGCGATCGAATTCCAGCAATGTGCCTTTGTCGCGTTGAAATTTTACCATGTCAATGTTGTAGGCGGTCAGTGCCTGAACTTCGGCGATTTCCGCCTGGGCAAGGTCCTGCTGAGCATTGAGTTCCAACTGCAGAAATGTCGGGTCAAGGGCCTGGCCGGAAAGTTCCTCCACTTCCAGCCCGCGTAACACGGCCGTGGCGGAGATGCGACGACGGCGGGCAAGGTGGACTTGCCGCCAATCCTGGGTCAGGTTCAGTAGATCGCTGGCGATGTCCCGTGCGATATTCTGGGCGTCCTTAAGCATTTGCGTTAATGCTTGTCGGCGCACCATGCGCCGGCCATATAAATTGGCACGAGCCGCCCGATTGCCAAGGGGGATTTCCAGGTCCATGCCGACGGTAAAACCGACATGCGGGTCGGAGATCATACGGTTAAATCCGCCGGGGAAGCTGCCATCGGGTGATAAACCGGCGGAATCTGTAGCGGCGATGAGATCGGCTTTTGGCAGCAATGCATTCTGGGCAACGCTACGGCGGATTCCCGCTTTTTCTACTGCCATGCGATCGCGCCGCATGATGCCGCGCTGCTGCAACGCTGTGGCAATATCCTGATCTAAATCAAAGACAAATGGTACCGCAACAGGCTTGTTGGTGGGAATGATGTTGGGGCCCGGGCCAACGGGAATGGCAGGATCATTTAACAATGCTTTGAGCGTTTGGGATAAATCGCCGGCCTGCTTTTGTGCCGAGGCCAGATTATATTGGGCCAGATCAACCGCCGCCCGGGCTTGGTTCATCTGCACCGAGTCGACATCCATGTGCAGGCGATTTTTCAGGCGGAGCAAGGTTTTTTTGGCCTGGAGAACCAACTGCCTTTCAATACGCAGGTCAGAAGTAGTCTGGGAAAATTGCAGATAGGTGCGTTCCACGCGAGCCACAATCTTAATAACCTCCGCGCGGAATTCCGACAGCGCGATTTGCTGATTGCGGCGCGCAATATATATGTTGGCATTATTGACTTGTGCACCAAAACCCCGCAGCAGCGGTTGCTTAAGTTCAATCGCCATATCCGCAGTGTGCGAAGGGTTTATATCCGGCGGCAGACTGGTGGAGGAATGAAAATCCTGATAGTTATCTGACCCGATCAGAGAGACGGTGCCTCCGGTGGAAAGAAGCTTCTTGAAGCCCACTTGAGAATTGACTTGATCTTCATTGTTGATACCCACAGATGAATTGGAAAAGCCCAATGTTTGGCCGTAAGGCGTCGGCTGATCCAGGTGCTGATATTGAATCTGCCCCACGAAGGTGGGATCAAACACCGCTTCGGCGGCGACAATCTGCGATTCTGAAATCGCCGGGGTATAGGATTGGATTTTTATCGACAAATTATGCTGCATGGCATCGGCGATGGCCTCCATGAGTGTCATCTTCACCGGCAGTTGGATATTTTTTACGGCCGCACGGCTTGGAGCCGCCACGCCCGCTGGTATTACCGCTTGGCGCGTGGCCGGTGGGGCCTGGGTACCAGTAGAGCCAGTGCGATTAACGGAAGTCGGATAGCCTGCCAATCGTTCATGTACGCCGCGATCCACCGGCAGCATTGAAGGATGCGTCAGCAAGCGGCCATCGGATAGATCATGGGCCAGAACGCTGTCGGCAAATCCGGATCCCGATGGCGTGCCGCTATGGTCGCCAAACGGCGATGTGCAGGCAGGCAGGCTTACTATGCCAAATGTCACTGCGGCGATTGCAGCAACGCGCAGCAGCGGGATCGCACCGATGGACTGATTCCGACAAGGATTCAAACGCAGGGGGACAGATTTACTTGCAGTCATATTGGGCATAATGGGGAACATCTCACAGCCAGAGTTTCATGCGAATCCAATTAACCAGTCCGCGCGTCCATATCCATATATAACGGCGGCTTCCAGCGTCGATGCGGGCGGTACCCTGCATGCCTGGGCGGAACCAGGTTGGCGGATGCTCAAGCAGGGCGCGAACGCGAAAGATATTCTGCTTATGTTTGACCATCGCCAGCGGGTCGATGTGCGTGACCGATAGAGATATTTTATCCGCCGGATAAGAAGCGGTCGCCAGACTGCCGGTCTGACCGGTTTTGACGTACAAAATGTCGCCATCCTGCACGTTGATTCTCGCCAGCAGCGGTTTAATGGGTGCAACCTTAAAGAGCACATCACCCAAATGCACCGGCGATCCGATGCGGCGCAGCAGATTGCCGGTCAGTACGACCCCGGAAATTGGCGAAGTAATCGCGGCGTGTGCGATCTGGCGTTTCAGGAGTCTGATTTTAGCCAAGGCACCGTTCATGGAATCATCGGCAATCTGCATATCGGCAATTTTGCCCTTCGATTGTGCCACGTCCGCCTGTTTGGCGTAGGCGGCATATTGGGCTTGGGTGGCGGCTAATTGGTCACGCAGTTTGGCGGTATGCAATTCGGCCAGTACGGTCTTATGCGCGACGATGGCATCGCCGGGCCGCACCAGCACGGTTTTGATGTAGCCGTCAAAGGGGGCGACAATTTGTGCCTGCCGGACGGGTTCGAGGGTGAATGGAGCGATAATATGAAAAGTGCCTTTGGCGAAAAACGCCCACATCAGAAACAGCGTGATGGCGATGGCGGCGGCCTTGATCCACGTATGGGTGGGGCCGACGAGCTTTGACAGATATTTTCGCCAATCACGCATCCAGCGTGCACCAAACCAGCGGTCATATTCATACAAATCCATGATTCGGGGGGTCAGCAAAGTTGCCGTGCATCGCAATGGGGCCAATTCGGCGGAGGTAACATTACGCCCCGGCTCAAATTCCATCAGCAGCACGCCCACGCAACCATCGCGTCGCAATGGCATCGCCAATACCGTGCCCGTGCCGTGGATCGAAGTAATCTTTGCCGCACAGCGCGTTATAACATTGCCATCCGCCGCGGAAGGAAAAAGTATTTCGGTATCCTGATCGAGACATTCTTCCATGGCCTCTTCGATGTCCCGCACGAGCTGCATTTTCCGGAGAATTTTTTCAGTCTGGTTCATCGCCATGACATGAACACTTCGCGAGCGCAGAATTCCCAGCGACACGCGGCGGGCATTGTAGCGCACGGCCAGAATATTGCACAAGGCCATGGCCAGTGCCATAAACCGGTTGAGGCCGGCGGTTTCAGTTGCAACCTCCATGGCCACGCTGAAATCGGCGAGCCTGGCCTCGGCGGTGCCGAGCCGCGACTTCACGTCCGCCCACTGCTGTTGCGGTATGAGCACTTGAACAGAGCTAATTGGGCTGGAAGTTTCCACGCTCATTGCGTTTTACTCCCAGTGGGCAATAATGACACTTGATCGGCACCACTGATCCGGGAATTGATGATGGACGCTGCCGTCGCCGGATGAACGAACGCCACCTGCACCTGCTGGCCCGCCGGTACGTGCTGAGTATTGTTAACCTGAATTTCCACCATCAGAGTGTTGCTGGCCGAATCCGCGACTTTAGATATCCAGATAATGGTTCCGTGTACCACACCGCCTGTCGCAGGTTTTACAGTGCTTGATCGGTCCAATTGCAACTTCATGGCAATGCGCAAAGGCACCGGCACAAATATTCTCAGCCGATCCACCTGCACAATGTTCAGGACTTTTTTGAACGCGTTGACCGATCTACCGACATCAATGAAGCGGTCTTCAATGACACCGGTGAATGGAGCTATGATTTTGCGCCGTTGCACCGCCAGCTTGGCCGCCTGCCATGCAAGCTGATCATGCTGATGTTTCAGTTCGGCCAGCTTGAGACTTAGCTTATCAATAGTCACTTTCAGTTGCGCGCGCTGAACTTCAAACGGCGTCGCCGCATGTTGACTGGCGGCCCACTGCGTGCGTTTGAGATCCACCTGATCCTGCGCCAATTGTGCCTGGGCAGCCTGTATACGCAACGTGCTCTCTGCGGTGAGTTTGGCGAGCTGTGCGGCGATTTTCTGTTGCTGATCGTTTTCTTCCGCCAGCAACTGCCCCGCCTTCACGACCTGCCCACGATGCACCAGAATTTTGACCACCCGCCCTGGTCGGCTGAAGGACAAATTAACATCCCGCCACGGCTTGGCTACGGCTGAATAAGCCGTATTTTGCGACACCGATACCGGGGTGGCCATGCTGTGCGCCACCATCACGCCGGTGACAGCCAGCAAGAGGTACTTTCCAGCCGGATTTCTTTTCATGCTTGGCATTTTTCCGTCTCAACAAAGCGCCAGAACCGTATACAACCGTCGAATGATCGGAGGAATCTACCATCGGGATTCCAATGTGTAAACTCTTTGGCGCATTTGTGGCATATTTTTTTATATTCCCATCTTGCAATATGCGATTTCCCGCGGACTTGAATCGCGAACGCCAGAACAGTCTCTGATCGTTGGATCCGCCAAATTGGATTTACCGTTCGCTGTAACCATCCAATAGTTGTCATAAATGCCGAGGATCGGGTAAAAACA
The DNA here is from genome assembly GCA_021810145.1 of Planctomycetota bacterium. Lineage (GTDB taxonomy): Bacteria > Planctomycetota > Phycisphaerae > WQYP01 > WQYP01 > JAMDCX01. The sequence goes on along the minus strand of JAJZJL010000012.1, from coordinate 15,708 downwards.
TGACGTTTTGTTTTCGTACGACTGTGAGACCTTATGCCGGATCGGCAGTCAACATTTCATGAATCATGGCACCGCGTGGCGGATTTGAAGCCGCGCCTGCGGGCCGGCATTCACATTTCCCGCCAGTATTTTCGCGGGCGGTTATGGCACGTTATTCAGGATCAGGCCAATAACGCTTTCGCGCGGCTCAATACGCCCGGATACGCATTGGTTGGATTACTTGATGGTTCGCGCTCTGTGCGCCAGGCATGGGATATCTGTAACGCCAAGCTCGGTGATGACGCACCGACCCAGGGAGAAGTCATCGAACTTCTGGGCCAACTTGCGTCCAACAACCTGCTGGAATCCGGCACCTCACCCGATGCCCAAGCCATGTTCGATCGCTTCAAACGCCGCCGCAATCGCGACTTGCAGGGCCGTTTAATGAATCTGCTGTTTCCACGCATGCCTCTATTTGACCCAGACGCAATTCTGGAACGCGGGTTATTTTTGGTTGGGTGGATTTTCGCATGGCCCGGACTGATTCTCTGGACCATGCTGATTGGTACGGCGGTATATACACTCTTGAACGCCGGTCCAATGGCTGGAAAACTTCTTACTGATTCCAGCGGATTGCTGCGACCTGACAATTGGCTGTTATTACTGCTGGCATTTATCGTCGATAAATCCGTCCATGAATCCGGCCATGCCATCGCCTGCAAAAAATTCGGCAAGCGTTTCGGCACCGGGGGCGAGGTACATGTCATCGGCATTATGTTGCTGATTTTCACACCCGTACCTTATGTCGATGCCTCCAGTGCCTGGCTTTTACCCGATAAATGGCGGCGAGCCATTGTGGGAGCCGCCGGAATGTGGATGGAATTTGCGCTGGCGGCCATTGCCGCGATTATCTGGCGTTACAGTGATCCGGGATCCACCCTTCATGCCTTTTGCTACAATCTCATGTTTATTGCCAGTGTGGCGACCGTGTTTTTTAACGGCAACCCGTTTCTCCGCTACGATGGATACTACATTCTGGCTGACCTTTTAGAAATACCCAATTTGCTGGGGCGGGCCATGCAATATGCCACGTATCTGGCACGCCGTTACCTCTTTGGTATTAAACAGGCAATCAACCCCAGCGAGACCTCCGGCCAGCGACGCTGGCTGTTGGTTTATCTGGCGCTATCCGGGGTGGTGCGGGTTCTGGTGTGCACAGGTATTATTCTTTTTCTGGTGGCCAATTTGCGCCGATATCCGCAACTGACACTACTTCTGCTGACCATGGCCACAATTGCCGCCGCAACCTGGCTGCTGGTCCCCTTGGGGCGCGGAGGGTGGTATCTGCTTTCCAGCCCTGAATTGGTACATCGTCGGGGGCGGGCCATCGGCATCAGTCTTGCTATCGTAGCCATTATAGCGATCTGCGTTGGTATTCTTCCCCTGCCCCATCACAGCCGCGTGGAGGGAGTTGTTCGCACGGAACACCAACGTGGTGTATTTGCCCAGAGTGGTGGCTTCTTGAGATGGTACAACAAGCTGAATCACACCGTGCAGCCCGGTATCGCGTTGGTGCGATTGTCCAACCCGGTATTGCAGACGAGTTTAATTCAGGCCCAGTCCCGTCTGGCCGCAACCCGCATCAAACGTCGCAAGGCTCTGGCCACCAACCCCGTGATGGCGCAAATATTATCGCGCCAGATTGTGGCCTTGAATCAAGAAATTCGCCGGCTCAAGAACCGGATCAACAACCTGACTATTTGTGCCCCCGTTGGCGGTGTGTGGATTAATCACACGTTACGCCTTCAACTCGGAAGCTATATCCAACGCGGCGAGCGAATAGGCACCCTGGTGGAGATGACCAACCCGCTGGTATATGCCCCTGCCGGCCAAGGTGAAGCGGGCCGAATTATTCGCTCCGGTTTCAAGGATATTCAAATGCGGTTGCCCGGAAATCCCGCACCGATGATTCCGGCCACGATGATCCGAGTGTATCCCGGCGGAGGGAACCAGCTTCCCTCGGCAGCTTTGAGTTACCTGGCGGGTGGCCCATTTGCGCCGAGCCTGCACGCGAAAACGCCCGATCAGAGTGCCCAGCCTTTCTTCATGCTGGTATTCAAACCGACCGAGGAAATACGGTTGCTGCCCGGCCAGCGCGTTGTTGCGCGGATACAATTGCCCGATCAGTCGTTGCTCATGGATATCGTCAATGATCTTCGCCGAACGCTGCAACCGGGAACGGGATTATAAGGTGAACCATCATGCCAAAATCGGTTGAAAAGATTCCGCGTGGCTTGGACGCGGCATGGCACGGTACCATAGGCCGTCTGCGACGGCTCATACCGTATCGTAAGATATACTTGCGCAATGCTCAGGCCGTCGGCCAACTTGAAAGCAAGTTCAAAGGAATATCCGATGGACGCCTCAAACGTCGCCTGGCCCGATTGGCGATACCGTTTCATCTGGGACGTGATTCTCGAAAGGATCGCTTACTGGCGGCGGCGGCCATTCGTGAAGTGATTCGCCGGGAAACCGGTATGCGGTTGTTTCCGGTGCAGATTGCCGGCTCTCTGGCACTTTATGACGGCCTGCTGGTCGAGATGGCCACCGGTGAGGGTAAATCCATCACAGCGACCGTTCCGGCCATTATGCACGCGTGGCGGCGACGCGGCTGCCATGTCATTACCGTTAATGATTACCTCGCCCGGCGCGATGCGGAGGAATTCGAGAAAATATATGCCATCGCCGGCCTGTCCGTTGGGTATGTTCAGCAGGAAATGTCTACCGATGATCGCCGGGCCGCGTATGCCATGGACATCACGTATGCCACCAATAAGGAAGTGTGCGCGGATTACCTGCGTGACCAACTCCAGCGTCCAAAGTCAAAGTCGGGACTCGGATGGCCACTGTTTTCACCAGCGCAGAAATCCAATGGCGTGCAACGTGGCTTATACGCCGCCATTGTGGATGAGGCGGATTCAGTGCTTATTGATGAGGCCGTTACGCCGCTGATTATTTCCGGTGATGCCGGCAACCCCGAACAAACACAAGCTTATGAGCAGGCCATTGACGTAGCGCGCCATTTAACATTAGGCCGCGATTATCGCCTTCAACCGCGATTTAAATCGGTGGAGCTTACAGAAAGTGGCCGCGACGCAGTTGTGGCTTCCAGTAGTGGCCGTGAGGGTCTGTGGCGCTCCCAGCGGCGCGGCGAAGAATTGGTCTGCCAGACCCTGACGGCTCGGCATTTCTACCTGCGGGACAAACAATACGTCATACAGGATGATAAAGTGGTCATTGTGGATGAATCCACGGGCCGATTAATGCCTGATCGACATTGGCGAGACGGATTACACCAGGCGGTGGAAGCCGGCGAATCACTGGAGATTCAGCCCATGAAGGAAACGCTGGCTCGAATCAGCTTTCAGCGGTTTTTCAGGCTTTATCAGCGATTAAGCGGCATGTCCGGCACATTGGCCGAGGCACGCGGGGAACTCTGGCATGTCTACCGCCGTGGTATGCTGAGACTTCCCACAAACCGTCCGTGCATCCGCCGACACAACGGCATCCGGATGTTCCACAGTCAATCAAACAAGTGGGATGCAATTGTCGAGGAGATTCGCTTCGCCCATGACGCCGGACGGCCAGTGCTGGCCGGGACCGTCAGCGTACATGCCAGTGAAGAGTTATCCAGACGTCTTACAGCATTAGGCCTGCCGCATCGGGTGCTCAATGCCCGGCGCGTTGCGGAAGAAGCGCAAATCATCGCCGAAGCCGGCAAATCGGGCACCATAACCGTGGCTACCAATATGGCTGGCCGGGGAACTGATATTCGACTGGACTTGCAGGCCCGGCAGGCGAGCGGATTGTATGTGATCGCCACAGAGCTTCATGAATCCGGGCGCGTGGATCGCCAGCTTGCGGGCCGTGCGGGGCGGCAGGGAGATCCCGGAGATAACATCGTCTTTGCCGGACTGGAAGATCAGGTGTTTGCCACACACATTGCCACCCTGGTGAAATTGGCTAAACGTGTCGCCTCAAGAAATCCGACGATTCCGCATTGGATAGCCGGAATTCTCATTGGCCGGGCGCAGAGCCGTTCCCAGCGTCTGGCCGCCACGCAACGCATGTCCGTTGCCTACATGGACGAACAATTGGATGATTCGCTGGCGTTTGCCGGCAATGCAATGTGATAGCCAGGAAGAGGATGGGATTGTCGCAAGATTCCAATTGCATCTGTTTTGTATCCATTACCAAGTCAGCAACGGCACACGCACCGCACTGATCTGCTTTTGTGAGATTGGGCCATAGTACCGGCTGTCAAAACTATTCCAGATGCGGTTGGAATAGACAAAGTATTCCTGCGGGCCAAGCACGCAATCCGCACGCCAATGCGGTAATCGCCGGTCTTTTTCATCATGGGTATAGATTCGCGCCATTTTACGGCCATTGATATAAAGCCATCGGCCCAGAGTATTAATTCGCTCGCCGGGGCCAGCGGCAATCGGCTTGAGTATGTACCAATGTTGCCCGAAATGCCCGGTACGCTCATGGACATATGCTCTGGCCATGGGCGGTATCCGAAAATCAATGATGGTTCCCACACGCAGGCTTTCATCCACACGCCAATACAAACCCGGTTTGACGCTGGGCGAGGTATTGATAACAATCTGCCGATCCGCCAGCATCAGCGAGAACGTCATCCATAAGCCCAGTATCACCAATGCCGTGAAAAACCTTCCGCTACGCATGTCAGTTCAAGCTCCAATGAGGCGGCAAGCCCGCACCGGGATTAAACCGCTGCGCGAGTTGAATCTGCTGTCCAATGATCTGAAATAATACCGGTGGCAATTTGCCCGGTTCACTGCCGGAGTCACGTATCTGTTCCAGCAGTAGAAGAAAGCGATCAATGGGACCATCACTGCCTGCTGGCCCATCCTGCTGGAGCATGGTATGCACCAGCACCTTGACGGATACATCCGGCATCCGGGTTCCGATCTTGGCTGTTTCCACCGCTTCGAGAACCGCCAGCATCCGATGTTGCTGGCCTTCGCTGCGGCGGTTCCACCACACCACGCCAAATAGCTGCGTTGGCAGGAAGTCATGAATGGTTTCAACATATCCGGGGCGCTGGACCTGACGCTGCTTGATGGGATTTCCAAAGCAGAGCCGACAGATACGTCGTCCGGGTTGATCGTAGGCAAATAATTGGGTAGGGGCTTGAAGCTTCATAACAAAACACTCCTTGATTCGGGTATAAATAGTGAAAACGGGGCCACGCTAATTGGCCCCAGTCCATAAGTTAAACAAGAGGCCATCATGCGGCGGATTTCGTTTCCGGTTCTCTGCGTACCTTGGGAACCGTAATGCGGTACTCATTGCATATATGCTTGAGGGTGGAATAGTTGATCCCAAGCTGACGACACACTTCCCCGGCTGTTATCTCCTGGGCGAAGCGTTTGGCCGCCAGTCTGGCGATCTGTTGCCTTTGTATATTCGAGAGATGGTGATAAGCACTTTTTGGCATAATGAAATCTCCTTGTGTAATGGTAAATTCAAAGTCATCGCTTCAAATTCACCCGTTGGCGTCTGGCCGAAGCCCAGTTCCGTAGGCCCGTATTCATCCGAACCCATGGGGCTTTCCATATACCGAACAAAATACAAACTCACGGTATGCTGTCAAGTCGTAATATTACAAATATTATTACAATTGATTTGACTCAATTAAATTATTGTGATTTAATATGAATCATGCCTGCTTTTGGTGACATTTTGAAGGACTTGCGCGCCCGGGCGGGCTGGAACCAGGATTTTCTGGCCCAGAAGGTGGGTATTTCGCGCGAACAGATCGCCCGTCTTGAAACCCAGCGTAACATGCCTCAGCCGGGCACGTATCGCCGCATCGCCGAAGCCTTTGGACTTACCCTTGATGAACTCGATAAACTATGGCGAGCATCGAGAATTGAACAATACAGGGGCACATTGGAACGCAAAGCGCCCATTATTAATAGAGCACCAGCTGGGCCAGCCCAGGATTACTCGGATTTAGGCTTGGATAATGGTATCGGCTATGACTATGTATCCACTGTTGGCACCGGTATTGATGATCCACTGGTCTTTGCTTTCGAAGTGGTAGGGGATTCCATGCTGCCGGCCTTTGCGCCCGGTGAAGTGTGTGTCTGTTCGCCCAATACACCCATTGAAGATGGCGATGCGGTCTATGTTCGCTTTGGAGCGGAACGGGATAGCGAATGCACGTTCAAACGTGTTTACGATCTTCAGGATGGGCGCGTGGAACTACGGGCGGACAACACAAACTACAAACCACTGATTGTTCGCAAGGAACACATTGTAAGAATGAGTTACGTGGCGGCCAAGATTACTCGCTTTGACCGTAGCAAACGCGGGGCGTTTTGAGCCTGGTCAGTTTCCGGTGGATGAAAGATTTAATCTTCGCTTCCCGTGTTGCCAAACCGTTGGCGGTGACGCATGGCCATGGCACTGCGGGTCTTGCTATCCCCTTCCAGCCAATGGAGAATCAAAGCTTCCAGCACCAGCTTCGGATTGGCCAGATGCCGGGCACAGTCCTCTTCAAAGGATTCAAAGAGCTCGGTATTGAACCGATAGGTTCTCTGGACGGTCAGGGGTTTGCCGAGGGTGACCGGTGCTTTGATTTTAATATTTTTCTTTGCCATAGATTATGAATCGTAACGGATAGGATTCATAACCGCAAGGACTTGCGGCATAAAATAACCCATTAACTTTAGTAATGTCATTGACTGTGAATGATCGTCTTTCATAATGTTTTAGGAATGTGTACAACATTAAGCCGTTGGATATTTATTTGAATTGGAGGCTTCCATGATTGATCTGCACACCGAACAACTGGTACCCATTGGTCAGGTTCCCACTCTTCTGCCATCACGCCCCAATGGCCGACGGATTCACATCAGTGCCGTATACCGCTGGGTACAACGTGGTGCGCGCGGACGCCGACTGGAGGCGATTCAGATTGGCGGCACTACCTACACCAGTCGGGAGGCACTGCAACGGTTTGCAATCTCCAGAGAGGTCCAGCCTGTTATGCTCCCAGTGACAACGGCGCGGCGTCAAAGGCAAATCAACGAGGCGAACCGGAGAATCACGGAAATACTCCGCGGCAGCCGGCCCGAAGATAACTGATACATTGGGTTGCGGAAGTTTGCGCGCATCTTCATGGTGTGCTTCCATGGACTGTGCGGGATTGCTGTATAACAATTCGTCACCACGCCGTTGCCGTGGTGCGGTTCCGCAATCGCCATTACCGTTGCGGCGTGGCACGCTGCACGTATCCTCCTCTCGGCATCACCCGACCTTGGCAATAATGTCCGCCGCTTTCTGGTGATCCAGTTCGGCATAAATCTCTGTTACCGCGACCGAACGATGGCCTAAAATCAATCTTGCCGCTTCAATGCCAAATTCCTTTCGCAGGTGTGTCGCGGCATTATGCCGCAGTTGATGAGGATGCCAGTGATGCGCTTTGCGCCAGGCATTAAATTGAAGGCGTTCCTCTGATGAAAGTTGATCCAAGCTGCGTCCCGCGAGGTTAGGCCATGGAAATGCGTTATTCGTTCCGTAAGTGATGGCGCGCCGATAGCTGTCCACATCATAGCAGGTGCCGGGTTTGCGCTGTGGTTTGCTGGAGCGATGCGTTCCGGGGCGGTTGCCGCATGACAAGGGGGTCTTTCGAGAAGCACTAAGTTTATCGCGCCGTTCCTTATCCGCGTCCAACGGACTGAATAGAAAATCATCATCAGCACGATTTAGAAACGGCATGACGAACTTTTGTGCCAGCGGCCCCAGATAGATACAACGTTCATGACCATGATGTTCGGTTTTGTGGGATTCCGGCCGATATATCCAGACTGTTCCGCTGGTATCAATATCCCGGCGTCGCATCTGAATGACTTCTCCAGGACGCATGGCGGTCAGTAATTGAAGCTGGATCATGGCCCATACCTGCCGTGACACAAACGGTTCGATGGCATTGACAAGTGATTCGGGAACTGGCTTAACCGGATCAGATTCGCGCACACTGCAGCGGCCTCGTTTCAGCGGGGCAATGGCGCGCAGTGCCTCCAAAGTAGCGGATCGCACCAATTCGTTTTCCACACCCCATTTAAATATGCGACGAATGCGGTTAACGCGCCGATTAACCAGCGAACGACATAACCCCTGATCGACCATGCGCTGCCGAACCGCCTTGAGGGCGGTTGGACCAAAATTGTCCACCGCAATAACACCATACAATTCGGCCATAGGTTTGAAGGAATACTTTAACGCTTGCAGTTCACGCGTAGGTTGGGAGTTCTTCACATAATAACCAAGGGCGAAGTCCCAGTAGGTGGTAATCAACTCGTTGATTGTAACAGTCTGGGCACCTTGATTGGCCTGTGATTGTACCGCACCTGCACTACGGCTATTGGCGAGAAATTCCTGGATCAGACGATCATACTCGGTTCGGCTTTCCGGGGAGTTATATGTCCCCAGATAATAGTCCCGTCCGGCCAGCGTAATAACCGCTTGGCCGGAAGCGCGATGTAGTCTGTACGAGGGAAGTTTGTGCGTCAGTCGTGGCATGGACGGCTCCTTTGGTCAGAGCCAAAACGGTATATACCGTTTTGGCGGGGACTCATGAGCCGCATTCCCCGACACAGGGAAGTTCGCTAAGTACAGCGATCAGCAACACTTATTATAACTGCGCCCGACAGGGATCGAACCTGTGACCTGCGGTTTAGGAAACCGCCGCTCTATCCAACTGAGCTACGGGCGCGATTCCATTGCTGGCAAGCGGGATTATAACCATTTATGGCTTTATTGCCCAAAGCCGATAAACGGCCATGTCAAAAATCGTAACGGTACCGGCGCAATAACGGGATGTGCCAATGTGCCGGAGACGCGCAATTCCAGAAGCTGCGAACGGGCCAGGCCGAAGAGAAAGCCCAGCAGCGGCACCCGCGTGCCGTGCGGCGATTGCGTGAGAAGCCGGAGGTTGATATCGGTGGTTTTGAGATTCAAGTCCCCTTCGCCAACAAGATTCACGCCCGGACTGCTCAATGAAATGGGTTTAAAGCGCACAATGTTGTTGTTGATGACATAACGCACATCCGCGTGCTTAAAATCGGAACTGATCGGCAGGCGCAAAGTAACAATCTGCATCAATCCCATGGCCATGGGCACATCATAAATACTGGCATGGTGAATAATCAGTTGTCCGCTTCCCTGCCGCGCCGGATTTTTCCCCATCGTGGCATTGAGCAGCAGTGAAGCATCAACGATTCCCGTGCTGGTTGCAATTCCCCTGGTACCGCCGGTGTTAGCCGGCGAACTCAATAAGCCGGCGAGTTGTGATCCGTGCAACTCGCAAGCCACCGCATAGGAGGCCTTTTTGCCGGTATGAATTCGAATATTTCCAGTGAGCTTGCCGCCCGCCACCATTCCATTGATATGGTCGATCGTGATGATATGGGTGGAGGAATTGGCGGTGATGTAGCCGGTCAGTGGATCAGCGATTCTTCCGTTCCAGTTTAACCGCGCCACGCCAAACTGTCCGTCGAGCATGGGGAAGGAACTGCCCGGAGCCAGATCCAGTGCGATGGTGACGGTGGCCTGTTTGGCTTTAAGTTTAACGTCACCGGCGGTAACAAGATTATTCAATATCAGCGATCCGGTAAAATGCCAGCGATATGCTTTGCCGACCTTAATGCGATTCAATGTCGGAAGTTCAAGCGCCCAGCTTGCGCTGGGTTTGAGCTGATCAATAAATTCCCGGGTGGATCCGGGAATCAGCGACATCCACGGCTTGGACAAATGCGGACCATGAGCCGTAAGCGACAAGCCCAACGCCTCCGAGCCGGTATGATACGTGCCTGAGAGTTTCAGGTGCTGTGCTCCGGCACGCGCGTGAATACCCGTCATATGAATAACCCCGTTATCCACATCCACCTCTCCGGTAATTGCCGAAAGCGGTGCCGGTAAAAATGCCGGTGCCACACTCATCGCGTCCGGTTCAACCCGCACGACATACTTTTGATCCCGCATAGCCGTGGCCGCGGTAAGCTTGTTCTGGTGAACAGCAACCGACCAGGTGAAACTTCCGTTGCTTGGCCCGCGAATTTTCCATTTATTCCAGAAATCCGCCAGGAACCGGGGAATGCCCGCCGGTGCCGCCTGGGCAATCTGAATGTTTTTCCAGCTTCCCGCCGCACGAATGCGCACCGGACCGGTTTGAGGCTCAACAATCGCGCCCGATAGGTCCAGAGTTCCTTTGCCGTCCGCACCGGTCAGACCGGTAACCCGGTTAATGACCAGCCCCCCGGAACTGATATGCGCCAATGCCGCAACATCATGCAACGGCCACGGCAGTTGGGCTGGAGTCATAACAGCATGATCAACATTCAGCGTTCCCTGCACAGCCGGATTTCCGGCCGGCCCGCGGGTAATCATTGCGTCAAGATCGGCGTAACCGGCTTTGACATGCAGCAGCTTAATCCAGCGGGCCCATGATCCCGGCAGGCTTCCAGTTAACGTGCGATTAACAGGGACATGTGATGCCTGGAGATGCACCATGGGCCGCAACTTGGCAAGGTCATTGGGAGAGTAGGTAACCTTACCGGTAAAAACAATATTCCCCCTGTCGCCAACGGGGGCCTCAAGCTTGATGATCCGGGTTTCATGATCGGTAAATATCAGCGAGCCGTGCACGTGTTTAAGTGGAAATGGCAAATCCCGATATGCCCCGGAAACATCCTGTGGAAAAATATGCAGTACAATCCGCGGACCACCATGGGTTCCAGCCGCATGTGTGACATCACAGACAAATCCTCCCACGCCTACCGGATTGAACCGGTTCCAGATGGGCCGGATATCCCGTGGCAGGCAGGCCGCAAGCCGACGATCAAAATAAGCGCGCGGCGAACTGATAACCAGATTGATCGGGCCGTCGTTTTCATTAATTGCCACACGGCCTTTCAGGGAAACAGGAAACGACTCGGCCGTGGCCTGAACATTGACAAAATTAATGTGGTGGGCGGTAAAACGAATCGTTCCATGAACATGGTCCATGGGATAGGGAAAATTTACATATCGAGCCTTCACATTTTCGCAGTCAATTTCTCCCCGCACACTCGGCGCGGCGTGCAATTGACTGCGGTCGATATGTACCGTAATGCTCAGCAGGCCGCTGGGGCGCAAACGATGAAAAATAGCCTGTGCAAGTGAGAAATCCCGCGTTGAGAAAATCTTCGGGTAGGGAAAAGGAATATGGATATTCGGCAGCTTCACGGTCAGATGAAACGGCGCACCGGACTCATAGCCGTCAAATCGGGCTTCAGGCACCTGAAAATGCCACCCCAGCACCATACCACGCAGGTTGCTGATGCTGAAACCCGTATTGCTTACAGCCACCTGACCGTTGAGGTTATTCAAGGGAATAACCTGCGGTCCCAATCGACGGCTGGGGGCTACGGTCTCAATGGATACAGCATCAAGCAAGGCATGAACATGCAGGCCCGAGTTCGGACTTACTTTAAAGACAATATCCCGCATGGCTCCGCGCAGATGCAGTTTATGCCACAGTTCCTGCACCGGAGCCGGCATGGTCCGTCGAAAGCCCGGGGTAAATTGGAGTTTATCAATTCGGGCGGAAAATTCACGCGTGCCGATGTTATAGCGTCCGGTTAAAACAATGCCCGGGTGCCCGTCAAATGTTTGCTGCTCCATATCCAACTGATAGGTGGAATGCGATTCCGGACTGGGTCCCAGTTCGGCGTTAACCAGGCTTTGCCCAACGATGCGATACACGCCGTGGCGAATCTCGCCCCAGCGAACCACCGCATTTTGCAGATTAATTGCCGGCAAATGTGCCGGACGATTGTTTTGATAAACGGCCCGCGCGGGTTTACTTGCTGGAATTGTCGACGGACCGGTGGCGGCGGATTGCGCAAAGCCTTCATAATTCCATTGCCGGGCTTTGATGTCATCGACCAAATTAAGCATGGGACGTACCGCGGTGATCTGTGAAGCATGCAGCCGCCCGCTGACAAGTCCCAGCCAGTTAAAGCGAACCTCCACTTGATCGGCGGAGAACAAGGTGGTTGATGGCATTTTTCCCGGGTTGGTCCGCAGGCGCACGCCCCCGAGCCGCAAGGTTCCATTCCAGGACAATATGGCATTCTGCACAGTTACGCGCGCGCCTAACACGTGTGAAAGCAGCAGCCCGGACATGGCGCTGAGGCGTTTGGGGTTGGTCAGATACCATACAGCGCCGATGAGTAAAGCCAGTACCAGCAATATTGATATGGAAATCAACCGGCGCACCCGCCCCACAAACATCGCATGGGGCGAACGATGCACACGCCCAATAGCGGCAGTTTTCCACCATCTGGCGGGACTCGCTCGGGGAAAATCAGCCATGAAACAACACCACGTCCATTTATTCCGCAAAACTTCCGGCTTTGCCATTTCCGGAAACAGTGCATCCGTTATTGCGCTCTTACCGCGATTTAAACCGCCGGCGCGGAATCGGTAATTCGCCGTATTGTGCCGGCCATACCAATAGCCGCAAAAACGACGACCAGCGGCATAACCGGAACTCGATAGCGAACCGATCCCAGGAACACCGCGTGCATCAATGTAAAGTATACGATTGGAACCAGCAGTACACCAAATAAAGGCGATCTTACCGGGTAACGGCACATTCCAATGATGGCAAGAATAAACAGCGGAACATACCAGAGTGTAAGCGCCGCATTAACCCACACGTTGGTATATCCCTTTGCGTGCAGCCAGGGTGACCAGGTGCGGGCAATTTTAACAAAGGCCAGTCGGATCACGCGCCCCGGATGCCGGGCCATATCGGCAATAGCGCGGTGAGTCCAGGCCAGATCCCGCTGACTTTCATTGAGACGCTCGATGGATGGTGGTATGACCAGATCGGACTGTCGCGGCCCGCCGGTTGCGCCGGAATAGACCGATTCATAAAGGCTGATTCCCTGCATGGTTGTAAACCGGAAAAAATCCTGATGAAACAACCGATAATTACGTACCCACCATGGCAGCAGACAGAGAAAAACCACCGCCAATGTCAGGATTCCTCCCATCACCGACTTTATGCGAGCCTTGCGACCGGGCATCACCCATACACACCAGAGCAAAAGCGGAAACAGGCATAGTGACACCTCCGCGCGAATATAAACGCCGATCGCCCACAATACCGCAAAGCTCAGCCATATCCCCCCATGCTCCGGCCGCCGCATAGCCTGTAAAAGCAGATAAAGACTTAAAATAAACAGGCAGGTAAATAATGGCTCGGTCAACAATGAGGCGGAAAAACCAATGCCCAGCGGATCCAACGCGGTCAACGCGCCGGAAAGCAAACCGGTAGCAGGCGACACGCACCGGCCCAAGAGTGCCGCAAAAACGGTGGTTAATGCGCTAATCACCGCCTGTGCCAGGAGAATTGGCAGATGCTGTATCCCAAACAAGGCATAGAAACCTGCCATAAACACAGGGTAGCCCGGCATGCGCCGGGCCAGTTGCCCATGCACCTCATAGGCATGACCGGCCACAATTGCCTTGGCCAAAGCTGAATAATCCGCTGAATCAGGCAGATAATAGGGATGCACAATGGCCGCAACCACGCGAATCGCCAGCGCCAGGAGAAATATTCCCGCCACCGCCCGACGATAATGCGTTGCGTCCGCGGCCCAAAGATCAAAACGTTTCCAGATTAACCCGTAGCGCTTCAACAATTCAATAATCTCCGCGGCTGGCCGAGCTTGCCTGAAATCCGGTAAATATTAATACGATTGCCGATCACCTTCAGCCGTATGGCCCCGCCAAATTGGATTTCACCGCGCAACGACCGGCTGCGAAGTTTATCAAGCACATCCAGCAACGTGGTGGTATTGATGGCATCCTCATCGCCGCCGGCATCCACAATGGCCATCCGCAATGCCAGCGCCGCCGGCGCGGGATGCGCATCAGGCATGCCAAGCGCCGAAAAGCTCACGCCGCGGGCTCCATGGCGATAACGGGCGGTTCGCAATAACGCTCTGGCGTGCTGCTTAAGGAAATCAGCGGCGGCGCGGTCGTGGCGGGCGTTACGTTGTAACAGTTCCCGGATGCGCGGCTGATATGTTTCCAGAATGGGCAGCAATTCATGGCGAATGCGATTGCGAAAATAGTCGGTATCCTGATTGCTTGAATCTTCGCGCCATGGCTGATGTATTTCCGAGAGCCAGTTTCGCAGTGTCTCACCGGACCATGGAAGCAGCGGACGCACAAGCTCCACATTCCCCCGCCGCTCTTTTTCGTTCATACCCGCCAGCCCGGTCACACCGGCTCCGCGCAGCAGCCGCATAAGAATTGTCTCCGCCTGATCATCGGCATGATGAGCCAGCAGAATAACATGGCAGCGACCTGCCGCCGCCATGCTCAGCAGCGCCTTATACCGCCCCTCGCGTGCCGTATTTTCACTGACGATGCGACCGGCTTTGGACCGCTTGAGGTTCAATTTCCTGCACCGGAACGGCAATTGCAGTTTTGTGGCCAGCTCCCGGACAAATAATTCGTCGCGCATTGATTCCCGTCCGCGCAACTGATGGTTGACGTGGCCGACAACGAGTTTCCAATGCCAATAATCCGATTGGTTGACGGCGTGAAACAGCTTCAACAGTGCCACACTGTCCGCTCCACCGGAGCAGGCCACCAGCACACGCATATTCGGCGCAAGCAACCGCCTGCGGTGCAGATATTGATCAAGCTGTTGAACAAGGCCGGCAGGAGCGGGCATAATACATCCTATGAAATACCGGTCTTATCTTAACGGCACAGCGCTCGTGCGGCCAATCGGCGGTGCGGTCGGGAATTTTCAAACCCGCCTGACAGCCAGGCACCGTTCGGCCCAGGCTTTCCAAAGCGGCGGTCAACAACGAACTTGCGGCAGGCCACAACCGCCGCACACACGCTCACGCGGCACCCATCCGGGCATAGCGGCAGCGGCATTGCTGTACCTTTTTGTTGGACCGCTGGCATTCGGCCAAAGCCTCAACAGTATTCTCTCCCGGGCGCGGACGGTTAAGGCACCGGGCAGCGGCATGTTCAAACCCGATGACAACGCGCATCCGTTCGGCACATCCAACGGCAATACGTCTCTGGCGGTCCGCAACGGCACGGTGACATTAAGCAATGGCACGGTACTTGCCGGAAAAGTATGGACGACATTGAAAACGCCCTTTCGGGTCTGGCTGGCCGACATCAAGCAATATCGTGATATTGATATACGTTTAATAAAAACCATCCGCGTGCACGTGCTGGCGGCAAAGCAAATCCGTGATTGGCGTTATCAGCAGGAAGGCAGCGACATCAAAAATTATTCCGGCAAGACCCGCCCGCGCATCAGCTTTGCATACACGTTTACCATGTTAAAAGGAAAGCCGATTACCGGAACGCTCGATGCCCCCCTGTATGTCCGGGCGCATGGCCATACATCGGATCTGATTATTTATAAACGTGTGGAGGGCAAACTTGGCGAAAAACTGTCGGCTGTGGTTTATGTAAAGTCCGTTACGCTTCAAGTAACACCGGCAATTGCGCATTATGCCGCCGGGCTGACCCGTAAACTGCCCATGATTCACTGGCGAAAAATGCTCGCATCGGCGCATGCCCGGAACTAGCCATGGATTCTGA